>NZ_JAPVYS010000001.1:0-406730 GCF_041431945.1 Streptococcus sp. 27098_8_66 | reverse complement strand
TGTAGCTTTTACAGAATAGTACAGTTATCTGTTTTGGTTAAAAGCCAAATTCTATTTCACGCTTTCGTTCATTTATCACTAAATAAAGATATCATATAAATAAACTATTTTTTTCAAAAAAACAGGCTAGAGTTTGAAATGTTTTTCACAAAAGAGTATACTGTTAGCATAGTTTTGTCGGAGTTTATGATAGACCCCATCAAAATTAGTTGTCAACCCTTGCTGTTCTGATAGGAACGTTTGCTGGTATCGTTGATACCAAGGAGGAATCATATGTCTAAAGTAGCTATTGTCACAGGTGCTGGTCAAGGAATCGGTTTTGCAATCGCAAAACGTTTGGTGCAAGATGGCTTCAAGGTCGGAGTATTGGACTACAATGCTGAAACAGCTGAAAAAGCAGTTGCTGAGTTGTCAGCAGATAATGCTTTTGCAGTCGTAGCTGATGTGTCTAAAAAAGAAGAAGTGGCTGCAGCTTTCCAAAAAGTTGTTGACCATTTTGGAGATTTGAATGTTGTCGTGAACAATGCAGGTGTTGCGCCAACTACACCACTTGAAACAATTACAGAAGAACAATTTACACGTACGTTTGCTATTAACGTTGGTGGTGTGATTTGGGGTGCACAAGCAGCTCAAGCTCAGTTCAAAGCACTCGGTCATGGTGGAAAGATCATCAATGCGACTTCACAAGCAGGGGTTGTCGGAAATCCAAACTTGACTATTTATGGTGGGACCAAGTTTGCTGTTCGTGGGATTACGCAAACCTTGGCGCGTGACTTGGCGGATTCAGGAATCACTGTCAATGCTTATGCACCAGGTATCGTGAAGACACCAATGATGTTTGACATTGCTCATGAAGTTGGGAAGAACGCAGGTAAAGACGACGAATGGGGTATGCAAACATTCGCTAAAGATATCACTTTGAAACGTCTTTCAGAACCAGAAGATGTAGCAGCTGCGGTCAGCTTCCTTGCTGGACCAGATTCAAACTACATCACAGGACAAACCATTATCGTAGATGGTGGGATGCAGTTCCATTAAGATGAAAAAAGAGGTTGGGATCAACATCCTAACCTCTTATTTTGTGCATTCACAATAAAAGAAACAGAGATCAAAAAAACCACTCCCGAAAGGGAAGTGGTTCTGTGTTGGTTCTTATTTGAGACCGTATTTTTTGTTGAAACGATCCACACGTCCATCTGCTTGAGTGAACTTTTGACGTCCAGTGTAGAATGGGTGTGAGTCTGATGAAATTTCAACACGGATCAATGGGTAAGTTTCACCTTCGAATTCAACTGTTTCGCTAGAGTACTTAGTTGAACCGCTGAGGAACTTGTAACCAGTAGTAGTGTCCATGAAGACAACAGGGCGATATTCTGGATGGATATCTTTTTTCATTTTGCAATATTTCCTTTCTGCCATGGTCTCTTTCCGAGCCATAGATTGTTACTAAGCTAGTGTACCAAATTTCCAGGATCTTGACAAGTATTTTCACTAATTTTATTTAAATTAATGATCAAAAAAATCACCCTGGCTAAGCCAAGGCGATGATGATCTTATTATTGTTCAGATTGATTTGGATCTTTTGGTGCTTCAACTGGTTGATCAGCTTGTCCCTCAGTGTGTTCGTGTGATTCTTTTTTGATTTCATTTACAGCAGTTTTTACAGTAGAAGTTGTCACGCGTCCAACAGATTGGGCAAATCCTTTACCAGATTCAGCAAGTTCTTCGAATGTTCCTTTAGTTATTTTACCACCTGACATCGCCAAGAGACCAGTTACAACAATAGCGATTGATGCGATTAAAGCAAGGATCAAACCAAAGCCAATTGAAACGCCATAACCATTGAAGTCAACAGCGTACTTGTTCACACCGAAGACATCGATCAATGTTACGATAGTTGAGAGAGCTCCTGCTACGATAACACCAATTGCAAAACCTTTTGGTAGTGAAGATTTTACATCGTTCAAGCAAGCAAGGACAATCGCAACGACTGCGAAGATAATAACGAACCATCCATCTCCGCGAAGGCCATTCCAGCTGTATGAACCAAAGGCACCAGCATTCAGGCTTGCCCATGGCAAGAAAGAGCTAAGAATCGCTACCGCAGCAGAGATAATGATAAACAAACGATTTTTTTCCATAATAAGTCTCCTTAAAAATTTTATTAGCTTTATTTTACCATAAGAAATATCAAATGAAAACCCCATGACCAAGATAAAAAGGCTGAGAAACCGTTCTCAGCCTTCGTTCGTGCGAGCCACTTCTTGTAGCTCTTTGTAGATTTGGTCGTTTTCCTCAAGAGAGTAGGAGTTGGCTCCACTAGCTAGTGGATGGCCACCACCATTATGACGTTTGGCAATTTCGTTGATCACTTTACGTTTGCTACGCATCCGGACACGGAAGTGACCGTCGGCCTGCTCAACAAAGATAGCCCAAACAGATACGGTATCGATGCGTCCAGGAGCTCCGACAATTGCAGCAGTCTCTGAATCACGTAGATCGAATTTCTTCAAGAGCTCTTGTGTTAGGGTCACACGCGCAGCGCCATGTTCATCGATCTCAAGATGGTCATAGACATAGCCTTGAAGCTTAGCTGTCTTAAGGTTGATCGTATCCATCTGACGAGCAAGTGCTGTAAAATCGAAGGGAATGCTTCGAAGATAGGCAGCGATCTCAAAGGTCCGAGTCGAAGTGGCAGGATAAAGGAAGCGACCTGTATCTCCGACAATCCCAGCATAGAGAAGACGAGCGGCACTAACAGGAAGTTCGAGCTCCAATTCCTTTGCAAAAAGTGCAATCAACTCACTGGTAGAGCTAGACTCAGTATCGACCCAGAGCAGATCGCCATAAGCATCGTCATTTGGGTGGTGGTCGATCTTGATCAGGAAATCACCATTCGTATAGCGCTTGTCATCGATGCGGGGAGTATTAGCCGTATCACAGACAATCACCAAAGCTCCAGCATAGTCCTCATCGCTGACAGTATCCATCTCAGCAAGCCAAGTCAAGGTCGGTTCATCATAGCCAGTTGCCAAGACCCGCTTTTGAGGGAAGTGCGCACGCAGGAGATCCCGCAAGCCCACCTGGCTACCAATCGCATCCGGATCCGGATTCTGATGACGGTGGATAATAATCGTGTCATAAGCTTGAATCTTTTCAAGAATTTCATTCATTACGTTCATACATTACCTCATTTTCTCTGTCAATTTTAACATAAGAAAGGCCCATCCAGCAAGCCTTTATCACTAATTAGGAGCTGTGGAAGCGGTTTTACATTGGTTAGATATTTTGTTAGAATGGATGAATATGATGAAAGAAATTAAAAATAGACCATTCAGTTTGAAAGTCTTTCTAGCTGCTTTGTCTCTAGTAGTTGTTGCTGGTATTTTCATAGATGTCCAGAGAGGTAAGATTGGTAAGGATTCAAAATCGATATTAGAACAACAACGATTTATTGTTGTAGATGATTCGGAAAATGAAAATTTATATAAATTTAATTTTGAGAATGGCTATGATTTAAAGAGTAATAATTTTTATAGTATAACTCAGGTAGTTGAAAAAAATGGGAAGATGTATCATGGTAGTTCAGATGAAAAGCCTGATGACAGATATCATTTATTCTTATACCGAAATGTCACTTCCGCAATTCTGAATTTAAAGGTTTCAAAAGATGAGATCGAACAATCAAACTTTATCATTGAGCGAGATCCGAAATCTCTAATCACAAAATCACTAGTGAAAGGAAAAATGACACCTGAATTTGAGGCTAGAGTTTTAGATAAAACTGACCAATTTTCCAAAGTTCGGATCACCTATAATCAAAATTATTTACCGATCAAACTTGAATGGTATTTTAAAGGGAAAGATGGGTTGAAGTGGTATACCTGGAGCCGTTTTTCATATCCATATAAGACTGAATCTGAATTTAATAAAAAACTGGATGAAGAAATCCAGCGTATTAAAGATATTAAAGAGGAGTACGAGTTGGAGAAGGAAAACGGATAATAATTGAAACTATTAAAGCAATTCAAGAAGAAAATGAGGGCGATTAGGTTGAATCGGTCCAAATTCTTGAAACGTGTCCCTTCTTTCACCTTATCGGGAAAGGTTTCGTGCAAAATGCTTGAAAAAGTGGTATAATACGGGAAATAGCTTTTGGGAGGAAATTATGACTGTAGCGAAGATTGTTTTTGCTAGTATGACTGGAAATACTGAAGAAATTGCTGATATCGTAGCGGACAAATTCCGTGATCTTGGTGTCGAAGTAGATGTGGACGAGTGTACAACTGTGGATGCGGAGGACTTCCTTGATGCGGATATCGCAGTGGTAGCGACCTATACATACGGCGATGGAGAGCTTCCAGATGAGATCCAAGATTTCTACGAAGATTTGGCTGGCCTTGATCTCAAAGGCAAACTTTACGGTGTGGTAGGATCAGGTGATACCTTCTACGATGAATTCTGTAAAGCAGTTGATGATTTCGACCGTTGCTTCGCTGCGACTGGTGCTGAAAAAGGTTCTGAGTGTGTCAAAGTTGATTTGTCTGCAGAAGACGAAGACATTGAAAAATTAGAAGCCTTTGCAGAAGAACTCGTAGCAAAAGCAAATTAATGACAAAGAGGCTGGATCGATGGATTTCAGGCTCGATTTATATCCAAAATAAAGAGGAGACACATGGATTTAGATATTATTAGACAAGAAATTGATCAAATTGATGACCAAATCGTAAGACTTTTAGAAGAAAGAATGCATCTAGTTGAGGGTGTAGTTGCTTATAAAAAGTCTACAGGAAAACTAATCTTGGATACCAAAAGAGAAGAAGTTATCTTTGAAAAAGTCAGAAATCGCGTCATCGATAAAAAATACGAAGAAACAATTGTTGAGACTTTTTCAGATATTCTCAAACGTTCGCGTGATTATCAGGATAAAACTATCAAATGAAAAAAGAACAATTCTATTCACTAGGAATCTTTCTAGCTGCCATGTTAGGAGGATTAGTTCGTTATCAGGTATCTAGATGGTTGCCGGCAAGCCCAGATTTTCCTTGGGGGACGCTTCTTGTCAATTATCTAGGGATTTTCTGCTTGGTTTATCTTGTAAAAGGTTATCTGGTTTATAAAGGGAGTAGTAAAGGCGTCGTTCTAGCGCTTGGAACTGGGTTCTGTGGTGGATTAACGACATTTTCTAGTTTTATACTAGACGCCGTGAAAATGCTGGACACAGGACGATATATTAGCTTGCTTGTGTACCTAATTTTAAGTGTCGGCGGGGGACTTTTATTGGCCTATTGTCTAGGGAGGAAGAAATGGTAGTATTTTATCTAGCACTTGCTTGTGGACTAGGTGCTCTTATGCGTTATTTCTTTTCACGTTATAATCAAGGTTCAGTACTGCCTCTAGGAACTCTCATAGCTAATATTTTGGGCTGTTTTCTGATTGGTTTATTCTACAATCATGTGGAATCAAAAGAAGTCTATCTTATCCTTGCTACAGGTTTTTGTGGCGGTTTGACCACGTTTTCAACCTTGAATGATGAACTCCAAAGACTACTTAGTAACAAGAAGGCATTTTATAGCTATTTATTATTAACCTACTTGCTTGGTTTTTTGGCGATTTTTTTGGGAATTTTGCTTTAAATTTCTTTACATTTTCTAGGAAATTTGGTAAACTGTATCTTGTGTGTAATGGACGCACAAAAATACAGTTTATCCGCTGAGGAAGTTTCCTCAAGATTGACAAAGATAGGAGAATAAAATGAATCCATTAATCCAAAGCTTGACTGAAGGTCAACTTCGTACAGATATCCCTTCATTCCGTCCTGGTGACACTGTTCGTGTACACGCGAAAGTTGTCGAAGGAAACCGTGAACGTATCCAGATTTTTGAAGGTGTTGTTATTGCACGTAAAGGTGCTGGCATCTCAGAAAACTACACAGTTCGTAAAATCTCTAACGGTGTAGGTGTTGAACGTATCTTCCCAATCCACACTCCACGTGTTGAAAAGATCGAAGTTGTTCGTTACGGTAAAGTACGTCGTGCGAAATTGTACTACCTTCGTGCATTGCAAGGTAAAGCAGCTCGTATTAAAGAAATCCGTCGTTAAGACGAACAAGGAGGCGGGAGTGATCTCGCTTCTTTTTTTATCGGTCCCCTTAGTTCAATGGATATAACAACTCCCTCCTAAGGAGTAGTTGCTGGTTCGATTCCGGCAGGGGACAATATAGATAAGTAAAACACTGATTCGCCAGTGTTTTTTCTTTAGCCAAATGTTGGCAAAGGTCATAAAATATCCATGGTGTGGTATAATAGGGGAAAACGTAACATTGATTTTTTAAGGTAGTCTCATCATTTTGGAATACCAAATTTAAAAGACTTCTAAGTGATTTACAAGTTTGGCCTAAAAGAGATATAAGAAAAGGAAGAATAATGAAAATTTTTGGTATAAGATCTACCATCACATTTGACTATGAAAAGGCTATGCTTTAAAAGCAGAGGTAGAATTGTTGACTGATGGAAGCTTTATTGTATATAGGTTAAGTATACAGAATTGGGAGCCACCTACAACCACATTCGTATCACACAGAACGAGATAGATAAACTTGTCGAGGAAGTGGATTCCATGATGACTGAGCAAACAATACATCTCGAATTTATCTGAGTTAGAGTAGGAGAAGGATGATGAAAATTGATTACGGTGAACGGATGGTCACATGGGAGTGGGATGGTTGCGTAATAAAGATAGAACTACCAGATATCATTCATGCGGAATATAATAAAGATGAGAACATTGTTATCGTCTATAGTGGAGAAAACTTTGTAAGCAAAATCATTTTCTACTTTAGTTTAGAAGGAAAATTGTTATGGCAACAAAATTTACTAGAAGGAACCCTGGATTGGAATCATAATGGGAAGCATCAGATTAGTTTTCATCATTTACATCATCTTCGCTTTAGCCCTAAATATCAGCGTATCTTCAGTATATTTCGCTCATCCAGCGATTTTGACGTTCCATCAGAACTAGAGGTTTATAATTTAGAAGGTAAGAAAATCGACCAAATTGAATCTCCTTCAGGATTTACTATGTTATATATTTCTGAGATAAGTAAGAAGAAACTGAGAATTGTATGCGAGGCTCTTAAAGAGGATTGTTTTGATAAATCTGGTCGAAGAGATTTCTATTTTAATTTGGAGTTAGAAACTAGAAAATGGGTAAAAGATGGCATCGCCTATTGAGGAAGAGCTTGAGACATTAATTCCACTTGCTGAACAAAAATGTATTGACCGGAGAGGCAAACTTCCAGACGATTATGTATCACCATTGAAATAGACAAAAAGAAATAGTATGACAACAGAAATTCAACAATACAAAAATTGTACGATATTAAAAAACAACAATGATTATCAGATTCTGTGGAGTAGAGGGAAAGAAGTGCTTAACTTTCCCATTAGCCAAAAATTAGCAGAACGTGTTTCAAAATCAGAAAAAGATGCTTTAGAAGTAATGTTTTATTGTGAACATCATCTTTGGCCAAAGGCAGATGAGTTAGATGATTATAATCATTCCAATACGATTGTACATAGAGGCGATGGATTTGTTGTATATGAAACAGATGGTTATTACGAAATTAGCTTCTTTAAAGAAGTTGGAGGAGCTATGGGCTCAGAAGTATGCTATCCCATTACTAAGGAACTAATGGATAAAGCATTTCAATCTTCTAGGGAAGCATATGAGGTGATGATTTATGCCGAAACAGGGCACTGGCCCTTAAGTAAGCAAGATGATATTGATAGAAACTATATACGTAATCATCCTGAAACTATGCTACCAAATATAGAAGATCAACGTGAGTTGTTTGATGTTGAAGAGTTTAAAGCTCTTGTAAAAAAAACTATTGTTTCAGAACTAGAACCTAGCGAACTTGACGCTATTGGTATAGTTGATAATCATTTAGAGCTTCTTCTGGTGGATTCAGTCGGCTGGCAGGAAGAGATAGAAGCAGTCCATCTGGAAATTCTGCAAGAAAAACTCAATAACTATATCTACTTCCTCGAAAGCAAGCAATATGTGGATAGATATGGCGATAAGTTTGATAAAAAAGTTATCCATATTACTTTCCAATATTCCCCATCTGATAACGGTTTGGCCTTTCTCGCGGCTGTTCAGAAAGTATTACAACCGACGGTTATGAGCCTGAAGGTGGAATTGCCGGAGTAAAGAACAACTAAGAAGAATAAAATTAATCAATTTATGAGGGATAAAAAATATTAAAGCGAAGGTCAGTCAAAAAATAAGATAGCTAAAAAGTAGACCAAAATTTTCTAAAAGCCTATTAGAATAGGCTTTCTAAGCATATTTTATATTTCGGCAGGGGACAGAGATAGAAAAGATAAAACTGACAGTTGAACTGCACCCCAAAAGTTAGATTTTTTCTGTCTAACTTTTGGGGAGTAGTTCACTTATGACAGAGTGTTGACGTTTTAGAGCCGTGTTGTTTCGAATGGTCCTAAAACTTATTTTTTTATGATATAACAGAATATTTTAAAAATGAAGGGGTTTTCTATGGAGAGAGATGTGTTTTTTGATTATTTTTTAAAATCACTTAGGTTTCATTTGGGTGATAGGTGTAAGGATATTGGATTTATAAAGTTTTTTAAAGATGAAAATAATTGTTTTATTACTATAGAGAATTATGTTTTGGAATCATTTGTAGTATTGTCAAATATTTTGAGTAAGGATAGGATTGTGTTTTCTTGTGGAATTATTCATAGTAAGGGGGTAGGTACTGGAGTAGAAGTATGTATGAATGTATTAGAGTTAGAAAGATTAAATAATTTGTACAAGATATAGTTTTGAAGCATATTAAAAAAATAAGGGAAACTGTCTATGTAGGATGTGTGGAGTTGATAGTATCAATGTTTCCTTGTTTTAGAGCTGTGTTCTTTCGAATGATTCCAAAACAAGAAAAACAAAAAATGATGGTCTAGGAGCTCGATATATTGAGCTTCTTTTTCTTTAGAAATTCAAATCATAATTTTACAGACTTTTATGTCATTAATTTATTCTCCCCCTCCTCTTTTTCTTTGACTCTCCTTTCTTATTTTTCTAAAATAGTAGGTGTGTGAAGGGAGATTGATATGAAAAAGGGTTTTGTGATTGTGCTTTCTGCTTTGGTCTTGGCTTCCTGCGGTCGTCCTCATAGGACGGTGTCGCCTAAGAGTTCGGATACCAAGCAGACCAGCACTTCGGAAAAGAAACAGTCTGGTATGGATTTGAAAGCCATCAAGGCTAAGGACTACTCGAGTATCAAGGGGACTTGGATCGATGGTCGTGGCAATGAGCTGGTCTTTGATGACAAGGGTTTGGTCAGCGAGGATGTTGAGCTTGATGCATCGAGCTTCAAGCAGAAGGACCAGATCGCTGAGATGACGGTTAGTGCCAAGTCGGGTGTTGGAGGCTACGGTCTCTTGCTCCTTCCAAAAGGTCAGAAAGCTGGCAAAGACGATGCTTCGGATAAGTCTAAGGATCGGGTCTGGGCTGGTCAGTCACCGGCTTATGGCGATGATGACAATTTCTACTATCGCAAGAAAGAGCAACCGAAAGATCGGGAGCAAGTAGATACAGATGATAGCAGTAGTACGTCTAAGATGAGTAAGGCCAAGAAGTGGAATACTCGCCCGGATAGCGAGGTTAAATCTTCGAAGAAGGCGGATAAGAATGATTATCCAGGCTACACCGCTGCTCAGGTTGAAGCTGCGCGTGTCTGGGCTTATGTGATCAAGTCTGTACCGACAGAATTGAGTATTAATGAAAAGAGTGCTGGTACAAAAATTTACTTTGGTGGGTTAGGAGTTGACTATCCTAAAGATGTTCGTCAGTTGTTTACACCAATTTCTGCAGAAGGTCATGTGACCTATGCATCCAATGGTGATGGGACGGTGACGATCTATCCTGTACCGAGCCACTGGCAACAGTCTGCGGATGAACTCAATAGTGAGGAGTTTATGACGCAATTTACCCAAGGAATCTTGGACCATGCGGAGACGGTGACTTTGCCAGATGGAGATCCTTATTTGATTCGTCAAATTCTTGCGGTACTGAAGTAAATTGCTGGGTGATTTTATTGTTTTTTTAAGCTGATCCTGTTACAATGATACTACACGGAAAAGACTGGTCTTCCAGCCTTTTTCATTTCACTATAGAAAGGTCTTTTATGAAACGCAAATCGATTTTGTTTCTCTATTTACTCTTGCTAACGATTGGGCTGGCCTATGAGACCCAATCACTGACAGAAGGCTGGATGTCTGGTAGCCAGTACGGGATTGTGGGACTTTCAACCTTGATCCTCTTGGTTTATGCGCTTCCTGCTGTCTGGGCCCTCTTTCATTTTGCTAAGAAGTGGAAGTTGTCTTGGGTACCGGTTCTCTTTTCTCTATTAGGTGGGGGCTTTGTTGCCGGTTGGTTGTCTAGCTTTGCCAATACCTATTTCCATGACATGATTCAAGCGATCGCTCCAAATAGCGACTTTTGGAACCAGTACGAGAGTGCCATCGCTGCGCCTCTCTTTGAGGAACCCTTTAAGTTGATTCCAATCTTCTTTGTCCTCTATTTGTTCAGCGTCCGTCGCCTCAAATCGATCTTCCTTTTGGCTATTGCCTCTGGTCTTGGTTTCCAGATCGTGGAGGACTTTGCCTATATCCGTCAGGACTTGCCGGAAGGTTTCTCTTACACGGTGTCAGGGATTCTCGGTCGTGTGGCCAATGCGCCCATGTCTCACTGGGTCTACACAGGACTTGTTATGCTAGGGCTCTTCCTAATTGTCCAAGCAAGCAGAGGACGCAAGGATTTACGTCTAGCAGGCTGGGGATACTTAGTAGCTGGTTTTGGACTCCATTTTGTTGGCAATTCACCCTTCTCACAAATCGTGACCGAGTTGCCGATTGCGATTCCAGTCTTGAATGCTACTGGGCTCTTCCTGATCTACCAAGCATATCAAACCGTCGAGCGATTAGAACAAGGAAAATAAAACCAAAAAAGAATGCGTATGTTTGCACACATACGCATTTTTGTTATTTTGGACACATTGTTTTTCTACTTTTGTATAAACTGAGTGATCCTATAGCTGTAAACTTAATTCTATTTTGAAAGAAATATTTGAGACTTTCCGCCGTGAGAAAAGTCTCTAAGAGTATAGGATCTTAAAATAGATTTATTTACCAAGACAGAACTGGCTGAAGAGTTGGGTAATGAGCTCATCTGGAGCAGCATCTCCTGTAATTTCTCCGAGGATTTCCCAGGTGCGGGTGAGATCGACTTGAAGCAGGTCTACCGGCATACCGAGGGCCAAGCCTTCGTTGACCGCTTGCAGGCTTTCAACAGCTTTTTCGATGAGGGAGATGTGACGAGCATTAGAAAGATAAGTCGCATCTTGCTCAACCAGCCCAGCGTTTTCGAAGAAGAGGGCGTTGATCCGGTCTTCGATTTGATGGATGTTTTGATTTTTCAGAACGGAAATCTTGATGTAATCTTCTGGCAGTTGGTCGATTTCGATCTTCTCTGGGAGGTCGACCTTGTTGAGGAGGATGATGCGGTTGCTATCTTGTGAGATCTCAAGGAGTTGGCGATCTTGATCGGTCAAGGGCTCGCTAGCATTGAGGACGAGGAGGACTAGATCAGCTTCCTTGAGGGCTTTTTTCGACCGTTCGACACCGATCTGCTCAACGATGTCTTCGGTTTCCCGGATACCAGCTGTATCGACTAGTTTGAGGGGAACGCCGTTGATGTTGACGTATTCCTCGATAACGTCACGGGTGGTCCCTTCGATATCGGTAACAATGGCTTTTTCTTCGCGAAGAAGATTATTGAGGAGGCTGGACTTGCCGACGTTTGGACGACCGATGATAGCAGTAGAAATCCCTTCACGCAAGATCTTACCGCGACGGGCAGTCTTGAGGAGATTGGTCAAGAGGGCTTCAAATTCACTGGTCTTTTCACGGATGATCTCAGTGGTTGCTTCTTCGACATCATCGTACTCAGGATAGTCGATATTGACTTCAACCTGGGCCAGGGTATTGAGGATCTCTTGGCGCGTGTTGTTGATCAGGTCAGACAGGGAACCTTCGAGTTGTTTCACGGCGATGTTCATAGCCTTGTCGGTCTTTGCGCGGATGATGTCCATGACGGCTTCAGCCTGGGTCAAATCGACCCGA
Source organism: Streptococcus sp. 27098_8_66 (assembly GCF_041431945.1). Classification (NCBI taxonomy): domain Bacteria; kingdom Bacillati; phylum Bacillota; class Bacilli; order Lactobacillales; family Streptococcaceae; genus Streptococcus; species Streptococcus sp. 27098_8_66. The sequence continues at coordinate 394,524 of NZ_JAPVYS010000001.1, read as the reverse complement.
CCATTCAGAAAGGCCCGCTTGGTAAATTCACCAGGTTCAGCTAATCGAGCGCCTTCACGAATGACCAATTGCAGGATTTCATTGGTTACGGCAATCCCGCCGTGGGTATTGATCTCGATGATGTCTTCACGGGTAAAGGTCTTCGGCGAGCGCATAGCTCCAACCATGACTTCGTCGAGAATCTCGTCCTTATCTGGATCTACGATATGACCGTAGTTGAGCGTGTGGCTTGCGACCTTGCTTAAATCTTTCCCTTTGAAGATCTTTTGCGCAATGGCAAAGCTGTCTGTCCCGCTCAAGCGGACGATCCCGATCGCCCCCTCACCGAGAGGGGTCGAGATGGCAGCAATAGTATCAAATTCTTTAGTAATCATGTCATTTCTCTTTTCCTGTAGATTCATCTCTATTCTATCGTAAAGTCAGCGGACGGGCAAGGTTTTGCTTTTAGAACTAAAACTGGAAAGGTTTTCAAATAATTAGTGAAATCTCTTACAGAATATGCTATACTGTAAGAGAATATAAAAGGAGGTCTATGATGGTAAACCTAAAAGAACAGGTAGGAATTAAGGCGGCTGAGTTTGTCAAAGACGGCATGATTGTCGGTCTCGGTACAGGGTCAACTGCTTATTATTTTGTGGCTGAATTGGGTCGTCGCATCAAAGAAGAAGGCTTGCAGATCACAGCTGTCACAACGTCGAGTGTGACCTATGATCAGGCTGAAAGTTTAGGCATCCCGCTCAAGGCTATCGACGATGTCGAAGTGGTCGATGTGACAGTGGATGGCGCAGATGAAGTGGATCCTCAATTGAACGGGATCAAAGGTGGCGGTGGGGCTCTCCTCATGGAAAAAATCGTCGCAACCAATTCAAAAGATTGCATTTGGATCGTGGATGAATCCAAACAAGTCGCAACTCTTGGGGCATTCAAACTTCCAGTGGAAGTAGTGCAATACGGGGCTGAAAATCTTTTCCGTCATTTTGAGCAAAAGGGTTACCATCCTGATTTCCGTCACGCGGATGATCAACGTTTTGTAACCGACCAAGGCAACTTTATCATTGACTTGGACCTCAAGGTGATAAAGGATGCGGATGCTCTGGCCAATGAACTGGATCACACCGTCGGGGTTGTCGAGCACGGTTTATTCTTGAACATGATTTCAAAAGTGATTGTAGGGACACCAGATGGCCCTGTCATCATTGAAAAATAGGTTTCTCTAAAGAGGGTCCGGATCTATCAACGGCTCTCTTCTTATAGGGATATGGTATAATATAGCTAGTTTAATAAAGGAAAGAGGCAGTATATGTCAAAATTTAAACGCATGCACTTAGTTGTGCTGGATTCAGTTGGGATCGGTGCTGCACCAGATGCCAATAACTTTGTCAATGCAGGAGTTCCAGATGGCGCATCTGATACTTTGGGCCACATCTCTAAAACCGTCGGCTTGAATGTACCAAACATGGCCAAAATCGGTCTTGGAAATATTCCTCGTGAAGTCCCATTGAAGACGGTGCCAGCTGAAAACAACCCAACTGGCTATGCGACAAAATTGCAAGAAGTCTCTCTTGGGAAAGACACCATGACTGGTCACTGGGAAATCATGGGGCTCAACATTACAGAACCGTTTGATACCTTCTGGAATGGTTTCCCTGAAGAAATTATTACAAAGATTGAAGAATTCTCAGGACGTAAGGTCATCCGTGAAGCCAACAAACCTTATTCTGGTACAGCGGTCATTGATGACTTTGGACCACGTCAAATGGAAACTGGCGAGTTGATCATCTATACATCAGCAGACCCTGTGCTTCAAATCGCTGCTCACGAAGACATCATTCCTTTGGATGAGTTGTACCGTATCTGTGAATACGCTCGTTCCATCACTTTGGAACGTCCAGCTCTTCTTGGTCGAATCATTGCTCGTCCTTATGTTGGGGAACCAGGCAACTTCACACGTACAGCCAACCGTCGTGATTTAGCTGTTTCACCATTTGCGCCAACTGTTTTGGATAAGTTGAACGAAGCGGGGATCGATACCTATGCAGTTGGTAAGATCAACGATATCTTCAACGGAGCTGGTATCAACCACGATATGGGCCACAACAAATCAAATAGCCACGGTATGGATACCTTGATTAAGACCATGGGACTTCCTGAGTTCCAAGAAGGGTTCTCATTTACCAACTTGGTAGACTTTGATGCTCTTTACGGTCACCGTCGCAATGCCCACGGCTACCGCGATTGCTTGCACGAATTTGACCAACGCTTGCCAGAAATCATTGCAGCGATGCGTGAAGATGACCTATTGATGATCACGGCAGACCACGGAAATGACCCAACTTACGCTGGTACAGACCATACGCGTGAATACATCCCATTCTTGGCTTATAGCCCATCCTTAAAGGGTAATGGTGTGATTCCAGTCGGACATTTCTCTGATATCTCTGCGACAATTGCAGAGAACTTTGGTGTTGAAAAAGCCATGATCGGTGAAAGCTTCTTAGACAAATTGAACTAAGATGACACGCTTCGCTCTCCTCGTAAGAGGGATCAATGTTGGCGGGAAAAACAAGGTCGTGATGGCAGAACTTCGAGAGGAGCTTCAAACGATCGGGCTGTATGGGGTAGAGACCTACATCAATAGTGGCAATATCTTCTTTGAATCTGCTGCTTCTAAAGCAGAATTGGTAGATTTGCTGGGACATTTCTTTCGTGATCACTATCCCTTTATCTAGTCTTTTTCTCTCTTTTCAGCTGAGGACTATGCGCAAGATCTCGCTACTCTACCAGACTGGTGGCAGGAGGATCTGGCCCGCAAGGATGTTCTCTTTTACACAGAAGGCCTCAATCAGGATGCTGTCTGGGAGCTGGTCTCCTCTTTTTCACTCGGTGATGAAATCATCCATCGTGGAAGCCTTGGGATCTACTGGGGCAAATACTCAGAAGAAACCTATACAAAGACCGCTTACCACAGACAAGTCCTCAAGATACCGGATTACCGTCTGTTGACCATTCGCAATGCCAATACATTTGACAAAATTGGCCAATTTTTAAGGAAATCATAAAGGAGATATGCAATGACATTATTAGCAAAAATCAATGAAACAGCTGCTTTTTTGAAAGGCAAAGGAATGGAAGCACCTGAGTTTGGCTTGATCCTTGGATCAGGTCTTGGAGAACTGGCTGAAGAAATCGAAAATCCAGTCGTAGTTGACTACTCTGAAATTCCAAACTGGGGTCGTTCAACGGTTGTCGGCCATGCTGGTAAATTGGTTTATGGTGAGCTTGCTGGACGCAAGGTTTTGGCCCTTCAAGGACGTTTCCACTTCTACGAAGGAAACCCACTAGAAGTGGTGACTTTCCCAGTTCGTGTCATGAAAGTTTTGGGCTGTGAAGGGGTTCTTGTTACCAACGCTGCTGGTGGTATCGGATTTGGTCCTGGTACTTTGATGGCCATCACAGACCACATCAATATGACTGGTCAAAACCCATTGATCGGTGAAAACTTGGATGACTTTGGTCCACGTTTCCCTGATATGTCAAAAGCTTACACACCTGAATACCGGGAGACAGCTCATAAAGTGGCTGACAAATTGGGTATCAAGTTGGATGATGGGGTTTATATCGGTGTGACTGGTCCTACCTACGAAACTCCAGCTGAAATCCGTGCTTATAAGACACTTGGAGCAGATGCTGTCGGTATGTCAACTGTTCCGGAAGTCATCATTGCAGCGCATTCTGGCTTGAAGGTTCTTGGTATTTCATGTATTACCAACTTTGCGGCTGGTTTCCAAGAAGAGCTCAACCACGAAGAAGTAGTAGAAGTGACAGAGCGCGTCAAAGGCGACTTCAAAGGTTTGCTAAAAGCGATCCTTGCTGAACTCTAATCCAATGAAAGCACGACTCCAAAGTCTGCCCTACGGGCTGAGGTTGCTTCTAGCCACCTTATCATTAGGGATCGGGACAGGTCTGGTCGGAATTGCCTGTCATTATCTACTAGAAGGGGTGCAAGGGCTGGCCTTTGGCCAAGCTAGTTCCGATTTGCTCCAGCAATTTCAAGCAGCAGGAGGTCTCCGTAGATTTCTGGTTTTGTGTGTGACTGGGTGCTTGGCAGCTGGCTTCTGGTATGTTCTGCAAAGACGTTATAAGATCCTGTCTATTCGCCAGCAAATTGACTTAGCTGGAGACAGGGAACCAGCGCCCTTAGCCCACCTCCTTCATGCAGGGATGCAGGTGGCAATTGTCGGAGCAGGCGCATCGGTCGGAAAAGAAGGAGCCCCACGTGAGGTCGGGGCTCTTCTAGCTGGTCGCTTGGCGAAGGGATTCTCACTAGCTCTCAAAGAGCGAAAAGTCTTGATCGCCTGTGGGGCTGGAGCTGGTTTGGCTGCGGTCTATCAGGTCCCCTTTGCCAGTAGCTTATTTGTCTTTGAGACCTTAGGACTCGCCTACAGTTGGCAGAACTTTTTACTTGTTTTGACCAGTACTTATCTGGCCACCTGGGTCGCTCAGTCCATCGTTGGTCAGGAGGCCATTTATCACCTGTCCGCAGTTTCATGGTCAGCTAGCAGCTTCTTACAGGCTATTGTGATTGCTTTCTTGGTCACTCCCTTGGCTCTGGTCTTTGCTTTCCTAGCCAAGCGGGCTAGTCACAAACGGCGGAAGGATAGGACGATTCTTTGGTCTCTTCCTCTAGCCTTTCTAGTGCTGGGGAGCCTAGTAGCCTTTTTCCCTATCTTTATGGGAAATGGCCAGGTACTGGCGCAAGCCCTCTTGTCTAGCCAGTCGATTCCTTATCTTCCACTGACTCTTGCAGTGAAGGGGCTTCTGGTTTATCTCCTCTTGCGCAATGGTGCCTATGGGGGAACTTTGACACCATCATTTGCTTTAGGGATTGGCTCTGGCTATCTAGTGACCTTGCTTTTGACAGTCCTTGGGATTCATCTGGATCTTGCTCTAGGGATGCTACTTGGAGCGACAGTCTTTTTAGGGACGACCCTAGAAGCTCCTCTGACAGCCATTGCCCTGAGCCTTGGATTTACAGGCCAAGCTTGGAATTTGACTATCCCGCTTGTGCTTGTGGCTGGTCTGTCTTATGTGATTCGAAAGAGATGGGAGAAGAAATGATGAAGGTACATTTTGTACTGCATGAAACTTTTGAAGTGCCGGGTGCTTATCTAAAATGGGCACAGGAGCGTGGCCATCAAGTGACCACGACCAAAGTCTATGAGAATGAAGCCTTACCAGAGACAGTGGATGAGATTGACTTCTTAATTGTGATGGGAGGTCCTCAATCGCCAGATGAAGATCGAGAAGCTTTTCCATACTACGATCCTCAGGCAGAGATCGAGTTGATTCAAAAAGCCATCAAGGCAGAACGTTATATTATTGGGGTCTGTCTGGGTGCCCAGCTCCTGTCTGTTGCCTATGGTGCGAAGTATGACCACAGTCCGGAACGTGAGATTGGGGTTTATCCTGTGACCTTGACGCCTGAAGGACTAACAGATCCACATGTCGGTGAGTTTGGAGCAATTCTTGAAACCGGCCACTGGCATGGCGATATGCCAGGATTGACAGAAGATGCTGTCGTTCTTGCGACCAGTCAAGGGTGTCCACGTCAGATGATTCGCTTCAGTCCTAAACACTATGCCTTCCAAGCCCACTTAGAATTTGATCCAGAAGCAGTCGATCTCTTGATTGCTGCAGACGGTGAAGATGTTTTGGAAGAACAAAGTCAAAACCTGACCTTTGTTCAAGAACCTGAAGCCATTTGTGTTTACGATTATCGAGAAATGAATGCTAAACTCTATGCATTTTTGGACTCATTAACAAAATAAAAAAGAAAGGTAGAGCATGTGTTCTGATTTGAACACGAGCGGAAAGCTCTCCTAATTACTCAATAAAAAAAGAAAGGATGGGTTAACCGTATTCGCTGAACTGAATACGGGCGGAGAACTGTGTAAAAAAGATAAACTGTCTAGCATCTGCGATGCATCGTCAGTTTCATATTTTTACTTTGTTCTCTGTCGCCCTTTATATCTTAATTATGTCTATCCATATTGCTGCTAAGCAGGGTGAAATTGCTGATAAAATTCTTCTTCCTGGGGATCCTCTTCGTGCGAAATTTATTGCTGAGAATTTCCTTGAAGACGCTGTTTGCTTCAACGAAGTCCGTAACATGTTTGGTTACACAGGGACTTACAAGGGTCACCGTGTTTCTGTCATGGGTACTGGGATGGGGATGCCATCCATCTCTATCTATGCGCGTGAGTTGATTGTCGACTATGGCGTGAAGAAATTGATCCGTGTGGGAACGGCTGGTTCTTTGAATGAGGATGTGCATGTTCGTGAATTGGTCTTGGCACAAGCAGCTGCAACCAACTCAAACATCATCCGCAACGACTGGCCTCAATACGATTTCCCTCAAATCGCTAGCTTTGATCTTTTAGATAAGGCTTACCACATTGCCAAAGACCTTGGCATGACGACTCACGTCGGAAATGTCTTGTCATCAGATGTCTTCTATTCAAACTATGGTGAAAAGAATATTGAGCTTGGTAAGTGGGGTGTGAAAGCTGTAGAAATGGAAGCAGCAGCCCTTTACTATCTTGCTGCTCAACACCATGTTGATGCGCTTGCCATCATGACTATTTCAGACAGTTTGGTCAATCCAGATGAGGACACAACTGCTGAAGAACGTCAAACTACTTTCACAGACATGATGAAAGTTGGTCTTGAGACCTTGATTGCAGACTAATGGCAAAATTCCTTCATGATGAATGGCTCTACGATCTCCAAAATTATCACTACAGCCGTGCTCTGCGCTCTATCAAGCAGCAGGAAGAAGTACCGGATTTGTTGGTAAGTTTACTACAGTTAATGGCGGAGCGTCGAGAGCTCAATATCCAACCCGTCATGAATCAAAAGTTGAGAACCGAGTTGCTAGAGGCGACTGGTTTTCAGCTTTTTTGGCATGAAGATCCAGAAGATGAGCAGTTGGCCAACTACCTCTATGATCTCGAGGCGAAGTTGCGAAATGAGCAGATTATTGACTTTGTTCGTGCCGTTAGCCCAGCCATCTATCGGATCTTTATGCGATTGATTCAGTTGAAAATTCCTGACATAACAAACTATATTCATAACTCCAAAGAATCGAGTTATGACCGTTGGAAGTTTGAGAGCCTGCATGCGTCCGACAACCCTATCCTGCAGCAATTCCACAGCGAAAGTGTGGTCAATTCGTCCAGTTTGACGGAGTTGATTGTGCAGTTGGATTTGCCAGATAGCGTCAAAGTTGCGGCCCAACAATTGCGGGAGTTAGAAAAATCAGTTCGCAATCCCTTGGCACACTTGATCAAGCCTTTTGATGAAGAAGAGCTCCATCGGACGACGGGTTTCTCTTCTCAGGATTTTATGAAGAATTTGATTGACCTTGCAAGCTACACAGGCATCCATTATGATCAAGCTAACTTTTATTTTGATCAGGCCAATGCTGTGATGGAAGAGCTACTAAAGGAGAAGTAGATGGATAAGATTGCTCAACTACAGGAGATGATTGATCAGAGTCATCGGATCGTGTTTTTCGGTGGGGCAGGAGTTTCCACGGAGTCAAATATTCCAGATTTTCGAAGTTCAGACGGTGTCTATAGTGTTCAGGTAGGGCGGCATTTGACAGCTGAACAATTGGTCTCCCATACCATGTTTGAGCGTTATCCTGAGGACTTTTTCGACTTTTATAAGAAGTACTTGCTATACCCAGATGCCAAGCCCAATGCAGCCCATCGGTATCTGGCTCGGCTTGAAGAGACCGGTAAGCTCAAGGCAGTGGTGACACAAAATATTGATAGTCTCCATGAAATGGCTGGTTCTAAAAAAATTTTGAAGCTCCATGGCAATGCCGACCGCAATTACTGTACGGATTGCCAGCGATTTTATGATTTGGAGTCCTTTCTAGCTTTAGAAGGCCCGGTTCCACACTGTCTGGACTGCGGCAAGGTGGTCAAGCCTGATGTGACTCTTTACGAGGAACCTCTCGATATGGGGGTCTTTAGTCAAGCAGCCCAAGCCATCAAAGAGGCTGATCTCCTGATTATCGGCGGTACCTCTCTCGTGGTCTACCCAGCAGCTAGCTTGATCCAGTATTTCCAAGGGAAGAAGCTGGTTGTCATCAATAAAACCAGTATCCCACAAGACAAGCAAGCAGACCTAGTTATCGAAGAAAAAATTGGGGAAGTATTTTCACAATTAAGACAATAAAAAATATCTGAGTGAACATGGATCACTCAGATATTTTTTTACTTATCAAACTTCACTTCCTCAAGCAAGTACTCGATGAATTTTTCTCCCATTTTTGAGAGGGCTGTTTTTTCATGTTTGATGTAGACCAGCTCGATCGGGTCTTCGATATCAAGGGGGATGGAGACGATGTTATTTCCGTTGAGATTGCTGTTGAGAATTCCGGTCGCAATGGTGTAGCCATCCAGACCAATCAAGAGATTAAAGAGGGTAGCCCGGTCACTGACGACGATGGATTTCTTATGATGCTCTTGCGAGAGGATCTCTTCTGAGAAGTAGAAGGAGTTGTGGGTTCCTTGGTCATAGCTAAGGTATGGGAAATCTTCCAGATCAGATAAGTGAACGATCTCTTTCTTGGCAAGAGGGTTGCTCTTGCTGACAAAGATATGAGGTTGCGCTGTAAAGAGGTGGGTGGCAATCAGGTGATTATCATCCAGCATCTTAGAGAGGACATCCCGGTTGTAGCTATTTAAAAAGAGTACGCCAACTTCGCTTCGGAAATTCTTGACGTCATCGATGATCTCCCAAGTCCGCGTCTCCCGTAGGAAGAGCTCGTATTTTTCCATGTCGCTTTTCTTCAATAGTGAAACGAAGGCCTCAACCACGAAGGCATAGTGCTGTGAAGAGACGCTGAAAAGCTCACGAGAACCCACAGGATTTTTATAGCGCTCGGACAAGAGGTCGATCTGCTCCACCACCTGGCGGGCATAAGAGAGAAACTCCATCCCATCGCGGGTTAAAGTGATCCCTTTAGGATTCCGGATAAAGATTTCAATCCCCATCTCATTTTCCAAGTCCTTGACGGCATTGGAAAGGCTAGGTTGCGTGATGAAGAGTTGTTTTGCGGCTTCATTCATAGAGCCGGTTTCGACGATTTTGATAATGTATTGTAATTGTTGTATTCTCATGCTTTTATTTTAACATAAAAGAGCGCGTTTTTCCCGTAAAATGTGGTTTTTCAAGGACTGTATCAGAAAATAACGCAGGGTGAGGGAGGTAATAGGAAGTAGGCTAGATCAAATATATAAAAAATAGAAAATTGGAAACAAAATCTCCATCTGGGGACTGATTTTGATGGAAAAATACAGTTTTGCCTTGCTTAAGGGGTGAGCTGCTTGATAGAATGGTAAAAAATGGATTGAGGAGATCTTATGAAAAAACTCGTTTCCTGGTATAAGAAAAAGGATAAGGATTTGGAGACGCATTTTACAGCCGGCCTGTTACAGATCAATTTTGTGACCAATGCCCTGATTCTATTGGCCTTTTACATCTATTTTGTCATTCGTGAGTCGCTCTATGCTCTGTCGGACTCAGTGGTTCAATTTAGTTTTTTTGCAATTTTATCCTTTACGATAGAGATTTTTCCTTACGGTTTGACTCTGGCCCTCTTTGTCCCCAATATTTTTGTCATTATCTATGGGATCGGTCGGTGGTCTAGCATCCAGTTCAAAGAAGCGGAGGAAGAAGCTCTCAAAGATCCAGATCTGTTTGAAGATAGAGGACCAGTCAAGGGCGAAGAGCTGATAGAAAAGGATGCCTCATTAGAAATGAAAGAAAGGCAAGAGACTTCAAGTAATAAGCCTGTCAAAAAGAAGAAGCAACAGCCAACAATCGTTCTTTGGTTTGGTCTCTTTGGCTGTCTTCTCGAATCAATTTTCATTTTCATCGTGAAAGATATGAGTTTTTACGATTGGAGTGAAAGGTTGATCAATTCGCAGAAACACGCCTTGATCTGGTCGGGTGCCTATCCAACCTTCTTCACCCTTGCAGCGCTCACCTTGTTATCCTTGATCATCTATTCTTACCGAGATGCTAATTCCCTCTCTCCGCTGGCAAACGTCTTCTGCATCAGTGGCATTCTAGGAGGAGTGGTTCTCCTCTTAGTTTTTGATAGCCAACTTCAGGTAGCAAGTTTTCACACCTTTTTCTTACTGATCTATTCCATCAATCTTTTGTGGGTTCGTATTAAGGAGTGGCAGGAAGATCGAACAGAAATCACCTATGAAAATGGCCTGCTTCAGTATTTCCATCAGATTTTACACAAGTCACGCAACTGGCCATGGCTAGCAGTCCTTGTCGCTTTACCAACCCTGGCTCTTGTCGTTCTCATCCTCATGCTATTTGGCCAACAACCAGATTCTATGATCAACGCCTGGACCAATACAGCAGACTGGGCCTTTTCCCAAAAGATCCCTCCTCAGAATCTCATCATTGATGAGCATTATCTCTGTACGGTTGCGGCTGGTGGTCATGAAACAGTTGTCAAACCACAGCGGATGGGGGTCCGTCACGGCCATCCGGTTGTCGTCAATCGCCAGCTCTGTATTGCCAATGCCTTTGAGCAGGTGTTAGAAGAAAAGACGCCGCGATTCCATCGCTTCTTGCGTCGCAATTACGACCGCTATGGCTATCCCTTTGCCAAACATATCAAGAAGAAATGGGCCATGGATGTCATTTACTATCTGATGAAGCCCCTGGAATGGATCTTCTTGTTGGTTCTCTACTTGGTCGACCGCAAACCTGAAAACCGAATCGCCATGCAATACATCAAACCGATCCCAGAAGATTTTGACCCCCGTAAAGTTTCCTGAGTTACTGATTTTACTTGACAAGCGAGAAGGAGCGCGATATAATGAGACAAATTTAACCTTTAAGAGGTCCAGAGAGGCCTGCAAGGAAAGACAGAAAAAAGATCAGCAGACGGAGTCTAGCTGATCATTTGTAGGGCCTTGCTTTTGCGAGGTCTTTTTTGCTGAAAGAAAGAAGAGGAAACCAATGGTCAGTGACAGTTGTAAAAAACGCTTTGGCAACATCATGATGGAGGAGATGGAGCTAGTTGCTCAAGAAGAGATCGCTCCGCGCATCTATTCTATGATCCTGAAGGGAGAAATGGTGGCGCAAATGCTACCAGGTCAATTCCTTCATATCCGCGTCCCTGATGGGTCCAAGCTCCTTCGCCGTCCGATTTCAATTTCTGAGATTGATCGTAAGACACAGACGTGTCGCTTGATCTACCGCATCGAAGGTGGGGGGACAGCTATCTTTTCCCAATTGCCAATCGGTAGCAAACTCAGCGTGATGGGACCTCAGGGAAATGGCTTTGATCTCACCAATCTCGGCCAAGGTCAGAAAGCCTTGATCATTGGTGGCGGGATCGGTGTTCCTCCTTTGGTCCAAGTGGCCAAACAACTCCATGAGCAAGGGGTGGAAGTTGAAGTGGTTGTCGGCTTTGCGACCAAAGAAGCCGTCATTTTGGAAGAAGAGCTTTCTAAGGTTGCTCATGTCACTGTAACGACAGACGATGGGACTTATGGCACTAAGGGCTATGTCTCTACGGTCGTTGAACAGATGGACCAGGAGTTTGACGCTATCTATTCTTGTGGAGCACCAGGCATGCTCAAATATGTCAATACCAAATTCCATGATCATCCCCGAGCTTACATTTCTATGGAATCGCGTATGGCTTGTGGGATGGGGGCTTGCTACGCCTGTGTAGTGCATCTGGAAAATGAAAGCCAAGCAGCTAATAAGCGCGTGTGTGAAGACGGACCGGTCTTTGAAACCGGAACGATTGTGATGTAGGAGGACCTTATGACAGCAAATCGACTAGCCGTATCCTTACCTGGTTTAGACTTGAAAAACCCGATTATTCCGGCATCTGGCTGTTTTGGCTTTGGTCAGGAATATGCCAAATACTATGACTTAGACCTGCTTGGATCCATCATGATCAAGGCGACAACTGCGGAGGCCCGTTTTGGTAATCCGACGCCCCGTGTCGCTGAGACTCCTGCAGGCATGCTCAATGCCATTGGCCTCCAAAATCCAGGTGTAGACGTAGTTCTGGCGGAAAAACTTCCTTGGTTGGCCCAACATTATCCGGAGCTACCGATTATTGCCAACGTAGCTGGCTTCTCCAACGAAGAGTATGCAACGGTATCTAGGAAGATCTCGCAAGCGCCAAATGTCAAAGCGATTGAGCTCAATATCTCTTGTCCAAATGTAGACCATGGGAACAATGGTCTCTTAATCGGGCAGGTTCCTGAGTTGGCCTATGCGGCTGTGAAAGCAGCGGTAGAAGCATCCTCAGTCCCTGTCTATGTTAAGTTAACGCCTAGTGTGGCAGACATCACGCAGGTCGCAAAAGCAGCAGAGGATGCAGGAGCGACCGGCTTAACCATGATCAATACCTTGGTCGGGATGCGGTTTGACCTCAAGACTGGTAAGCCCATCATTGCCAATGGAACCGGAGGCATGTCGGGTCCAGCCGTTTTCCCAGTTGCATTAAAACTCATCCGCCAGGTTGCTCAATCCACTAAACTTCCGATTATCGGAATGGGAGGTGTGGATTCAGCAGAAGCAGCTATTGAAATGATGATTGCAGGAGCCTCTGCGATTGGAGTTGGAACCGCTAATTTTACCGATCCTTATGCTTGTCCAACCATCATCGAAGATCTGCCACAAGTCATGGATCACTATGGGATTGATACCCTTGAGAACTTCCGAAAACATGTACGGGAAAATCTACTTTAAAGATCATCAAGACAACAAAAAATGCCTGTTGGCAACAACCCCAACAGGCTACTGAGTAAGTAACAACTTTAAACAACCCTTACTCAGCATATTAAGTATTATACAGGAAAAAAGATTATCTGTCAAGTTTTTTTTCATAATTTAGAACTCATTCTAATAAAATTAAAAAAAGACGGATTGAATCCGAATGTTTTGCGATTATTTCTTGACTTTTCTTTAATATCGTACTACAATGTAGAAAAACCTTTAAAGTAGTCCAGAGAGGCTCCTAAGGTCTAGACGGTGAATCATGGTAGTTGTTCTTACCTAATTTTCGTGTAACCTTGCCTCGGGCAAGGTTTTTTTGTGAACAAAATGATCAATCATAAAAAGGAGTAATCCATGCGTGAAGAACGTCCTATTATCGCCCTTGACTTCCCAGCTTTCGAGGATGTCAAACACTTCTTAGAGCATTTTCCAGAAGACGAAAAATTATTTGTAAAAATCGGAATGGAATTTTTCTATGCAGTTGGTCCTGAAATTGTACATTATCTCAAAGGGCTTGGGCACAGCATTTTCCTTGATTTAAAATTACATGATATTCCAAATACAGTCAAATCAGCCATGTCTGTACTCGGTACCTTCGGAGTAGATATGGTGACGGTACATGCAGCTGGTGGTGTAGAGATGATGCGCGAAGCCAAGGCAGCTCTTGGTGAAGGAGCTAAATTGGTAGCCGTGACCCAGCTGACTTCTACCAGTGAAGAAGACATGCGTGATTGCCAAAACATCCAAACAACGGTCCAAGAATCAGTAGTCAATTATGCTCGCAAGGCCCAAGAAGCTGGCTTGGACGGGGTTGTCTGCTCAGCCCATGAAGTGGCCTTGATCAAGGATGCCACTTCATCAGATTTTGTCTGTGTGACACCAGGGATTCGTCCAGCTGGAGCTGAAATCGGTGACCAAAAACGGGTCATGACGCCACAAGAAGCTCATAAAATCGGCTCTGACTATATTGTCGTTGGACGTCCAATCATCCAAGCAGAAAACCCATGGGACGCTTACCATGAAATTAAGAGACAGTGGAATGCGTAAGAGCTACTAAAAGTGAAACTTTTGTAGCTCTACGGGAAGTCCTATGGGACCTTCCCTAACGCATTCACTAGATTTAGAGGATAAAAATAATCGTTTTATCCTCTAAATCGTCGGAATACCAATCGCTACTAAAAGTGGGATTTTTTGTAGCTGTACGGGAAGCCTGATAGGGCCTTCCCTAACGCATTCACTAACCTGTAATGTTGTTGTTTAAACTAATAATTTATTTAATTCGTATATGATTAAAATCGTAAAAAGGAGTCGTCATGTCATTAGCTAAAGATATTGCTAGCCATCTTTTGAAAATCGAAGCGGTTTATTTGAAACCAGAAGAACCTTTTACTTGGGCATCTGGGATCAAGTCCCCAATTTATACAGATAACCGTGTAACACTTGCTTATCCAGAAACTCGTACCTTGATCGAAAATGGATTTGTAGATAAAATCAAGGAAGCTTTCCCTGAAGTAGAAGTGATTGCAGGAACTGCAACTGCAGGGATTCCTCACGGTGCGATTATTGCGGACAAGATGAATTTGCCATTTGCCTACATTCGTAGCAAACCAAAAGACCACGGTGCTGGTAATCAAATCGAAGGCCGTGTACCACAAGGCCAAAAGATGGTCGTAGTGGAAGATTTGATTTCTACTGGTGGATCTGTCTTGGATGCCGTCGCAGCTGCCAAGCGTGAAGGGGCGGACGTTCTTGGTGTCGTAGCCATCTTTACCTACCAATTGGAGAAAGCCGATAAGAAATTTGCGGAAGCTGGCGTTCAACTTGAAACCTTGTCTAACTATACTGAATTGATTCATTTGGCAGAAGAACAAGGTTACATCACTTCTGAAGGTTTAGAGTTGTTGCACCGTTTCAAGGAAAACCAAGAAACTTGGCAAAATAAATAATAGGACGGAAGCGTTTCTAACGCTTCTTTTTTATACTCTTTTCACTAGTTGGTGGTTAACTTGAAATTCAAAGTAAAATCCGGTATGATAGTAGTAATTGCCTATTTCCCTGCCTGTGGTGGAGTATCAAGTCGGGGGGAGAAAGATACCAAAAGACATTCACCTATGCTTATTTTAGGGAGACTTCTTCCAAATCTAGGCAGGCCAATGTTTTCGATAGTACCTATATTCTTGGAGCCGGCAAAAATCTGGATTTGCGGATGATATTCCCAATCGGGTCTCCCATGACATTCTTTTATAATCCAGTCGACCCACAGATTGGTTTTGTCGAACGATATGCCGGCTTAGTCGGTTTTTATAAAATCGGAATGATTCTAACGGTTGGAATTTATCTTGGGTTAGTATGTATTTTAATCCTAGTGTTTTAGGTTAGTTAAGGTTAATAGTTAAAAATTGGTTGGATAAAATGAATGTATCCATAATTACCATTTTACAGTTGATGATCACCCCAAAACAGCAGAAATGCTGTTTTTTTGATATAATGGACCTATGTTATCGAAAAGTAAACGTATTCTATTTGGGATGCTTCATGTTGTCATGTTGCTAGTGATGGTCCACTGGTTCTTGATTAGTGTGATCTATCTGAGAGAGATTTCATGGCTAGCCATTTTAGGTGCTGGATTGCTATTTCTGCTAGCCTGGCTGAAACGCGATGGGCTAAAGAGTGCCTTTGCTTGGTTGACCCGACACAAAAAAGGCTTCTTGCTTGGAGCGGTTCTCTTTCAGTTGATTGTCATGGTCTGTGCGGAGCTCTTTATCCGTCGGGATGCCGCAGTTGTTTTCAAAGGGGCATTTGATCTTCTTAAGCAATCCTCTATCACCAACTACCTCAGTCGCAATCCCAATAACATTCCGCTCTTTCTTTACGAGAAGTTTTTCTATGTCTTATTTGGCTCTAGCGGTCTGTGGGTCATGCAGGCTCTCAATATCCTCTATGTTAATCTGGGAGCAGTCCTCTTGTATAAGCTGTCTCAGAAGCATTTCAATCAAAAAACAGCTGATCTGGTCTATCTCTTCTATGTGAGCTTGATCTGTTACTCGCCGTATTTCTATTCCATGTACACGGACATTCCGCCTCTTCCATTGATTGCTCTTCAATTGTGGTGGGCCTTGGATCTCTTGAAGGAAGATCAAGCAGGCTCCTGGAAGAAGAATGTTGGCTTGGGAATCTTATCTGGCGTGACCATGTTGATCCGTCCAACGACGATTATTGTCATGATTGCCTTTTGGGCTGTGCTCTTCTTCAGAGGAAATTGGAAGGCCTTTGGCAAGATTGCTACGGTGACAGTCATGATGACAGGCTTTGTCTTTGCAGGATTGAATACAGCGGTCAATCATCAAACAGTTGTACCGATCTTGAAACAAGAAGGGTTGGCTAAAGGACCGCTCTTGTTTATCAATCTGGGCTTGACGGATATGGGTCATAACCAAGAAGATATGAAAGAGGGATTGTTGGCCTATATCGATGAGGACAAGCGCTCAGATTACAACAATGGCCTCTTTAAAAAGGAAAATGTGATCAAAGAAATCAAGCGCCGTCTCAAGGAATATGGACCTTTAGGTTTGATCGGTCATATCTACTACAAGCAATCCTTGACGGTAGCAGAAGGAACCCTTGGCTGGCTGTACCGAGATGTAGAGTATGAGAAGACGCCTTTGATTAACCCTCTCTATGCACCCCTGACTAAAAATAATGGTCTGGCAAAATGGGTGCGGACCTATTTCCTTAGCATTGATCGCCCGCAATACAAGTATTATGAATTTGTGAAGCAGGTGATCTGGATCGTTCTATCGGCTGGTTTGGTTGGGGCTTATTTCAAACGTCGAGATACAGATGACTTTAACTTCCTTTCCTTAGCGGTCTTTGGTGGCTTGCTCTTCTTAACCATCTTTGAAGGCGGGAAGACCCGCTACCTCATTCAATTCTTACCGCAAATTTTACTAGTCGCTTCGATCGGTCTAGCAGGATTTACCAAGAAGGAAAATACATAAAAGCTCTGGCTTGTTTGACAGGCAGCAATAGAGGTTGGACAAAAATGTCCAGCCTCTTTTTTATCCAGTAGTTCTGCACCAAATGTGGTATAATGGAAGGTAAGAATTTATTGGATAGCGGAGAGTTTCCATGCAGCATTCACCCTGGCATGAAGCCATCAAGTCCCATCTTCCAGAAGGGTATTTTCACCAGATCAATGACTTTATGAATGAAGTCTACAGCAAAGGAGTGGTTTATCCACCGCGTGACAAGGTCTTTAAGGCCTTGCAGACGACAGAGATGGATCAGGTCAAGGTCTTGATCTTAGGCCAAGATCCCTACCATGGACCGGATCAAGCGCAGGGCTTAAGTTTTTCTGTTCCAGATCATGTACCAGCGCCGCCTTCTTTGCAAAATATTCTTAAAGAATTACGCTCAGATATTGGAGAGAAGCGGTCGCATGATCTGACCTCTTGGGCAGAGCAAGGGGTGCTCTTGCTCAATGCCTGTTTGACGGTTCCAGCTGGTCAGGCTAATGGTCATGCAGGACAAATTTGGGAGCCTTTCACAGATGCTGTGATCAAGGTGGTCAATGAGTTGGAGGAGCCAGTTGTCTTTATACTCTGGGGATCTTATGCCCGTAAGAAAAAGCCGCTGATTACCCACGATCGACATTTGGTCCTTGAATCAGCTCACCCAAGTCCTTTATCGGCCTACCGAGGATTCTTTGGTTCCCAACCCTTTTCAAAAACCAATCAATTTTTGAAAGAGGCGGGACGTGAGCCGATTGATTGGTTAAGATAGGAGAAAGAAATGCCACAATTAGCAACGATTTGTTACATTGACAATGGGAAAGAATTTCTCATGTTGCATCGCAATAAAAAGCCCAATGATGTCCATGAAGGTAAATGGATCGGAGTTGGTGGAAAATTAGAACGCGGAGAAACCCCACAGGAGTGTGCTGCGCGTGAGATTTTTGAGGAGACGGGCCTTAGAGCCAAGCCAGTCTTGAAAGGGATCATTACATTTCCAGAGTTTACTCCAGATTTGGACTGGTACACCTATGTCTTCAAGGTAACAGATTTTGAAGGAGAACTGATCGAGTGTAACGAAGGAACCTTGGAGTGGGTGCCTTATGATCAAGTCCTCTCAAAACCAACCTGGGAAGGGGACCACACCTTTGTCGAGTGGTTGTTGGAGGATAAACCCTTCTTTTCAGCAATGTTTCGCTATGACGGCGACCGCTTGTTAGAGTCGCATGTTGATTTTTATGAATAAAGGAGAATGCAATGGTTGTCATTAAAAATGGTCGCGTAATGGATCCCAAAACTGGCTTGGATCAAGTCTGTGATCTTCGCATTGAAGGAAAGAAAATTGTAGAGATCGCTGAAAACCTCCCAACGGATGGACAAGAAGTCCTTGATGCTACTGGTCTGGTTGTAGCTCCTGGATTGATCGATGTACACGTGCATTTCCGTGAACCCGGTCAAACTCATAAAGAAGACATCCATACGGGTGCCTTAGCCGCGGCTGCTGGTGGTTTTACCAGAGTGGTCATGATGGCCAATACCAATCCGACCATTTCAGATATTGCGACCTTAGAGGAAGTCTTAGCTTCTGCAGCCAAGGAAAATCTTCACATTCATACGGTTGCGACGGTGACTAAGAACTTTGACGGTCAACACCTGACAGATTTTGAAGGCCTGCTTAAGGCCGGTGCAGTGGGATTTTCAGATGATGGGATTCCCCTTCAAAGTACTAAGGTTGTCCGTGAAGCCTTGGAAGAGGCTAAGCGTCTAGGGACCTTTATTAGTCTGCATGAAGAAGACCCTGAGTTGAATGGCATTCTTGGTTTGAATGAGAACATTGCCAAGGAACACTTCCATGTCTGTGGGGCGACGGGTGTAGCCGAATATTCAATGGCTGCGCGTGATGCAATGATTGCCCATGCGACAGGTGCTCACCTCCATATCCAACACCTTTCCAAGGAAGAAAGTGTCAAAGTGGTGGAATTTGCCCAAGGATTAGGAGCTCATGTGACGGCAGAAGTGGCACCTCAACACTTTTCGAAAACAGAAAGTCTGCTCTTGACTAAAGGAAGCAATGCTAAGATGAATCCACCTCTTCGTTTGGAATCTGACCGTCTAGCAGTGATTGAAGGCTTGAAGTCAGGCGTTATCTCTGTGATTGCGACGGACCACGCGCCTCACCATGCGGATGAGAAGAATGTTCCTGATATTACCAAAGCACCATCTGGAATGACTGGGCTTGAAACTTCGCTCTCTCTTGGTTTGACCTATTTGGTGCATGCAGGTCATTTAAGCCTGATGCAATTGCTTGAAAAGATGTCCTATAATCCAGCACGTCTCTATGATTTTGATGCTGGATATATCGCAGTGGATGGACCGGCAGATTTGACCATCTTTGATCCAGAAGCAGATCGTTTGGTATCGGATCATTTCGCTTCAAAAGCTGGCAATTCACCATTTGTGGGTGAAACATTAAAAGGGAAAGTTGCTTATACAATCTGTGATGGACAAGTGATTTTTCAAGGATAAGCGATCGTATTCATATGAATCTTAAAAAAATGATGCAAGGCTTGGTTTTCTTTTTAACCAGCCTTCTTGTCTTTGTCTTTCTATTTCGTGCTCTGCTACCAACTGCGTCCCCTCGTATGACCAAGCCCAAAACGACTGCGAAAGAAATCACCTATACTTATGTAGCTCTAGGAGATTCACTGACCGAAGGAGTAGGGGATAGCACCAAGCAAGGGGGCTTTGTGCCCATCCTTGCCCAAAGTTTGTCCAATGAAAATGACGGCCAGTACCAACCTGTCAACTATGGAGTAGCTGGAAATACAAGTGCTCAGATCTTAGATCGGCTCAAGAAGCAAACAGACCTTCAGAAGGATCTCAAAAAGGCGCGTGTCATGACCTTAACGGTTGGGGGAAATGATCTGCGCAAAGTCGTTGTCGATCATCTGAGTGATTTTTCTCTATCAGATATCCAAAAACCGCTCAAGAATTATACAGCGAACCTCAAAGAAATTATTACAAAGGCCAGAAAGGACAATCCTCATCTTCCCATTTATGTAGTGGGAATCTACAATCCTCTTTACCTGAATTTTCCTGAATTAACCAGTATCCAGACGGCTGTAGATCGTTGGAATGAGACGACGGAAGAAACCACAGCGCAATTTGATCAGGTCTATTTCGTTCCGATCAATGATGCCCTGTATAAAGGAATCGACGGGGAAATGGGTGTGTCAGAAGTCAGTGATGGCAAGGCGACGATTGCTAACGATGCCTTGTATGAAGAAGATCGTTTTCACCCCAACAACACAGGTTATGAAAAGATGAAACAAGCAATATTGGAGAAAATCAATGCCACGAAGAAAACATGGAGTCAAAAATAATCCCATCAAAGAGAAGGTCCCCTTCCTTCAAAAAATCAATATTTGGAAATGGTTATTTTTAGGTTTGGTCAGCCTTCTCTTAGCCTTTGCTTTAGTCGTGCAGGGACGCTTAGCGACGCCAAGAGAAGATGTTAGCCAGCTTCATCAAGCAGTTGGCACCAAAGATGTCAAAGTTGGAACCATGACGACAACCCGAGATCAGCTCAATGACACCATCAAATCGCTTCTGAAAAAATATAAGCTGTCCGACTACAAGGTCTATGCGGACAATCAGCAAATCCTATTAGAAGGGCAGTTGAGTTTCTTAGGGAAGGAGTATCCCTTATATATTTACTTTCAACCATCCAAATTGGAAAATGGGAACATTCTCTTGACGGTGAAGGATTTTTCAGTCGGAACCTTTCAAATTCCACAAAGGATGGTTTTGCAGCTCTTGAGCAAGAATAAAACTATTCCAGAATTTATCCAAATTTCACCAAAGCAGTCTACTATCACCATTGTATTACCAGAAATTGACAATGACTTTGGAATCTATGTCAAGGCCAATACCATTGACCTCTATAATGACAAGATCGTTTTTGATTTGTATCAGAAGAAGTAGGGCGAAAGAGGCTATTCAAATTGAATTCAAAGTCATCTTAAAAACTTTCCTTAGGCTCAATAATTCCGAGTGCTAGAAACATCCGTGTTTCTAGCACTTTTCTCACGGCGGAAAGTTTCATTATATGATGTGTTTGAATGATCCTATTTGTTTATAGCATTATAATTTTTTAAGAGCATCTCGGTTTTCTTATGTAAAAACAGGCTGTCTATAGACTAAGTAGAATCGAAAGCTTTATTTTGTTCTATTCAAAAAATTCAGAATATTACGGAAAATTCTTGACATTGATTCTTGCCTATGCTAGAATACTAGGCAAGACATTGAACAAAGGAGAAAGTCAAACATGAAAACAGCTAAGTTTATTCAATTTGATTTGTTGTTGAGGTATAAGGGCTAGTGCAGAAGCATTAGTCCTGTTTGGCTTACCAAGCGGGCAAAAACATCTCGCTTGGTTATCCGAGTGAGATGTTTTTCTTTATATCCACTACATAGAAATGAGGAGACCCTATGCGTAAAGTTGAATTTTTAGATACCAGCCTTCGGGACGGTGAACAGACTCCAGGAGTTAATTTCTCTATCAAAGAAAAGATTGCCATTGCTAAACAATTGGAAAAGTGGGGCATTTCTGCTATTGAAGCAGGTTTTCCTGCAGCTAGTCCTGATTCCTTCACTGCTGTTCAAGAGATTGCCAAGGTCTTGACCAAGACAGCCGTGACAGGCTTGGCCCGTTCTGTCAAATCAGATATTGATGCTTGTTATGAAGCCTTGAAGGATGCTAAGTATCCGCAAGTTCACGTCTTTATCGCAACGAGTCCGATTCACCGGGAGTTTAAACTCAACAAGACCAAGGAAGAAATCCTTGAAGCGATCAAAGAGCACGTTTCTTACGCTCGCTCAAAATTTGAGATTGTGGAATTTTCTCCCGAAGATGCGACCCGGACAGAATTGGATTTCCTCTTGCAAGTCGTACAGACTGCAGTCGATGCTGGTGCTAGCTACATCAATATTCCTGATACAGTTGGTTTCACGACACCAGCAGAGTACGGTGCCATTTTCAAATACTTGATTGACCATGTCAAGACAGACCGCGAGATTATCTATTCCCCTCATTGCCATGATGACCTAGGTATGGCCGTGGCGAATAGCCTCGCTGCTGTTAAAAATGGTGCCCGTCGTGTCGAAGGAACCATTAATGGGATCGGGGAGCGGGCCGGCAATGCGGCGCTTGAAGAAGTAGCAGTTGCTCTCAATATCCGTGAAGACTATTTCCAAGTGGAAAGTCCGATCGTCCTTAATGAAACCATCAACACTTCTGAGTTGATCTCTCGTTACTCTGGTATTCCAATTCCTAAAAACAAGGCGGTTGTTGGTGGCAATGCCTTCTCACACGAGTCTGGTATTCACCAAGACGGGGTCCTTAAAAATCCTCTTACCTATGAAATAATTACCCCTGAGTTGGTGGGTGTTAAGAGCAATAGTCTCCCTCTTGGAAAATTGTCTGGTCGCCATGCCTTTGTCGAAAAACTGCATGAGTTGGGACTGGATTTCACAGAAGAAGACATCAAGCCATTGTTTGCTAAGTTCAAATCTCTGGCAGACAAGAAACACGAGATCACAGATGCCGATATCCGCGCCCTTGTTGCCGGTACAGCAGTGGAAAATCCAGAAGGATTCCAATTTAACGATCTCCGCTTGAGCACCAATGCAGACGAAACCATTACAGCAGCAGTTAGCCTCAGCAATGAAGAAGGGGAAGTACTTGAATTCCTTGCCAATGGTCAAGGGTCAGTTGAAGCGATCTTTAATGCGATTGATAAATTCTTCAACCAAACCGTTCGCTTGACCTCATACAATATCGATGCAGTGACAGATGGGATCGATGCCCAAGCCCGTGTCTTGGTATCCGTGGAAAATGTCGATACAGATACGATTTTCAATGCCTCTGGTTTGGACTTTGACGTATTGAAAGCCTCTGCCATCGCTTATATCAATGCCAACACGCTGGTTCAAAAAGAGAATGCGGGTGAGATGGGACGAGCTGTCTCCTACCGTGATCTTCCACAAGCCTAAGAGGAAATGAACATGACAAAGAAAATTGTAACACTTGCAGGAGATGGGATTGGCCCTGAGATCATGGCAGCTGGACTAGAGGTCCTCGCAGCCGTTGCTCCCAAAATCGGCTTTGATTATAGTCTAGAAGACAAACCTTTTGGGGGTGCTGGGATTGATGCCGCTGGCCACCCACTTCCCCAAGATACTCTAAAAGCAGCTAAAGGAGCGGATGCTATTCTTCTCGCGGCTATCGGGAGTCCTGAGTATGACAATGCTCCTGTTCGTCCAGAACAAGGCCTGCTCGCTATTCGCAAGGAATTAAATCTCTTTGCCAATATTCGTCCTGTACGGATTTTTGATGCTTTGAAACACTTGTCTCCTTTGAAACCAGAGCGTATCGAGGGTGTCGACTTTGTGGTCGTACGTGAATTGACAGGTGGGATTTACTTCGGAGACCATATCTTAAAAGAAGATACAGCACGCGATATCAATGATTACAGTACAGAAGAAATCCGTCGGATTATGCGCCAAGCCTTCAAGATCGCGCAAGGACGTGGTAAGAAAGTGACCAGTATCGATAAGCAAAATGTCCTTGCAACTTCTAAATTGTGGCGCCAAGTGGCAGAAGAAGTTGCTAAAGAATTTCCAGATGTGACCTTAGAGCACCAGCTTGTCGATAGTGCGGCCATGATCATGATTACCAATCCAGCCCGCTTTGATGTTGTAGTGACAGAAAATCTATTCGGAGATATCTTATCTGATGAATCGAGCGTCCTTCCTGGAACACTAGGCGTGATGCCATCTGCCAGTCATTCTGACCAAGGACCAAGTATGTACGAACCGATTCATGGTTCAGCACCTGACATTGCAGGTCAAGGCATTGCCAATCCGATTTCCATGATCCTGTCCGTTGCCATGATGCTCCGAGACAGTTTTGGAGAAACAGCAGGTGCAGAAATGATCGAAGAAGCTGTCAATCAAACCTTGAATCAAGGAATTTTGACGCGAGATCTAGGTGGTCAGGCTTCTACTGCTGAGATGACTGCAGCCATTATGGGGAATCTCTAAGATGACTTGGAGAGATCGCTGTTTAGTTGTTATTGCTATTTGGAATAGTATCGTATTTCTGACCTATGGTTTAGATAAACGAAAAGCTATCCAAAACAGGTGGCGG
This sequence comes from Streptococcus sp. 27098_8_66, assembly GCF_041431945.1. Lineage (NCBI taxonomy): Bacteria > Bacillati > Bacillota > Bacilli > Lactobacillales > Streptococcaceae > Streptococcus > Streptococcus sp. 27098_8_66. Next base: position 370,461 of record NZ_JAPVYS010000001.1, on the reverse strand, counting down.
ATTCCTGAAAAGGTCCTGTTACTCGAGAGCTGGGTGCTTGGTGGATTCGGAGCTCTACTAGGTGGATATCTCTTTCACCACAAGGTGCGGAAATGGTATTTTCAAGCTACCTGGTGGGGCAGTAGCCTTTTTTTAGCAGGTGCCCTCTTTCTAATCCTTCAATGGATTTCCTAGCAAGAAGATAAATGGAGAAAGACGATGAGTGGAAAATCTATCTTTGATAAACTTTGGGACCGCCACGTGATTACAGGAGTGGAAGGGCAACCCCAACTCATGTATGTGGACCAACACTACATCCACGAAGTGACGAGTCCGCAAGCCTTTCAAGGATTACGGGACGCAGGACGCAAGGTTCGACGACCTGATTTAACCTTTGGAACCTTTGATCACAATGTTCCAACGGTCAATATTTTTGATATTCGAGATGTGATTTCAAAAGCCCAGATTGATAAATTAGCTGAGAATGTGGTGGACTTTGGGATTGATCATGCTGCCCATGGTTCTGCCAAGCAAGGAATCGTTCATATGGTGGGCCCTGAAACCGGTCGGACCCAGCCTGGAAAATTTATTGTCTGTGGAGACAGCCATACCGCAACACACGGAGCCTTTGGTGCCATTGCCTTTGGGATTGGAACCAGTGAAGTGGAGCATGTCTTTGCCACCCAAACCATCTGGCAAGTCAAACCAAAGAAAATGTTGGTTGAATTCACCGGAACCCCACAAAAAGGGATCTATTCAAAGGATTACATCCTAGCTTTAATAGCGCGCTACGGTGTTGCTTGTGGAGTTGGCTACGTCGTAGAGTATCGGGGAGAAGCAATTGATCGCTTGACCATGGAAGAACGCATGACCATCTGTAACATGTCTATCGAGTTTGGATCCAAAATGGGGATCATGAATCCAGATGAGACGACCTTTGACTACCTCCGGGGACGTGAATGTGTGCCAGATGATTTTGAGACTGCAGTGGCTGATTGGAAGACTCTGGTTAGTGATGACGATGCCGTTTATGACAAAGTAATCCGTATGGATGTATCTGATCTTGCTCCGATGGTGACTTGGGGGACCAATCCTTCTATGGGAGTGGACTTTGAGACTCCTTTTCCAGACATTCGCGACATGAATGATGAACGGGCTTATCATTATATGGATCTAGAACCTGGCCAAAAACCAGCAGACATTGAATTAGGCTATATCTTTATCGGTTCTTGTACCAATGCGCGTCTCAGCGATTTGGAGTTGGCAGCTAAGTTTGTGAAAGGCAAAAAAATTGCGCCCAACTTAACTGCTATTGTGGTACCTGGCTCTCGTCCGGTTAAGCAAGCTGCCGAAAAATTAGGCTTAGACAAGATCTTCATGGATGCGGGCTTTGAATGGCGTGATCCAGGATGCTCCATGTGTCTAGGAATGAATCCGGACAAGGTGCCGGATGGAGTCCACTGTGCGTCAACTAGCAACCGGAACTTTGAAGACCGCCAAGGATTTGGGGCTAAGACCCATCTCTGTAGCCCCGCAATGGCGGCAGCAGCAGCAATCGCCGGTCGCTTTGTCGATGTACGCCAAATGCCAGAAGTCCAGTAAAAGGAGGAATCATGGAGAAATTTACCATTTATACGGGAACTACGGTTCCCTTGATGAACGATAATATCGATACCGACCAAATCCTCCCCAAGCAATTTTTAAAGCTGATTGATAAAAAAGGCTTTGGAAAGTACCTCATGTACGCTTGGCGCTACTTGGATGATCGATACTCCGAGGATCCAGAATTTATCTTTAACAAAGCAGAATATCGTCAGGCCACCATTTTGATTACTGGCGACAATTTTGGGGCTGGTTCTTCTCGGGAGCACGCAGCCTGGGCTTTAGCTGATTATGGCTTTAAAGTTGTTATCGCCGGCTCTTTTGGAGATATCCATTACAATAATGAACTCAATAATGGGATGCTACCAATAGTCCAGCCTTTAGAGGTTCGTCATAAGCTGGCAAGCTTGAAGCCGACAGATGAGGTAACGGTGGATTTGGAAGAGCAGAAGATCATCTCGCCTGTTGGAGAATTCAGCTTTGAGATTGATAGGGATTGGAAGCACAAATTACTCAACGGTCTAGATGACATTGGGATTACCCTCCAATACGAGGACTTGATTGCTGCTTATGAGAAGAATCGGCCCGCCTATTGGCAATAAAATTGTATAGTTAATTAAGAATTTTCAGAAAATATATTGAAGCTTTTTGGGAATTTTGATAGAATAGAAAAAAAGAAATAGAAGAGGACGAAATTTATGACAAAACACATTCAATGGGACGGTACACTTTCACAAGAAGGATTTGACATTCTTAAAGGCGAGGGTGGTTGTATCGTCTGCCCTACCAAAGTTGGCTACATCATCATGACTAGCGACAAGGCTGGCTTGGAACGGAAGTTTGAAGCCAAAGAACGCAACCGCAACAAACCTGGTGTAGTTCTTTGTGGAAGCATGGATGAACTTCGTGCCCTTGCGCAATTGAATCCTGAAATCGAAGCCTTCTACCAAAAACATTGGGATGAAGATATCTTGCTTGGTTGTATCCTTCCATGGCGTGAAGATGCCTATGCAAAATTACAAGCCTTCGGAGATGGACGCGAGGAACTCATGACAGATGTTCGTGGAACCAGCTGTTTTGTCATTAAATTTGGTAAAGCTGGTGAGCAAATTGCCAAGGAAATGTGGGAAAAAGAAGGCAAGATGGTTTACGCCTCTTCAGCTAACCCATCCGGTAAAGGAAACCGTGGGAAGGTTGAAGGAATTGGTGAGCGTATCGAAGGTGCTGTTGACTTGGTCATCGAAGCCGATGATTATGTAGCCTCTATCCAACCAGACAAGACCATTGAAACACGCTATGAACAAGGGGTAATGGTCTCTATGGTTGATTCCGAAGGAAAATTGATTCCAGAACAAGGGGCAGGTAGCCGTTCTGTCAATACTTGTCCAGTTGTCATCCGTAAAGGATTGGATATCGATAAGATCATGATGCACTTATCTGATCATTTCAACTCTTGGAACTACCGCCAAGGGGAATACTATTAAGAAACAGAAAAAAGCATTCCATTTGGGATGCTTTTTTTGTGAAAGGATAAAAGATGGTATAATAGAGTCAAACGATGTTCCAGATGTTCCAATAGAAGGGAAATTGGTATGGTCTCCAGAAAAGCATTTATCGATAAAGCCAATCAGGAAGGTTTTTCCTTCAACATCCAAATCCCATGGTGGACGTACAATAACTTCAAGTCATTGGTTTGGAGAAAAAGGCTCTCTGAGGAGCAACTCTATCAGATCTTTCTTTTACTTTGTAGAGAGGTAGAAGACCAGCAAATGCAAGTAGTAGCGGATAAGAGGAAATATCAGACCGGATTTTATGTAGCGGCATGTAATGGCCGCGAGTTCCGCTTTGAGTTTTCTTTTAAAAAGAATCAAGAACTAAGAGTTTATAATTTATTTGAGACCGTCAATGGTCGTAAGAAACTCACCCTGATGGATCTGCTTGATTACATAATGGATTGACGATATATAGAAACAATAAGGGTTCATTACAGATTGATAAAAGAAAGAGTGGTTCTATGATTTCAAGAGATGCATTTTTAGAAAGAATCAACCAAGAGGGCTTCTCATTTAGCATTGAAATTCCTCGCAGAAGTTTTTCGGATTTTACATCATTGGTTCGGAGAAGAAGAATTTCAGAAGAAGACCTCTATCAGCTGTTTTATGACTATTGTCAAGAACTAGAAAACTGTCTAAAAGAAGCAGGAGATAAGCGACGCATGCTCTTCCATAAATTTCCAGTTAGCCCCGTTCATGATAAATATAAAACGAAATTTGATACAGTGGCACCCAACGGACGAGAATTCCGCTTTGAGTTTGTATTTAGCAATGACAATCGTTTAAAAGTTTATCATCTTATCGAAACTGTTAATGGTCGTAGGAAAAAAACACCTATGGAAATACTGATGGACCTAGTCGATGCTTTATAATGAGGATCTGTTCAAAAGTATAAGGGGGATTCAATCAAAAAAACTAGAGCATGCGCTCTAGTTTTTTGGTTGTTGATGGGTGATGTTCTTTCCCCAAGGGATGAGATTTTCTTTTTTCTCTTTGATCCGTTGGATATTGTCCTTGTGTCGAAGAATGATCAAGGTCGCTAGGGCCAAGACAATGACTGTAAAAAGCGGATCATAGCTGTGCAAGATCCACCCAGTTAAAGGAAGAAGGAGGACCGAAAGAATTGCGAGTAGCGAAACGGTAACACTCGAAAACGAAATCATACTGGTTAAATACAGGCTGGCTACAAAATAAACTGCTAAAATGAGTAGCAGGATAGGCGAGAAACCAAGTAAGACACCAGCACTCGTCGCCACTGCCTTTCCACCCTTAAATCCAGCAAAAATTGGGAAAGTGTGCCCCAAAACGGCTAAGAGACCAAAGACCATCGGCGAGATCCCCTGAATTCCAAAGAAAGTCGGAAGGAGAACGGCCAGTGTCCCTTTCAAGAAATCAATCGCAAAGACGATGATCCCAGCTTTCTTCCCTAAAATCCGAAAGGTATTGGTCGTTCCTGTATTGCCTGATCCATGTTCTCGTAAATTAATATTAAAAAAGACTTTCCCAATCCATAATCCCGAAGGAATGGAGCCTAACAGATAGGCTAAGATTAAAACACTTATTTCTTTCATCATACCTTCATTATATCAAAAAGCCATCGATAGAAAAAGCAATTTCTGGAGTTCAAGTGTGACATCTGAAGAAAGTGCTCAGCTAACATTTTGTACTGGGATATAGAAATCTCCATATAGAGAGAAAAAATTTTGCAAAATTTCCTAAAAAACTGTAATATAGAAAAGATGAACAAACAGGAGGTTCCTTGTGGCAAAAAAGGAAATCAATATTAATAATTATAATGACGATGCCATTCAGGTACTAGAAGGGTTGGATGCAGTCCGTAAACGTCCAGGGATGTATATCGGATCGACCGACGGAAATGGCTTGCATCACATGGTCTGGGAGATCGTGGACAATGCGGTCGATGAAGCCTTGTCTGGCTTTGGATCACAAATCGATGTCACGATTAATAAAGATGGTTCTCTATCGGTAGAAGACCAGGGACGTGGAATGCCGACCGGGATGCATGCTATGGGTAAACCAACCGTTGAGGTGATCTTTACGGTCCTCCACGCCGGAGGGAAGTTTGGTCAAGGAGGCTATAAGACATCTGGAGGTCTTCACGGAGTGGGATCTTCTGTTGTCAATGCCCTTTCTAGCTGGCTAGAGGTAGAAATTACCCGTGATGGAGCTGTCTACAAGCAACGTTTTAAAGATGGTGGAAAACCAGTTACTACACTCGAGAAGATTGGCTCTGCTCCCAAGTCTAAGACAGGGACTAAGGTCACCTTCATGCCAGATCCAACCATTTTTTCAACGACGGATTTCAAATTTAATACCATTGCTGAGCGAATCAAAGAATCAGCCTTCTTGCTTAAGGATGTGACGCTGACGCTGACCGACCTCCGTAAGGAAGAAGATAACCATGTGGCCTTTCATTATGAAAATGGTGTCCAAGATTTTGTAGAGTACTTGAACGAAGATAAGGAAACCTTGACACCGGTTCTCTACTTTAGTGGCGAATCAGATGGTTTTCAGGTAGAAGTGGCCATGCAATACAATGATGGTTACTCAGATAATATCTTGTCCTTCGTTAATAATGTCCGCACTAAAGATGGGGGAACCCACGAGACAGGTCTGAAGACAGCCATTACCAAGGCTATGAACGACTATGCAAGAAAGACAGGACTCCTCAAAGAAAAAGACAAGAATTTGGAAGGATCAGACTATCGTGAAGGTTTGTCTGCTGTTCTCTCTATCCTGGTTCCAGAGGCCCATTTGCAGTTTGAAGGACAAACCAAAGACAAATTAGGAAGTCCCTTGGCTCGTCCAGTCGTCGATAGCATTGTTTCTGATAGATTGACCTTCTTCCTTATGGAAAATGGGGAGTTGGCTTCTAATCTCATTCGTAAGGCTATTAAAGCCCGGGATGCGCGTGAAGCCGCTCGAAAAGCGCGGGATGAAAGCCGAAATGGCAAGAAGAGCAAAAAGGACAAGGGACTTTTGTCTGGTAAATTGACACCAGCCCAGTCTAAAAATCCTAAGAAGAATGAACTCTATCTGGTCGAAGGAGACTCAGCCGGCGGTTCTGCCAAACAAGGACGGGACCGGAAGTTCCAAGCGATTCTCCCCCTTCGTGGGAAGGTTCTTAATACTGAGAAGGCCAATATGAGTGATATCCTCAAGAACGAGGAAATCAACACCATGATTTACACCATCGGTGCTGGAGTTGGGGCTGATTTCTCAGTGGAAGATGCTAACTACGATAAGATCATCATCATGACCGATGCGGATACGGATGGTGCCCACATTCAAACCCTCCTTTTAACCTTCTTCTATCGCTATATGCGCCCTTTGGTAGAAGCAGGGCATGTCTACATTGCACTTCCTCCTCTTTATAAGATGTCGAAAGGCAAAGGCAAGAAAGAAGAAGTAGCCTATGCTTGGACAGATAGCGAATTAGAAGAGTTGCGTCGGACCTTTGGCCGTGGAGCAACCCTCCAACGTTACAAAGGGTTGGGGGAAATGAATGCGGACCAACTTTGGGAAACCACCATGAATCCAGAAACTCGTACTTTGATCCGTGTCACCATTGATGATCTAGCGCGTGCAGAACGCCGTGTCTCTGTCCTTATGGGAGATAAGGCTGCACCACGTCGTCAATGGATTGAAGACAATGTTAAGTTTACCTTGGAAGAAAATACAGTATTTTAATCACTTTCTACTATAAAGTAAATATGCTGGGATGTAGAAATGGTAAGGAATCGACATGAGAACTGATACAGAAATGATGAATCTGATTTTGCAAATAGCTGAGTCCTTGCAAGTGGAAGCAGTGGCCTTATCCGGTTCGCGAGCCAATCCTCGGGCACCCAAAGACAAGTTTCAAGATTATGATGTGGTCTATATCGTTGATGATCTAGAAGACCTGATTTCAGATTTATCCTGGTTGGATCAGTACGGAAACCGATTCATCGAACAGCACAACCGACTGGGACACCGTCGTCTGTATCTCATGCTTTTTGAAGATGGGAATCGTATTGATTTAACCCTCTGCCCCATGGAGTCTATCCAAGAGTGGGTGGACAGCGAAGCAAATTTTGAAGTTATAAAAGACGACAAAGGCTTGTTTGAAGCCTATCAGCCTAATTCCAAGCGCTACTGGATCGCTCCGCCTACTGAAGAGGAATTTGCAGCATCCTGCAATGAATTTTGGTGGGTATCGGCTTATGTTGTCAAGGCCATTCGAAGAAATCAGCTTATCTATGCGACCGACCACCTCTATGGCATTTGTCAGCAAGAACTCCTCAAGGTCTTAGCTTGGCAGGTGACAAGCGATAAGGGAGCAGTTGATATCGGAAAGAACTACAAGTACCTCTTCCAGTATCTACCAGGCGGGCAAGAGAAGGAGTTCTCAGCACTGCTTGATTTATCTAGTATCGATAAAATCACTCAGTCTTTATTTGCTACCATGGGGCTATTCAATCGAGAAGCTCAAATTCTGGCCCAAAAGATGGGGTTTACTTACGATAAGGAAGTAGCAGAAAAAATGACTTCTTATGCTAAAGAGAAACTTTCTAATCATTAATGAATCTATTTTAAACATCAGAAAGGGACGTTTGGTTACTTGGTGTAACCGAATTCCTTTTTCCTAAAAGACTACTCAACATTCTTTGAAAGGAGTTGAACACGCCCTAAGTGCTGTGTGAAAAAGATAAATTTTCTATTTTCCTTTGCATTTTACGGGCGTTGTACCCTATATGAGTAATATTCAAAATATGTCCCTAGAGGACATCATGGGGGAGCGCTTTGGTCGCTACTCCAAATACATTATTCAAGAACGAGCTCTTCCTGATATTCGGGATGGCTTGAAACCAGTTCAACGGCGGATTCTTTATTCTATGAATAAGGATGGGAATACCCATGACAAGGGCTACCGCAAGTCTGCCAAGTCTGTCGGTAATATCATGGGGAATTTCCACCCTCACGGGGACAGTTCTATCTATGATGCCATGGTCCGCATGTCTCAGGACTGGAAGAATCGTGAGATCCTAGTCGAAATGCATGGAAACAATGGTTCCATGGACGGTGATCCACCAGCGGCTATGCGTTATACCGAGGCGCGCTTGTCTGAAATTGCGGGTTATCTTTTGCAAGATATCGAAAAGAATACAGTGCCATTTGCCTGGAACTTTGACGATACAGAAAAAGAGCCAACTGTTTTGCCGGCAGCCTTTCCAAACCTCTTGGTCAATGGAGCTACAGGGATTTCAGCTGGTTATGCAACAGATATTCCGCTACACAACCTTGCTGAAGTCATCGATGCCGTGGTCTACATGATCGACCATCCATTTGCCAAGGTAGACAAACTCATGGAGTTTCTGCCTGGGCCTGATTTTCCGACTGGTGCCATTATCCAAGGACGAGATGAGATCAAAAAAGCCTATGAAACTGGTAAGGGCCGGGTGGTTGTCCGCTCTAAAACAGAGATCGAGCAGCTCAAAGGCGGTAAGCAGCAAATCGTTGTTACCGAGATCCCTTATGAGATCAACAAGGCAGTCTTGGTCAAGAAGATCGACGATGTCCGTGTTAACAACAAGGTGGCCGGTATTGCGGAAGTCCGGGATGAGTCTGACCGGGATGGTCTTCGCATTGCCATTGAGCTGAAGAAAGACGCCAATGCCGATCTAATCTTGAACTACTTGTTCAAGTACACAGACTTGCAGGTCAACTACAACTTCAATATGGTGGCGATTGACAATTATACCCCTCGACAAGTGGGGATTGTACCGATCCTGTCTAGCTACATTGCTCACCGTCGGGATATCATTGTCGCTCGCTCGCGCTTTGATAAGGAAAAGGCAGAACGACGCCTCCATATCGTAGAGGGCTTGATCCGTGTCATTTCCATCCTGGATGAAGTGATTGCCTTGATCCGTGCTTCTGATAATAAGGCAGATGCTAAAGAAAACCTCAAGGTCAGCTACGATTTCACGGAAGAACAAGCAGAAGCTATTGTTACCTTGCAATTGTACCGTTTGACCAATACAGATATCGTGACCTTGGAAGAAGAACATGCTAGTCTCAAGGAGCAAATCGCGACCTTGGCAGCCATCATTGGGGATGAACGGACCATGTTCAATCTCATGAAGAAGGAATTGCGTGAAGTCAAGAAGCTCTTTGGGAATCCGCGTCGCAGTGAATTGCAAGACACTGCTAAAACGATCGAGATTGATACAGCCAGTCTCATTGTTGAAGAGGAAACCTTCGTAAGTGTGACCCGTGCTGGATATATCAAACGGACCTCGCCTCGTTCTTTTAATGCCTCAACACTGGAAGAAGTCGGTAAGCGGGACGATGACGAGTTGATTTTCGTAGAGCCTGCTAAGACCACTCAGCATCTCTTACTCTTTACCAACTTGGGGAATGCCATTTATCGACCAATTCACGAATTGACAGATACCAAGTGGAAGGATATCGGAGAGCACCTCAGTCAGACCTTGACCAATTTCGAGCAAGAGGAAGAAATTCTCTTTACGGAGATTGTGGATCAGTTTGAGGGAGTAACCTACTTTGCAGCAACTCAACAAGGACAAATCAAGCGCTTTGAACGCAAAGAATTGAGCCCATGGCGGACTTATCGTTCTAAATCGACTAAGTATGCTAAGCTCAAAGACCAAGACGACCGTATCGTAGCGGTTGCGCCAGTTGTCCTGGAAGATATCATGATCATTACTAAAAATGGGTACGGGTTGCGCTTCAATATTGAAGAGGTTCCTGTCGTAGGAGCCAAAGCAGCAGGAGTCAAAGCGATTAACCTCAAAGACGGAGATCAAGTTGCTGCCGCCTTTAAGTCGACAACTCCAAGCATGTACATTCTGACTCAACGAGGCAGCCTCAAACGGATGTTACAAGACGATATTCCTGTGACCAGTCGAGCTAAAAGGGGACTACAGGTCTTGCGTGAGCTGAAAAATAAACCACATCGCGTCTTCAAGGCAGGTCCAGTCTTTACTGACCAGGGAGATTTTGATCTCTTTACGAGCCAAGAAGAAGTGGCAGAACAAGATCAAATCCTTCAGATCACTTCTACAACAGGTCAGGTGACAGAAGTTGATTTGACACAATTAAGCATTTCTGAAAGAACAAGCAATGGATCCTTTGTCAACGATACCATTTCGGATCAAGAAGTTTTTTTAGCTACTATCAAATAAAAGAAAGTGTCGGTCCATTATAGGACTGACTTTCTTTAAAAATAAATTTTCTGAAAATTGAAAATTTCGCTTGAAATTCTCATGAAATGGTGTACAATAGTGTACATAGATTGAGAAACTGAATCGACCTGCATCAGATCGACAAGGAATAGAAAGAATAAAAAGGAGCACTATCATGACAGTATCACTTGATTGGGAAAACCTTGGCTTTTCATATATGAAATTACCCTATCGCTATTTGGCACATTATCGCAATGGAGCTTGGGAAAAAGGAGAATTGACAGAAGATGCGACCTTGCATTTGTCCGAATCTTCTCCAAGTTTGCATTACGGTCAGCAAGCCTTTGAAGGGTTGAAAGCTTACCGTACAAAAGATGGAAGCGTCCAATTGTTCCGTCCAGATCAAAACGCTAAACGTTTGCAACGCACGGCTGATCGGTTGCTGATGCCTCAAGTTCCTACAGATATGTTTGTGGATGCTTGTAAGGCAGTGGTGAAAGCCAATGAAGAGTATGTTCCACCATATGGTACAGGAGCTACCCTTTACCTTCGTCCTCTGTTGATCGGTGTTGGAGATATTATTGGTGTAAAACCTGCAGATGAGTATATCTTTACCATCTTTGCAATGCCTGTCGGTAACTACTTTAAAGGTGGTTTGGTTCCAACGAACTTCTTGATTCAAGATGAGTATGACCGTGCTGCACCAAATGGTACAGGGGCTGCAAAAGTTGGTGGGAACTATGCAGCTAGTATGTTGCCAGGTAAGATTGCGCATGATCGTAACTTCTCTGACGTGATTTACCTTGATCCAGCGACGCACACCAAGATTGAAGAAGTAGGTTCTGCAAACTTTTTTGGTATTACTGCTAGTAACGAATTTGTGACACCATTGAGTCCTTCTATCTTGCCATCGATCACCAAGTACTCTTTGCTTTACCTTGCGGAACACCGTCTTGGTATGACACCAATTGAAGGGGATGTCTTTATCAATGACTTGGATCGCTTTGTAGAAGCAGGAGCTTGTGGTACCGCAGCTGTGATCTCTCCAATCGGAGGTGTTCAACACGGGGATGACTTCCATGTCTTCTATTCTGAAACAGAAGTAGGTCCTGTCACACGGAAGCTTTATGACGAGTTGACCGGTATCCAATTTGGTGATGTCGAAGCGCCAGAAGGATGGATTGTCAAAGTCGATTAAACCGAAAGCGTCTGAGACAAAAGTGTCAAGACTTCAATGAGAACGAGTCTTAACGAAAGAACGCAGTAGCTAATGTGTCTCTTCATTCGCTTTTAGGCTAAAAAGAGTGCCGAATGACTCTTGCGGGGGTGGGATAAAGAAGGAATTTCGAACTAAATTCTTTCTGCCCACTCCCTTTTCTCTTGCGTCATCAAGAGAATTTTTGTAAAATAGAAAAAGTGAAAAGAGGGTTGAAATGAGTAAAAAAGATAAGAAAATTGAGATTCAAATCGTTGATAGTAAAGTAACCGTCGGAAAAGACACTTTTGATGGATTCACTTTGTCCATTGGAAAGAAAACGATTGGGGAAATTGCAGACATGGCAGGTCAGTTTGCCATTATCAAAAATGGAAATGTGGATTCTCTTTACAAAAAACTTGAAAAAGCTGTTGAAATTTTAATAGAAAATTATAATTTGAATAAATAAGGGCTTGCAATCAAAATAAATCAATGGTATAATAGATCCTGTTGATTTATATGGAGAGATAGCGAAGAGGCTAAACGCGGCGGACTGTAAATCCGCTCCTTCGGGTTCGGGGGTTCGAATCCCTCTCTCTCCATTAGCGTTCATTTTGACGATGATAAAGTGACTAATGTCAGCGCTCTTTTTGGGGTATAGCCAAGCGGTAAGGCAAGGGACTTTGACTCCCTCATGCGTTGGTTCGAATCCAGCTACCCCAGTTCTAGGTAATATCAGATAAGGTGGTAAAATATCTACTCAGGTATTTTATTTCTTTATATGAAGAAGTCGTTGTAGATCATTTTGATTTCGTTGCGAGTGCTTGCTTAGGAAAAATAATTATAAGTATGTCAAGTTTTAGAAAACTTGATTGTTGGAGGATTTTTTAGATGAATGAATTTGAAGATTTGCTAAACAGTGTTAGCCAAGTTGAACCAGGTGACGTTGTTACTGCTGAAGTATTGACAGTTGACGCGAACCAAGCTAACGTTGCAATCTCTGGAACTGGTGTCGAAGGTGTTTTGACTCTTCGCGAATTGACAAACGATCGTGATGCTGACATCAATGACTTGGTAAAACCAGGTGAAACACTTGAATTGCTTGTTCTTCGTCAAGTAGTTGGTAAAGATACTGATACAGTAACTTACCTTGTATCTAAAAAACGTTTGGAAGCTCGCAAAGCATGGGACAAATTGGTCGGACGTGAAGAAGAAGTTGTTACTGTTAAAGGAACTCGCGCTGTTAAAGGCGGACTTTCAGTAGAATTTGAAGGACTTCGTGGATTTATTCCAGCTTCAATGCTTGATACTCGTTTTGTACGTAACACTGAACGTTTCGTAGGTCAAGAATTTGATGCTAAAATCAAAGAAGTAGATCCAAAAGAAAACCGCTTCATCCTTTCACGTCGTGAAGTTGTTGAAGCTGAATCAGCTGCAGCACGCGCAGAAGTATTTGGTAAATTGAACGTTGGTGATATCGTAACTGGTAAAGTTGCACGTATCACAAGCTTCGGTGCTTTCATCGACCTTGGTGGTGTTGATGGATTGGTTCACTTGACAGAATTGTCACACGAACGCAACGTATCACCTAAATCAGTTGTAACTGTTGGTGAAGAAATCCAAGTGAAAGTTCTTGACTTGAACGAAGAAGAAGGTCGTGTATCACTTTCATTGAAAGCTACAACACCTGGACCTTGGGATGGCGTTGAACAAAAATTGGCTGCTGGTGATGTTATCGAAGGTACTGTTAAACGTTTGACTGACTTCGGTGCTTTCGTTGAAGTATTGCCAGGTATCGACGGTCTTGTACACATCTCACAAATTTCACACAAACGTGTTGAAAATCCAAAAGATGTTCTTAAAGTTGGACAAGAAGTAACTGTTAAAGTTCTTGAAGTAAATGCTGCTGATGAGCGTGTATCACTTTCTATCAAAGCTCTTGAAGAACGTCCAGCTCAAGAAGAAGGTGAAAAACAAGAAAAACGTCAATCTCGCCCACGTCGTCCAAAACAAGAAAAACGCGACTTTGATCTTCCAGAAACTCAAACTGGATTCTCAATGGCTGACTTGTTTGGCGATATCGAATTGTAATATGCAAAAGAGGCTGGGACAAAAGTCCTAGCCTCTCAATTATTTTTGTATTGTCGAGCAAGACGCAGTGGTTGAGTGGGCTATACTACGCTGATTTCATCAGCTTTTACAGCCCTACTCAACTGTGCGGAGGTGGGACGACGAAATCGAATTCTAACGAATTACCGATTTCTGTCCCACTCTCTTTTTTACTTGTAAAAACCTTGAGAATTTGATATACTATAACAGTTGCCACCCTTAGTGTAATGGATATCACGTAAGATTCCGGTTCTTGAGATGGGGGTTCGATTCCCTCAGGGTGGATAGAAGGAAAGGTTGAGAAGTCTCTCAGCCTTTTTATCTTAAGTTCATAGCTCAAAAAAAGACTCTCAAATTTGAGAGTCTTTTCTAATCAGATTAGTTTTTTGATGCTGCTTGGAATTCAGGGTTTTTCCATGCTTCATCAATAATTGCTTTCAATTCTTTAGCAGAAGCGTGCATTTTTTGAAGTTCTGCATCATTCAATGGAATGTTTACTGGACGTACAATACCGTGTGCTCCAACAACAGCTGGTTGACCGATGAAGACGTCTTTGATTCCGTATTGACCTTCTTGGAATACAGAAAGTGGAAGTACTGCATTTTCATCATCAAGGATTGCTTTAGTAATACGAGCAAGGGCAACGGCGATACCATAGTAAGTAGCACCTTTTTTGTTGATAATGGTGTAAGCAGCATCACGAACGCCTTCGAACAATTCAATCAATTCAGTTTCTTTAACGTTTTGAGTGTCTTTAAGGAATTCTTCAAGGTTTACACCAGCGATGTTAGCGTGTGACCATACAGCGAATTCTGAGTCACCGTGTTCACCCATGATGTAGGCGTGTACTGAACGAGCGTCCACATCCAATTTTTCAGCCAAAGCTTGACGGAAACGAGCTGAGTCAAGTGAAGTACCTGAACCGATAACGCGTTCTTTAGGGAATCCAGAGAATTTCCATGTAGAGTATGTCAACACGTCAACTGGGTTAGCAGCTACGAGGAAGATTCCGTTAAATCCTGATTCAACAACTTGTGTTACGATTGATTTATTGATCGCAAGGTTTTTACCAACAAGATCAAGACGAGTTTCACCTGGTTTTTGAGGAGCACCTGCAGTAATTACAACAAGGTCAGCGTCCGCACAGTCAGCATACTCAGCCGCATAGATTTTCTTTGGTGAAGTGAAGGCAAGGGCGTGGCTAAGGTCAAGCGCATCTCCGACAGCTTTTTCGTGCAATTGAGGAATTTCGATAATTCCAAGCTCTTGTGCAATTCCTTGGTTAACAAGTGCAAAAGCGTAAGATGAACCTACAGCACCGTCACCGACAAGGATAACTTTTTTGTGTTGTTTAGTCAAAGTCATGAGTCTAAACGTCTCCTTCATATTTTTTTGAGATAGATTCTCATACGTCTTCATTCTACCACTTTTGAAAGTCTTTGTCATCTGAAACAGTATAAATCCTTTGATGTAAACGTTTTTACATTTGTGTTCCTAAGAAGAAAAATAGGCTAAAATGTGTTATAATAGTATGGTGAATTAAGTAAAGAGAGGCATTTTTTGAATGCAGGATAAGAATCTAATTGATGTGAATTTAACATCAGAAATGAAGACGAGTTTTATCGATTATGCCATGAGTGTTATCGTTGCTCGTGCCCTCCCTGATGTTCGTGATGGTTTGAAACCTGTTCACCGTCGTATTTTGTACGGAATGAATGAATTGGGTGTTACACCAGATAAACCACATAAGAAGTCAGCTCGTATCACAGGGGATGTTATGGGTAAATACCACCCACACGGGGATTCCTCTATTTATGAAGCCATGGTTCGGATGGCGCAATGGTGGAGTTATCGCTACATGTTAGTGGATGGTCATGGAAACTTTGGTTCTATGGACGGTGATGGCGCCGCTGCACAACGGTATACCGAAGCCCGTATGAGTAAGATTGCTCTTGAAATGTTGCGGGATATTAACAAAAATACAGTTGATTTTGCTGATAACTATGATGCCAGCGAGCGCGAACCTTTGGTCTTACCTGCACGTTTCCCTAACCTTCTGGTTAATGGTGCTACAGGGATTGCAGTTGGGATGGCAACCAATATTCCTCCTCACAATTTGGGAGAAACCATTGACGCGGTGAAGCTGATGATGGATAATCCTGAGGTAACGACCCGTGAACTTATGGAAGTTCTTCCTGGTCCAGATTTTCCAACAGGTGCTTTGGTCATGGGGAAATCAGGTATCCACAAAGCCTATGAAACAGGAAAAGGATCGATCGTCCTTCGCTCTCGTACAGAGATTGAAGTGACCAAGAGTGGCCGTGAACGGATTGTTGTTACCGAGTTCCCTTATATGGTCAATAAAACCAAGGTTCACGAACATATCGTTCGCTTGGTGCAAGAAAAACGGATCGAAGGGATTACAGCTGTACGTGATGAGTCAAACCGTGAAGGGGTTCGATTTGTCATTGAGGTTCGCCGGGATGCTTCGGCTAACGTTATTTTGAATAACCTCTTTAAGATGACACAAATGCAAACCAATTTTGGATTCAATATGTTGGCGATTCAAAATGGCGTTCCAAAGATCCTTTCTCTTCGTCAAATTTTAGGTGCTTATATCGAGCACCAAACAGAAGTGGTAACTCGCCGGACTATCTTTGATAAAGAAAAAGCGGAAGCACGTGCCCATATTTTAGAAGGTTTGCTGATTGCTTTGGATCACATCGATGAAGTGATCCGAATCATCCGCAATAGCCGGACAGACGCTGAAGCACAGGCTGAATTGATGGCGAAGTTCAAACTTTCTGAACGTCAAAGTCAAGCCATTTTGGACATGCGTCTTCGTCGTTTGACCGGTTTGGAACGAGACAAGATCCAAAGTGAATATGATGATTTGGTTGCCCTGATTGCTGATTTGGCTGACATTTTGGCTAAACCAGAACGTGTGGCTACCATCATCAAAGAAGAATTGGAAGAAGTCAAACGCAAGTTTGGTGATGCTCGCCGAACTGAGTTGATGATCGGAGAAGTCCTTTCTCTTGAAGATGAGGACTTGATTGAAGAAACAGATGTCTTGATCACCCTTTCGAATAAAGGCTACATCAAACGTCTGGACCAAGCGGAATTTACGGCTCAAAAACGTGGTGGACGAGGGGTTCAAGGAACTGGTGTCAAAGATGATGACTTTGTTCGTGAACTGGTCTCTACGAGCACCCATGATCATTTGCTCTTCTTTACCAATAAGGGACGTGTCTATCGTCTGAAAGGTTATGAGATTCCAGAATATGGTCGGACAGCCAAAGGATTACCAATCGTCAATCTCCTAAAATTGGACGAAGGTGAATCGATTCAAACCATTATCAATGTGGAGCAAGACCGTAGTGACGAAGCTTATCTGTTCTTTACGACGCGACAAGGTTTGGTCAAGCGGACCAATGTAGCTGAATTTTCAAATATTCGTCAGAACGGTCTGAAAGCGCTGAATCTGCGCGATGAGGATGAATTGATCAATGTCTTCCTTACAGACGGCAATACTGACGTTATTATCGGTACCAAGTATGGTTATTCTGTCCGCTTTAATGAGGCTGTAGTCCGGAATATGGGACGTTCTGCCACAGGTGTACGTGGTGTGAATCTCCGTGAAGGAGACAAGGTTGTTGGGGCTAGTGTCGTTACGGATCAAGATGAAGTATTGATCATCACTGAAAAAGGATATGGTAAGCGTACAATGGCTAGCGAATACCCAACCAAAGGCCGTGGTGGTAAAGGAATCAAGACAGCCAATATTACAGAGAAAAATGGTCCCTTAGCTGGTCTTTTAACTGTTAAAGGGGATGAAGATCTGATGATTATTACCGATACAGGAGTTATGATTCGCACAAATGTTGGGAATATCTCTCAAACGGGTCGTTCAACTCAGGGTGTGAAAGTTATGAGACTGGATCAGGATGCGAAAATTGTGACCTTTACAACAGTCCAGCCTGATGATAAAGATGAAGAAGTAGTGGAAGAAAACGAATAGATAAGGGGACAGTATGTCACGCAGAAGAAAAAAGAAAAAGAGTTTACGCAATACTCTTATCAACATCGTTGCAACACTTTTGATTATTCTCTCGCTTCTCTTAATTTTCAATGCTCCGATCAGAAATATGATTATGGTTTGGCATACCAACCAATACCAGGTTAGCAAGGTCGATAAAAACACCATTGATAAGAATAAAAAAGTGAAAACGAGCTTTGATTTCCAACATGTTAAGTCACTCTCGACGGAAGCTGTGATCAATGCCCAATGGAAGGCTCAGAAACTTCCTGTGATTGGGGGAATTTCGATTCCTGAATTGAACATGAATCTTCCGATTTTTAAGGGACTAGAAAACGTAGCCCTCTACTATGGGGCAGGGACCATGAAGGAAAATCAAGTTATGGGGCAAGGCAATTATTCTCTTGCTAGTCACCACGTGTTTGGTCTAACTGGAGCAAATGCCATGTTATTCTCACCATTAGAGAAAGCCAAGGCTGGTATGAAGATCTACATCACGGACAAAGAAAAAGTCTATACTTATGTCATCTCGTCAGTTGAGACAGTGACTCCAGACCGTGTAGATGTCATTCAAGATCGTGAAGGTGTCAATGAAATCACCTTGGTGACTTGTGAGGATGCTGCAGCGACTTACCGTACGATTGTAAAAGGGAATTTGGAAACCTCTGTTGACTATGACAAGGCTCCAAAAGACATCCTGGATTCATTCAGCAAGTCTTATAATCAAATGCAACTTTAAGAAAATAAAGTCCGAGACAGAAATGTCTGGGCTTTTTCTATGTAGGAAACTAGGAGAAATTCTTGTAAAATTGTAAGAGATTGGTAATATTATGTAAGGAACTTGTCATAATATTGAGGGAAAATCAGTATATAATAGAGGAGAAAGAGTATGATAAGGAGGTAGAATAGTGACAAAAGAGCGAATTTATCATCTCTTACATCATTTCTACAATCTCTTAGTAAATGATTTTCCACGAAATGGTTTAATTACGAAAGGAATCTACGAAGTAGAGCAAGTCTACCAAGCTTTAGAGGCCATTCCTCAGAGTCAGGAGTACTTGATCCGCTGTGAAATTCAACAGTTTTTAAAGGAGCTTGAACAAGTTCAAACAGGTTACCAGATACGCTTTAATAAAGATGAAGTCTTAGTGTTAGATGATTTGAAGCAAGAAATTGCCTGCAAATAATGAAAGGTCGTCGTTTTCTCTACTTATTACGAATTAATAAGTGAGGAGGAAATTATGTACGACATATCATTTATTGAACCATCTTTGCTTCCTAGGGAACGCTTGGTTTCTGAAGGGGTAGATAAGCTGAGTCATCAGGAATTGTTATCCATTCTCTTGCGGACAGGCAATAAGCAAAAAAGCGTTTATGAGATTGCACAAGGTCTTTTGAGTTCGGTTAATAGTTTAAAGGAGTTAAGTCAATTAACCCTAGAGGAGCTACAGGAAATCTCTGGTATTGGCCGGGTGAAGGCCATCGAACTTCAGGCTGTGATTGAGTTTGGACGAAGGATTCATAAAGACGAATTAATGAGTTCTGAACAAATCATGAGTAGTCAGAAATTGGCCCATAAAATTCAACAGGAAATCGGCCATAAGAAACAGGAGCACCTGGTTGCCCTTTATTTGAATACGCAGAATGAAATTATTTATCAACAGACCATTTTTATTGGAACAGTGAATCGAAGTATTGCGGAGCCACGTGAAATCCTGCATTATGCATTGAAGCACATGGCAACCTCCATCATTTTGGCTCATAATCATCCATCTGGTGCCGTATTTCCCAGTAAAAATGATGATGAAGTAACGCATCGAGTTTTAGAGGCCTGTGAAGTGATGGGTTTAACCCTATTGGATCACTTGATTGTATCTGAAGAAAATTACTATAGTTATCG
The DNA here is from genome assembly GCF_041431945.1 of Streptococcus sp. 27098_8_66. Lineage (NCBI taxonomy): Bacteria > Bacillati > Bacillota > Bacilli > Lactobacillales > Streptococcaceae > Streptococcus > Streptococcus sp. 27098_8_66. Next base: position 350,873 of record NZ_JAPVYS010000001.1, on the reverse strand, counting down.
AGAAGAAACAGATTATTTAGTTTAAAAAAGGTTGGAATCCTCTGGTTCCAACCTTTTTGTTGTTAAAGTATAAGTTTTTATTCTTCGTTTCTTCGCATGAAATAAAGGAGTGTTTGCAATTCACTGGTGAGGTCGACATATTGGACGACGACATCTTTAGGAACTGTCAGATGCACTGGTGAGAAGCTGAGAATCCCTTTAACCCCAGCGTCTACCAAAAGGCTAGCCACTTCTTGAGCCTTGACGCTTGGAACAGTTAGAATAGCTGTTTGAATGCCTTCTTGTTTGAGCTTTTCTTTAATAGTGGAAATACCGTAAATGGGAATTCCGTCCTTACTTTTGGTATTGATCAGTTCGTGATCATCTAGATCAAACGCCATGACAATTTTCATCTTATTGCGTTCATGGAAGCGATAGTTGAGGAGTGCACTTCCCATATTCCCGATCCCCACAATAGCGACATTGGTAATGGCATTATCATTTAAAAGATCGGCAAAGAAGTTCATCAGTTTTTTTACGTCATAACCAAATCCCCGTCTTCCTAATTCACCAAAATAAGAAAAATCTCGGCGAACGGTGGCAGAGTCAATCCCAATTGCATCCGCAATTTGCTTGGAATTGGCGCGCTCTATTTTTTCAGAGTTAAAGCGTTTAAAAATGCGGTAGTAGAGCGATAAGCGTTTTGCTGTTGCGCGTGGAATTGGAGTATTTTTATCATGTTTCACAATATCACAACCTTTCCCTCTTATTGTATAGGAAGATTGTGAAAAAATCAACTATGTAGACCGATTTTTCAAAAATATATTTGTCTAACTAAAAAGCTGATGGCGATGGGAGAGTTCCATCATCATCAGCTTAGTTTTTAGCTTGTTCTAATTTTTTCAAAAAAGCATAGAGTCCATCGACACGCCCCGTATAGGGAAGTTTTTCACCCTTGTATTCAATGGAAACGATTGAGTAAGAGTCAGGTAAGGTTACACAGCCTGAAAAATCTAGGATGCAGGCTGCAAGGTCGGAATAAGTAGTCGTTCGTTCTACTTGGTACGCGTCGATATAAGTTAGGGTTACCATATTAAACCTCTGTTTTGTTGAAAATTTCTCTTTCAACGAGACTATCCATTAAGAAATAGAATTTTTGTTGGATAATGTCATTTTCTGGATTTTTAAAGATATTAACCAGGCGAAGACCTGACTTATCTGTAATATTGATTTTAAAACCAGTGAGGTCTTTGTTGAAGATAATTTTAAGCAGGAAACCTTCACCGCTATTTGGAACAGCTTCGAGCAAACGATTCAACTCGTAATTTCCAACTTTTGTAACAGCAAATGTATTGTCACGTAAGGTATATTTTTTAATATTTGGGTGTAGACTATAGGTATATTTGCAGTCTTTCAATGTGATACTAGTTTCAAAAGTCATATTGTTCTCCTATGATAAAATTTCTTTAAGTTTTGTGAGAAAGTCTTGAACCTCCTCTATGGTATTGAGTTCTGAAAAACTAATTCGAAGGGATTCTTTTAGGCGTGAGCTATCTTTTCCATAGAGCGCCTCAAGAACATGGCTGGGTTGAATGGTACCTGCGGTACAAGCAGAACCAGTAGATACGGAAATTCCGGCAAGATCGAGTCGCATCAATAATACATCATTTTGGACACCGGGAAAGCCAAGATTCCAAACAAATGGAAGATGATCATCATTCGCATTAACGTAGTAGTCGAAGGATGCTAAACCATTGACTAGTTCTTGACCGAGTTTTTGAACCTGGTTGAAATTTTCTTCTTGATGAAGTGTAGCTTGCTGAAGCGCGGTTGCCATCCCGACAATTGAAATGAGATTTTCCGTGCTGGCTCTCATCTTACTTTCCTGATCCCCACCATGTAAGAGATTATCAAAATCTGGGAGGACTGCATAAAGGAAGCCGACTCCCTTAGGGCCATGGAATTTGTGGGCAGAAGCACTGAGAAAATCAATTCCCAACTCTTCGGGATAGACAGGGACCTTTCCAATTGCTTGGACAGCATCAACGTGAAAGGCAGCTGGATGATCTTTTAAGAGTTCTCCGATTTCTTTAATCGGTAACAGATCGCCTGTCTCATTATTGGCAAACATGGTAGAGACAAGAATAGTATCCGGTCTAAGTGCAGCCTTGATATCACTAGACTGAATGCGTCCATCTCTTGGTTGGACGATCGTAACTTCAAATCCGAAACGTTCTACAAGGTATTCAATGGGTTCGAGAACCGCATGGTGTTCCAAAGCAGTAGTTATGATGTGTTTGCCATCTGCTTGGTGTTTCAAGCAGTAGCCTTTTATAACGGTATTATTACTTTCTGATCCACCTGAAGTGAAGAAAATACGATTTGGAAGAGTATGGAGAGACTGAGCAATCTGTTCGCGAGATTCTCGGAGAAGTTTACTAGCCATCCGTCCATGAGCATGAAGGCTCGATGGATTTCCAAAAGTGGTCTTCATGGTTTCGGTCATCGCAGTGATGACTTCAGGTAGAAGGGGAGTTGTTGCGGCATTATCAAAATATATCACATTAAGACCTTATTTCTTGTGGTAGGCAAATAGAGGACTAACAGGTTTTCTTTCTTGAATGCGAACAATAGCTTCAGCGATCAGTTCGCTAGCTGTCAGATAGTTAATATTTTTTGGTGTTGGTCCATTTGGAGCAACAGAATCGGTTACCAATATTTCTTTGATCGGAGCTTGGTCTAATAACTCGACAGCTCCTTTCACAAATAAGCCATGGCTTGAAACAGCATAAATTTCAGTAGCTCCTTCGCGTTCGACGATTTTCGCAGCTTCTGAGAATGTCTTACCAGTATTGAGGATATCGTCAATCAAGATCGCTTTCTTATCTTTGACATCTCCGATAATATAGCCATAATCACGGTTCGCATCATCTTGCTCGTAATCAATGATCGCAATCGGTGCATCAAGATATTCAGCTAAACTACGAGCCCGTTTGACACCAGAGTTTTTAGGGCTGACGACTACGACATCAGACCCTGTTAGACCTTTATTAATGTAGTGTTCTGCAAAAAGTGGAATGGTAAAGAGGTTATCTACGGCAATATCGAAGAAACCTTGAACTTGCACTGCATGGAGATCCAGTGTGACGACGCGATCCACCCCAGCTTTGACCAACATGTTTGCGACGAGCTTAGCAGTAATTGGTTCACGAGGAGCAGCTGTACGGTCTTGGCGGGCATAACCGAAGTAAGGCATGACCACATTGACAGTATTTGCGCTGGCCCGTTGGCAAGCATCCACCATAATTAACAGTTCCATCAAGTGATTGTTGACAGGGAAACTGGTTGATTGAATGATATAAATATCATATCCACGAACACTTTCCTCAATATTGACTTGGATTTCACCATCTGAGAATTGACGGGATGAAATTTTCCCAAGCGGAACCCCAGCGTGATCCGCGATTTTTTGCGCAATCTCTGGATTTGAATTGAGAGAGAAGAGCTTCATATTTTTTTTATCTGACATGTGATTCCAACCTCATTTAGATTTTTGATCTTAGCACTATTTTAGCAAAAATTTGCGATAATTTCAGCTATTTTACAATCTTTCCGCCAATCTAGCGATTTTATTTTTTGCTGCTTTGTAGACGATTCCATGCTCTGTCATGAACTGATGGAAATTTTCTTCCTGCTCAGCAGTTTCAACCTCGATTTCCAACTCATAATCTTCAGTGTCTAGATAGAGACTGTGGTCCAGTGCCACTAGGCCTGCAGCTGTTTCTATTTCGAATCGTTCTGTTGTAAGGCTCCCCCAAACAGCCAGTTGTTCAACGGGGATTCCTTTTAACATCAAGAGTTTTTTGATTTCTCCGTCAGGAAACTGTTGGTGTTGAAGGATCTCCTCGGTTTCTTCTGGGCTGAGGTCTTGATTGTACTCGAAATGGCCAACTGCTTCAGGAACCTTGAGAGTCAATTCAGCCTGATCTGTGAAAGTACGCACCCGCAAAGCCATTTTTTCCTTACGGATGAGCTGGTCAGGTGTATCGATATAGTGATTGGTTTGGACAACCAATTCTGTATCAGCAAAAAGTGGAAGGAGGGATTGGTATTCCTCCTTGTCTAGCAAGGTTTTGTATTCAATTTCTAAATGGTTCATTTTGTAGTCCTTTGCTTTTTTTCGAAAGCGATTCATGATATAATAAGAGATGTGTTTATTGTATACAAAAATGGTTCAGATTACAAGGTGGTAAGATGGCAATTGATTGGGAAAACTTCTTAGATCCGTATATCCAAGCAGTTGGGGAATTAAAAATCAAACTGCGTGGGATTCGTAAGCAATATCGTAAGCAACAAAAGCATTCTCCAATCGAGTTTGTCACAGGAAGGGTCAAGCCGATTGAAAGCATCCGCGAAAAGATGATCCGAAGAAATATTTCTGAAGAAAATCTGGCTCAAGATATGCAAGATATTGCTGGTCTTCGCATCATGGTCCAGTTTGTGGATGACGTCGAAGAGATCCTAGAGGTTCTGAGACAACGACAGGATATGCGCGTGGTCCAAGAGCGAGACTACATCCGCCACAAGAAATCAAGTGGCTACCGGAGTTACCACGTCGTGGTCGAGTATCCGGTTGACACCATTGATGGAAATGAAACGATCTTAGCAGAGATTCAAATTCGGACCTTGTCCATGAATTTTTGGGCAACCATTGAACACTCGCTTAATTATAAATATAAAGGAGACTTTCCAGACGAGATCAAAAAACGCTTAGAGACGACAGCAAACCTGGCCTATCTCTTGGATGAAGAGATGGGGGCAATTCGGGATGCGATTCAGGAGGCTCAAGCCCTGTTTGATCCACTTCATCGTAAGTTAAATGATGGCGTTGGAAATAGTGATGACACAGATGAAGACTACAGGTAAAAAAGTATCCATTATTCGTAATCGCAAGCGTCAAAGTGAAGAGGTTTTTCAGCAGTTGCGCTATAAGCTTCGAAAAAATAATTTTATTTTGACGGAGAAGCATCCGGATATTGTGATTTCAATTGGTGGTGATGGGATGTTGCTATCAGCCTTTCACAAGTATGAACAGCAGTTGGATCGCGTGCGCTTCATCGGCGTCCATACTGGACACTTAGGATTTTATACGGATTACTTAGACAGTGAAATCGATAAGCTGGTTGAGAATTTAAAATATGATACAGGTGCCAAGGTTTCTTACCCTATTTTGAATGTTAAAATTACTTTTGATAATGGGGAAACCCGTACTATGAGAGCGTTGAACGAAGCGACGATTAAGAGAAGCGACCGGACCATGGTTGCCGATCTCACGATTAATGGAGTGGATTTTGAGCGCTTCAGAGGAGACGGGATTACCGTTTCGACTCCTACAGGAAGTACGGCTTACAACAAATCCTTAGGAGGAGCAGTCCTTCACCCAACTATTGAGGCGCTGCAGATTGCTGAGATCGCCAGTCTCAACAACCGTGTCTATCGTACCTTGGGTTCTTCTGTCATTGTCCCTAAAAAGGATAAGATCCAGATTACACCGACGAGACCTGACTTCCACATTATCTCTGTCGACAATTCAACCTATTCTTACCGCAATATTGCAAAGGTAGAATACCAGATTGACAACCATAAGATTAATTTTGTGGCAAGCTCCAGTCATACCAGTTTCTGGAATCGGGTCAAGGATGCCTTTATCGGAGATGATAGAGAATGAGATTTGAATTCATTGTCGATGAGCATGTCAAGGTCAAGACCTTCCTGAAAAAGCATGAGGTTTCTAAGGGTCTCTTAGCAAAGATTAAGTTTCGTGGTGGCCAGATCCTTGTCAATGGACGTCCGGAGAATGCAATTTATTTATTGGATATTGGGGATCGCTTGGTCATTGATATTCCAGCAGAAGAAGGGTTCGAAACTCTGAAACCCATGGATCGATCTTTGGATATTTTGTTTGAAGATGATCATTTTTTGATCTTAAACAAACCCTTTGGGATTGCTTCTATTCCAAGTGCGATTCATTCCAATACCTTAGCCAATTTTGTAAAAGGCTATTATGTGAAACAAGGCTACGAGAACCAGCAGGTTCACATTATCACTCGCTTGGACAAGGATACAAGTGGCGTCATGCTCTTTGCCAAACATGGCTATGCCCATGCCCGCTTGGATAAGCAATTGCAGTCTAAAACGATTCAGAAACGCTATTATGCCTTGGTCAAGGGATCTGGGAAGCTTGATCCTGTCGGAGAGATTATTGCTCCGATTGCGCGTGATGAAGATTCAATTATCACCCGAAAGGTAGCTAAAGGTGGCAAGTATGCTCATACAAGCTACCAGGTTGTTCAATCTTTTGGTGATATCCACCTTGTGGATATTCAGTTACACACAGGTCGAACCCATCAGATCCGCGTTCATTTTTCCCATATTGGTTTTCCGCTCTTGGGAGATGATCTCTATGGCGGCAGTTTAGAAGACGGCATTGAGCGCCAAGCCCTTCATTGTCATCGTCTATCCTATTATCATCCATTTCTAGAGGAAGAATTGGTCATAGAAAGTCCACTACCTCCAGATTTCCAAGCTGTATTAACACAGCTTCAAACAAGTTATTAATTATTAAAAGGAGTAAGACTCATGGAAGTTTTCGAAAATCTCAAAGCCAACCTCGTTGGTAAGAATGCACGTATTGTATTACCAGAAGGTGAAGAACCTCGTATTCTCCAAGCGACAAAACGTATTGTAAACGAGACAGAGGTAACCCCTGTCTTGCTTGGTAATCCGGATAAAATTAGGATTTATCTTGAAATTGAAGGGGTTTTGGATGGATATGAAGTCATCGATCCTCATTCTTATCCAGGTTTTGAAGAAATGGTAGCTTCCTTGGTAGAACGTCGTAAGGGCAAAATGACAGAAGAAGAAGCGCGTCAAGTCTTGAAAGACGACGTTAACTATTTCGGTGTGATGATGGTTCACATGGGAATCGTTGATGGGATGGTATCTGGTGCGATTCATTCGACTGCCGCAACTGTTCGTCCGGCCTTGCAAATTATCAAAACTCGTCCAAATGTCAAACGGACTTCAGGGGCTTTCCTCATGGTTCGTGGATCTGAACGCTACTTGTTCGGGGACTGTGCCATCAACATCAATCCAGATACTGAAGGCTTGGCTGAAATTGCTATCAACTCTGCTATCACAGCCAAGATGTTTGGGATTGATCCTAAAATCGCCATGTTGAGCTATTCAACAAAAGGTTCTGGTTTCGGTGAAAGTGTTGATAAAGTAGTGGAAGCGACTAAACTCGCTCATGAACTTCGTCCAGACCTTGAAATTGATGGGGAATTGCAATTTGATGCAGCCTTTGTCCCAGCAACTGCAGCCTTGAAGGCTCCAGGAAGCAAGGTGGCAGGACAAGCCAATGTCTTTATCTTCCCTGGTATTGAGGCAGGTAACATTGGATACAAGATGGCAGAACGTCTTGGTGGCTTTGCGGCGGTAGGTCCAGTTTTGCAAGGTTTGAACAAACCAGTCAACGACCTTTCTCGTGGATGTAATGCAGATGACGTTTACAAATTGACCCTGATTACAGCAGCTCAAGCTGTGGAACAATAAGAAATACATTTAGAGCGTGGGACAGAAATCGGTAATTCGTTAGAATTCGATTTCGTCGTCCCACCTCCGCACAGTTGAGTAGGGCTGTAAAAGCTGATAAAATCAGCGTAGTAGAGCCCACTCAACCACTGCATCTTGCTCGACAATCTAAAAATAATTGAGAGGCTAGGACTTTTGTCCCAGCCTCTTTTTCTTTATAAAAACAGAATTTCTAAACTCTAACTCATTATATAGTATACTAGGAATATGTTAGATTTAAAAGATTACGGGATTACCATGTGGGAGGAGGAAAAAATCGCCTCTTTCCGAGAAAAGTTATTAGCCTGGTATGATGCCCATAAACGGAATCTCCCCTGGAGAAGGACCCAGGATCCTTATAAAATTTGGATCTCAGAAATTATGCTCCAGCAGACACGTGTCGATACGGTTATTCCTTATTATGATCGCTTTTTAGATTGGTTTCCGACGGTCGCTGATTTGGCTCAAGCCCCTGAAGAAAAACTCTTAAAAGCTTGGGAAGGCTTGGGGTATTACTCACGTGTCCGAAATATGCAGAAAGCTGCCCAGCAGATAATGGAAAATCACGGAGGAGTGTTTCCATCAAGCTATGAAGCTATTTCTCAACTGAAGGGAATTGGGCCTTATACAGCTGGTGCCATTGCTAGTATTGCCTTTGGATTAGCAGAGCCAGCAGTAGATGGCAATGTCATGCGTGTTCTAGCCCGCTTGTTTGAGGTGGACTACGATATCGGAGTTCCAACTAATCGCAAGATTTTTCAAGCCATGATGGAAATCTTGATCGATCCGGTTCGTCCTGGTGATTTCAATCAGGCTTTGATGGATTTGGGCTCCGATATTGAATCACCAGTCAATCCACGTCCCGAAGAGAGTCCTGTTAAGGAATTTAGCGCGGCTTACCAACATGGGACCATGGATCGCTATCCCATTAAGGCTCCTAAGAAGAAACCGCTACCTGTCTATCTCACAGCCTTTATTATCAAGGATAGTCAAGGGCGCTATTTGCTGGAGAAAAATGAGAGAGAAGGGCTTTTATCAGGTTTCTGGCATTTCCCCTTGATCGAAGTGGATAGCCTGTCTGAGAACCTAGGCCAATTATCTCTATTGGATGGGAAGGGGGAAGCAGAGAGTAACCCAGAAATTATTTCTTTTGAACAGGACTATGACTTGGCCATTGATTGGCAGGATAGATCTTATCCTATCGTCCAGCATGTCTTTTCGCATCGCAAGTGGCAGGTTCAGATTCGATACGGTCTAGTAAAAGAAGGAGAGCAGCCAGCAAGTGAATCGACTATTTGGTTAACACCAGAAGAATTTTCGGACTATCCGTTTGCTAAACCCCAGCAGAAGATTTGGACGACTTTTTCGGAAAATGAAAATTGAGAGTGGGACAGAAATCGGTAATTCGTTAGAATTCGATTTCGTCGTCCCACCTCCTCACAGTTGAGTAGGGCTGTAAAAGCTGATGAAATCAGCGTAGTAGAGCCCACTCAACCACTGCGTCTTGCTCGACAATCCAAAAACAATTGAGAGGCTAGGACTTTTGTCCCAGCCTCAATTTTTTTATAAATGAGCGAATGCTTTGATTTCTTCTTTAGACATGGATGAGTCGCAACGAACAGTGACTTCACCGGATTCGATATGTAAAAATCCAGGGACAGTTGGAATACCGTAAGTTGAGCGGAAGGCTTGTAATGTATCTAGCTGACTTGGTTCTTCACTATTGATGAAGTAGATATGAGCTTTTGTTTCAGCTACGACAGTTGCTAACTTAGCAGCAAACTTCCGGCAGTAAGGACAAGTCTTGCGTCCGATAAAGAAGGTTGCTGTTTCTTTTTGATCGATCGCTTCTTGCGCACGCGCGACAGTTGTCACTTCAAGATCTTTAATATCTTCTAAAAATTGTTCCATGAGATTACCTCGCTTTCTTCTATGTCTAGTATGCCATATTTTCTATAAAATCGCTGGTATTTGCTACGAAAGAAAGAGAGAGTGGGACAGAAATCGGTTATTCGTTAGAATTCGATTTTGTCGTCCCACCTCCGCACAGTTGAGTAGGGCTGTAAAAGCTGATGAAATCAGCGTAGTAGAGCCCACTCAACCACTGCGTCTTGCTCAACAATCAAAAAAATAATTGAGAGGCTAGGACTTTTGTCCCAGCCTCGTGTTTTAGCCTACAAATGCATTAATTTCTGCTTCGATATTCGCAATTTTTTCTTTAGCATCTGCTTCAGATTCACCAACTGTAGCGATGTAGAATTTGATTTTTGGTTCTGTACCTGAAGGACGAACGGCAAACCATGAATCATCAGCCAAGATGTATTTAAGCACGTTGCTTGGAGGAGTTGTCAATTTTTCAACGCCGTCAGCAGTAGTAGCTGTTTGTTCCAAGAAGTCTTCTGTCTTAGCAATGTCTGTCTTGTTAAATTGTTTAGGAGCATTGCCACGGAATTTATCCATGATTTTCTTGATTTCAGCAGCTCCGTCCACACCTGAAAGGGTAACAGAGATTGTTTTTTCTGCGAAGTAGCCGTATTGTTTGTAAATTTCTTCGATACCATCTGCCAAAGTCATGCCACGTGAGCGGTAGTAAGCTGCGATTTCAGCAACGATAAGAACAGCTTGGATAGCGTCTTTGTCACGTACGAATGGTTTGATGAGGTAACCGAAGCTTTCTTCGAAACCAAGCATGTAAGTGTGGTTGTGTTGTGTTTCAAATTCATGAATTTTTTCACCGATAAATTTGAAACCAGTCAAGACGTTAAACATGGTTGCGCCGTAGCTTTCTGCAATCTTAGTCACCAACTCAGTTGATACGATTGATTTACAGAGGGCAGCATTTGCAGGAAGGGTACCAGCTGTTTTGTGAGCTTCAAGAATATATTTAGCAATGATCGCTCCGATTTGGTTACCAGAAAGGTTGAGGTAAGAACCATCTGGTTGGCGGATTTCAACACCAAGGCGGTCAGCATCTGGGTCAGTTGCAACCAATACATCAGCGTCTACTTTACGACCAAGCTCTTCAGCAAGAGCAAAGGCAGCTTGGTTTTCAGGGTTTGGAGATTTAACAGTTGAGAAGTCAGCATCTGGAACAGCTTGAGCTTCAACAACTTGAACAGCTTCAAATCCAGCTTGGGCAAGAGCACGACGAGCCAACATTTCACCAGTACCATGAAGTGGAGTGTAGACAATCTTCATGTCGCGTCCGTATTCATTGATCAAGTCTTGGTTGATGTTAACGCCTTTCACTTCTTTCAAGTATTCAGCGTCGACGTTTTCACCGATAACTTCAATCAAGCCGTTAGCTTTGCTTTCTTCAAGGTCAGCCAATTGTACAGTGAAAGGATTTTCGATAGCACGGATGTAATCTGTCAATGCATCAGCATCTGCTGGAGGCATTTGTCCACCGTCTTCACCGTATACTTTGTATCCGTTAAATGGAGCTGGGTTGTGGCTAGCTGTTACCATGATCCCAGCAAATGTGTGGAGGTGACGAACAGCAAATGACAATTCAGGTGTTGGACGAAGGCTTTCAAATACATAAGATTTGATGCCATGAGCAGCCAAAACTTGAGCTGATTCAAAAGCAAACTCAGGAGAGAAGTGACGGCTGTCGTAGGCGATCGCAACACCGCGTTTCTTCGCTTCCTCACCTTTTGAGTCGATTAATTGGGCCAATCCTTCAGTTGCTTGGCGAACAACATAGATATTAATACGGTTGGTACCAGCACCGATTAATCCACGCATACCAGCTGTACCGAATTCAAGGTTAGTATAGAAGGCATCTTCTTTCGTTTTTTCATCCATTGCGACCAACTCATCACGAAGGTAAGCTGGTAATTCAGCAAAGTCGAGCCATTTTTGGTAGTTTTCTTGATAGGTCATGCAAGCGTCTCCTTTTTGCTTATAATTTAATCGCTTACATTATAGCAAATTTTTTCAGAAAATTCTAGCGATAATTGTAAATCTTTTCAAAAAAATAGAGCTAATTCACCATCAAAAAAAGCCAAGATAAATTGGTCTTGGCTTGAAAGGTTATTTTAATTTTTCAAGAGATGGAACGACTGCACTGGTAATGAGTACTGTCGCAATGACTTCGATGAGAGAGTTAGTAGAGACAATCAAGGCTAGGAAATGTTGAATCCCCCCTCCAAAACTGTTACCAAAGAAGAAGTAAATCCCACTTAGAACGAAAATAGTATTGGTCATAGAGCCAACAATTCCAGCGATCACAAGTCCTGTACGATTGCGGATCCAGCGATAGACGAAATAAGGGGTTACTCCGATGAGAATCCGAGGAACTATGGCAATGAGAAGGGAGTAGAGGTTCCCGTGAGGGACAAAGGGACTAAAGAGATAGCTGGCGGGTGTTATAACCAGGGTATTCATGGTGAGACTAAAGAGTCCCATGAGGAGTCCTAAGATAGCTCCAGTCCGTGGACCGTATATGATAGAGGCGATCACGACAGGAATATGAACCAAGGTTGGTTGAATTCCTGAAGGAACAAATTGCAGAATGAAGGACGTCACAAAGTGAATGGTAATCATCACCGCAAAAAAGATGGCAATTCGTGAAATAGAAGATGATTTTCTCATAAACAATTCTCCTTAACAGTTTCTACAATAGTTTCTACAGGCGCTAGAGCTCCAGCACCTTTGTCCCCACAAGCAAGAACAGCATCACGAGGTTGGATCATCTGGTAACCATAGTCTTGTAAGAGCTTTAGATTTCGTTGGGTAGCGGGATGTTCTAGCATTTTTGTATTCATAGCAGGGGCCAGTAATTTTTTTGTCCTTTGAGGCAAGGCTAGAGCTGTGCTTGTGACCATATTATCTGCAAGTCCCATAGCCAATTTAGCAATGGTATTGGCACTGGCCGGCGCTACAAGAAAGAGGTCAGTTTCTTTCCCAATGTCGATGTGCTCGATCCGCTGTGGATCGTCTTCCATCATAACATCAAGCCCCACTTGATTCTTTGAAAGAACTTGCAAGGTTAAAGGGGTAATAAATTTTTGGGCTGAAGGAGTCATGAGGACCTTCACTTCAAAGCCCAATTTGGTTAGTTGGCTGGTAATATCAGCAGCTTTATAGGCGGAAATACTACCGGTAACCGCTAAAGTAATGTGTGTCATATGTTCCTTTTTATTTGATATAACGTAGGATAGCCTCTGCGATTTCTGTTTTCGTAGAAGCTTCTAGGACCTGATCATCTGTCACTAGATAGGCTTGATGCTGACCATTCTGAATCTTGGTCATATCATTGGCAACGATCATGCTGGCATGATTTTTAACCAGGCTTTCACGCGCTACCTGGATCAACTCTTCAGAAGAAACGTCGACTAATAGCTTAAAGCCGATCAGTTGAATAGCAGGGTTCCATTCTTTGACGAGCGAGATAATCTTGGGATTTTTCTTTAGAAAGAGCACTTGGTATTCTTCTTTGGAAGAGATTTTCGCTTCCTGATTTTCGCGATGGATAAAGGTATGAAGGTCTTGAGCCTTCTCAACTTCCTCAAGGCCTGTCATGTAAACAGGTGTGTAGTCTGAAACAGCCATAGCGTGAATCAAAACCTGATGTTGAGGGACTTCCGTTTTCATTTGTGTGAGAAGTTCTTCGACATTCTTGACCAATAGAAGACGAAGGTGTGGGTGAGGATCGGGTTTAAGCGCAGTAGGCGTTGTGATCAAGGTCACCTGATATCCCTTTGCAAGAGCCGTTTCTGCAAGAATTTTCCCTAGGTTCCCGGTGGAATGATTGGTGATCGAACGAACGCTATCAATGGCTTCCCTCGTCCCGCCAGATGTAATTAAAATATGCATATGCTTATTTTACACAAAAAAGATACGTAAGTAAAGTTCTGAAGCTATTAGGATTAGCTATGTGTAGCCATAAAATTTAGATAAAAAACGAACGTTCGATTCAAAAGGTGGAAAAACTATGTTATTTTCGCGAATTTTAGGTATAATAGATCTATCAAATATAAAGGAGTCCCTTATGAAAACAGATATCGAAATTGCTCAAAGCATTGAACTCCGACCGATTGTGGACGTTGTGAAGAAGATTGGTTTGGTTGACGATGATCTTGAATTGTATGGAAAATACAAGGCGAAATTGAGCTTTGATAAGATTCGTGAAGTTGAGAAAAATCCAGTAGGAAAACTTATCTTAGTCACTGCGATCAACCCAACTCCAGCTGGAGAAGGGAAATCAACCATTACCATTGGTCTAGCAGATGCTTTGAATAAAATCGGTAAAAAAACCATGATTGCCATTCGCGAACCTTCTTTAGGTCCAGTTATGGGGATTAAAGGTGGTGCTGCTGGTGGTGGCTATGCCCAAGTTCTACCGATGGAAGACATCAACCTTCATTTCACAGGGGATATGCATGCGATCACAACGGCTAATAACGCTCTCTCGGCATTGATTGATAATCATTTGCACCAAGGAAATGAGCTAGGAATTGACCAACGTCGGATTATCTGGAAACGGGTAGTGGACTTGAATGACCGCGCTCTTCGTCATGTTTCTGTCGGTCTTGGCGGTCCTTTAAATGGGATTCCGCGTGAAGACGGTTTTGATATTACCGTTGCTTCTGAGATCATGGCTATCCTTTGCTTAGCGACAGATATTGAAGATTTGAAACGTCGTTTGGCCAACATCGTGATCGGTTACCGTTATGATCGTAGCCCAGTCTATGTCCGTGATTTGGAAGTGGAAGGGGCACTTGCCTTGATCCTCAAAGATGCGATTAAGCCAAACTTGGTTCAAACCATCTATGGAACGCCTGCCTTTGTTCACGGTGGTCCATTTGCCAATATTGCCCATGGATGTAACTCTGTGTTGGCAACGACGACAGCTCTTCATTTAGCTGATTATACGATTACAGAAGCTGGTTTTGGGGCTGATCTTGGTGCTGAAAAATTCCTTGATATTAAAACTCCAAACTTGCCTACATCACCAGATGCGGTTGTGATTGTAGCGACTCTCCGTGCTCTTAAGATGAACGGTGGAGTGACCAAGGATGCTTTGACTGAAGAGAATGTAGAAGCTGTTCGTGCTGGTTTTGCCAACTTGAAACGTCACGTTGAAAATATCCGTAAGTTTGGCATTCCTGCAGTGGTTGCCATCAATGAATTTATCACTGATACAGAAGCAGAAATTGCTGCTTTGAAAGAATTGTGTGCTGAAATTGAGGTGCCAGTTGAGCTTGCGAGTGTATGGGCGAATGGTGCGGACGGTGGAGTTGACCTTGCTGAAACCTTGGTTAAAACCATCGAAACAAGTCCAGCTAACTACACACGCTTGTATGATAACAACCTTTCTGTTGAAGAAAAAATTGAAAAGATTGTTACAGAAATTTACCGCGGTACGAAGGTGAATTTTGAGAAGAAAGCTAAGACACAAATTGCTCAAATCGTGAAAAATGGTTGGGATAAGTTGCCAATCTGTATGGCTAAAACACAATATAGCTTCTCTGATAATCCAAATGCTTTGGGAGCTCCTGAAAACTTTGAAATCACTATTCGTGAAGTGGTTCCAAAATTGGGAGCAGGCTTTATTGTCGCTTTGACTGGGGATGTGATGACCATGCCTGGTTTACCAAAACGTCCAGCTGCTTTAAATATGGATGTTGGTGCTGATGGAACAGCTATTGGTTTGTTCTAATCATAAAAATACAAAAAACTTCTGTTCAAATGAGCAGAAGTTCTTTTGTTATGGACTCGTCGAGGTTGATGATGCAAGAAGTTGATGACTGGCTTTATGATAGGTAAACCATAGTTGAAGGGTCATAGGAACCCAAATCAAGGGCTCACACAGAATGACTCCTATATAGCCTGTATGTGGAATAATCAGGAGAACAAAGAGAATTTTTCCTGTTAACTCGATAAAGCTCGAAATCAAAGGGGTTAATTTTCGGCCGATGCCTTGGAGGGAATTCCCTAGAATCAAGAGACATCCTAAGACCGGATAGAAGCAGGAGCTGATTTGCAGATAAAGACTGGCATTTGCAATCAAGTTAGGATTGGTTGATCCAGAAATCAGGCTCGTTAAGAATGGGCTTGCAAAGAAGAGGAGGATGGCAACAAAGACAGACCAAAGGAGGGAGAGCAGACAAGCCTGTTTGACGCCTTGTTGAATCCGTCGGAATTGCTTGGCACCAAAGTTTTGAGAGGTGAAAGTGGTCATACTAGAAGAAATAGCGGTCATTGGCAGGAGGGCAAAGGACATGATCCGACGAGCTGAGATTTGGGCACTAATGATGGCCATTCCAAGCTTATTAATAGCTGATTGTAAGATGACGGTTCCGATAGAGACGATCGAAGACATGAGACCCATGGTCAGTCCTTGACTGATCAAGTCCTGATAGAGCTTTTGATCCCACACAAAATCGGTGCGACTGGGTAGAAGAAAAGGCACTTTTTTACGGATATAAAAGAAACAAAGAAGGGCGGAAAAACTTTGCGCAATAATGGTCGCGATTCCAGCGGATTGGACTCCAAGATGAAGTTGGGTAATAA
This sequence comes from Streptococcus sp. 27098_8_66, assembly GCF_041431945.1. Lineage (NCBI taxonomy): Bacteria > Bacillati > Bacillota > Bacilli > Lactobacillales > Streptococcaceae > Streptococcus > Streptococcus sp. 27098_8_66. The sequence goes on along the minus strand of NZ_JAPVYS010000001.1, from coordinate 334,742 downwards.
AATAAAGATCGAGAAGAATATTGAGAATAGCGGCGATAATCAAGAAATAGAGGGCCGCTAGGCTATCGCCAACCGCTCGAAGAAGTCCGGCACAAAGATTATAGGCAAAGGTCACAGCCACACCATTAACAATGGTAGCGATATAGAGATAAGACTGAGACACAATTGCTGATGGGGTCCCTAAAAACTGGAGCAGGGGATAAAGTCCGACAGCGCCAATGAAGATCATGAAGAGACTGAGGATGCCACCAATAATAGCAGTTGCGGCGACTGATTTTCGTAATTGATCTTCGTTTTTGGCTCCATAATTTCTCGCGATAATAATCCCCATCCCATTGCCAACACCGACAGCAAATCCAACGATCAAATCAAATATAGCAGAGGTTGCTCCAACGGCAGCCAATGATTTTTGACCTAAAAAACGCCCAACAATCATAACATCCGAGGTATTGTAGAGTTGTTGAAAGATATTGGACAAAAGAATAGGAAAGGCGAAACTCAAAAGAGCAGGTAAAATAGGACCATCTATGAGGTCCACACGTTGAATTCTTTTCATAGTGCCATTATACCAACTTCAGGAACCAGCGACAAGCGTCGATAGTTGAAGGCCCTTACATTTTTTGGTATAATCAGGGCAGAAAAGGAGGCTTTTATGAGCTTAACCAGCCAATTAATCACTGAAACGTTCCCAGATCTGGACAAGGTCGATAGGCTGAATATCGAGGCATTTCCGGAAGAAGAGCGAGTTCCTTTGTCGGAATTCCTGCGTTACACAGACAATGACGATGCTAATTTTTTTGCTTTTTATAACGAAGAAGAATTTGTAGGATTTGCTTTTTCTATCTATAATCAGAAAGCTTTTTATGTTAGCTTCTTTGCCATTATGCCCCACCTACGTAGCCACGGTTATGGTCAAGAAATCATTGAAAAATTGGTAGAATTTTACCAAAGAACCATGATACTTGAAGTGGAACGTTTAGATGAAGAATGTGACAATCTAGAGCAACGTCAGTCTCGGATGGATTTCTATAAGCGAAATGGATTTAAAACTGCAAATGCCTTTTTAGAATACGAAGGACTGAGCTTTGAAATTCTCTATCGGGGTGATCACTTTGATGAAGAGGCTTATCGCGATATTTTCCGTAAATTGCAGGAAGAAAATTATTTTGACTTCCGTATTAAATATAGACGCTTTAGTGACCACTAGACAAGAAATGGAGTGGGAAAGAACTCTTAGGAATTAAAAAAGGTTGAAAAGGTTCCCCAAACCTTTTCAATTTTCCCACCCCTGCATAGCTTCAACAGTCTGGGAGACTGTTGAAGGTTGCGGATAAAGGAAACGTTGTTTCCCTCATTAGGTCATCTTTGTAGCTTGAAAAGCGAACAAAGATGCCAATCAATCACTGCGTCATATAGTTACTTCCATCAAGCATAGAAGGCTGGACAGTTTTTGCCCAGCCTCTTTTAGTTTAGATATTTAATGAAGAACTCAATCAGTTTCATGATTTGTGTAAAGATCCAAGGCAGAAACAGAAGAGCTAGGAAGGTAACATGCCATTTCCAATAGAGTGAAACCAAGCCAACGGTTTCTCGAATCCAAGCGGATGGGAGATAGTAAAAGGCTGTTTTCGAACCGATACTTCGACCAGGTATTTTCAATCGTCTCATAAAGACACCTGCACGGAGCGCGTGAAAAGAATTGGTTACCACAAGGACTCGCTTGCCAAGACCCTCTTCTTCAAGGATACGCTTGCTAAAGGTCAGGTTTTCAAAAGTAGTACGAGAGCGATTCTCGATGAGAATGGCGTCTTCTGGAACCCCGTGTTCTATCAAGTATCCGGCCATAGCTTCCGCCTCAGCGATCAGCTCATCTGACCCTTGACCACCAGAAACAATCAGCTTTGGTCGTCTCTCAAACTGCTCATAGATGGCCTTTCCCTTCTCAAGACGCTGGGCCAAGAGTGGGGGAACCTTGTCTCCGATCAAACCTGAGCCAAGGATGATGATAGCGTCTGGCTCTTTGCGAACTGGAAAGAGATTGCAAAAAGTCCCATAGGATACATAAGAGAGGTAGAGAAAGGTCATGTAAAACAGGGTGAAGTCAGTCAGATAAATGAGGATGTCATTCCCTGGGAAATAGGGTAGAAAATGTAGTGCCAAAGCTCCGATAATAAACAGTCCATAAAGCAGAGAGAGGAGGTTGGCCAGTCTTTTTCCTTCAAAAAGCATCATTTGACGGCCGTTAAAAAGGAGAAAGATAGATGAGAAAATAATGCTGAGAAAAACGAGTATGGAAATCACTACAAAGACAATCATTGCAATTTGTTGATTAAACCATAGCTCAGTTCGAACGACTAGTAGAAATGCAGAAATCAGTAGAAGAAGCCCCAGGTTTATCGAAAAGAGATAAGCATTGAAAAGCCTTCTGCGATCACTCATAAAGAACAATAAAAAAATAAGAGCTGGAAATAACCAGAATAGATATAGATACATGTTTTGCACCTCGTAAAATCTTACATCCATTGTACCATAATGACTGATAGAAATAGCGGATTGTTCATGCAAATAAGTTGCATTCTTCAAATGAATTTGATAAAGTTAAGATTATCGTTTTTTTAAGGAGATAGTATGTTACGAAAAGGTTCCCTGACAGGTTTATTACTGTTCGGTATTTTTTTTGGTGCTGGAAACCTGATTTTCCCACCGGCTCTTGGTGCTTTATCGGGTAATCAATTTTGGCCAGCTATTGCTGGGTTTGTTCTTTCAGGCGTGGGAATTGCCATTGTGACCTTGATTATCGGGACACTCAATCCCAAAGGATATATTCATGAGATTTCTCGTAAGATTTCACCTGTTTTTGCGATAGTATACTTAGTTGCGCTGTATCTTTCGATTGGTCCTTTCTTTGCCATTCCAAGAACGGCGACGGTATCTTTCGAAGTGGGGACAGCCCCCTTATTAGGTGGAATGAATGCCAGTTTAGCACTTTTCATTTTTACCCTGGTCTACTTTTTGCTAGCCTTTCTGATTGCCTTGAATCCATCTAAGATTCTAGATCGGATCGGTCGTATATTGACCCCGATCTTTGCGATTCTCATTTTGATCTTGGTCGTTCTTGGGGCTCTGAAATACAGTGGACATGCTCCAATAGTGGCCACAAAAGCCTATCAGGCATCTGCCTTTGGGCAAGGATTTTTAGAGGGCTACAATACCTTGGATGCCTTGGCTTCTGTTGCCTTTAGTGTGATCGCAGTGACTACCCTGAATCAACTTGGATTTTCAAGTAAGAAAGAATATATAAAGACCATTTGGTTGGTTGGGATTGTCGTAGCGCTTGGTTTTAGTGTGCTGTATATCGGTTTAGGATATCTGGGGAATCATTTTCCAATTCCTGCTTCTGTTATGGCATCTGATACCAATAAAGGGGTGTATGTATTATCAGAAGCGACTAAAGCGATCTTTGGTCCGACTGCTCAGATTTTCCTAGCAGGAATGGTGACGGTAACTTGCTTTACCACAACTGCTGGTTTAATCGTCTCTACCAGTGAATTTTTCCATAGCACCTTCCCTAAGGTTACTTACAAGGTCTATGCAAGTGTCTTCACTTTGATTGGTTTTGCGATTGCCAACCTAGGCTTGAATGCCATTATTGCCTTCTCATTGCCAGTCTTGATGATTCTTTACCCAATCACCATTACCATTGTATTGATTGTGATAGTGAATAAATTTGTGGCTCTTTCAAAACCAGGAATGCAACTGACTATTTTCTTGGCCAGCGTGGTCTCTCTTGCAAGTGTTCTGGCAAGTACCTTTAAAATTTCACTAGTAGAAAAGGGGATTGCTTTGCTTCCATTTGCAGCTCAATCTCTTCCATGGTTGGTTCCAGTAGTTATCGGGATTCTTTTATCGCTCGTATTACCAAATAAACAAACGGCAGAAGAATAAGTTATATTAAAAACTCTAAAGTTTTGTGCTTTAGGGTTTTTCTTTTGAAACTAGTATCTAAATCCAAACTTTAGTAAAAAAACGTAGCAGAAATTTTTATTTTAGGTCAGTCAATGTTATACTGAATGTAGCATATCAATATACGGAGTGAACTATGAATCCAATCATTTTTTCATTGACAGTTTTTCTTGCGGGTATTCTGTCTTTCTTTTCTCCCTGTGTCTTTCCTTTGCTACCGGTTTATATTGGAATCTTACTAGGAAGTGATCAGGAAAAGGCTATCCGATTGTTCGGGAAAAAAATTCGCTGGCATGGCTTGCTGAAAACCCTTTGTTTTATTGCAGGTATTTCTGTTATTTTCCTCCTCATTGGTTTTGGAGCGGGCTTGCTTGGAAAGATCATGTACACCAATTGGTTTCGTTATCTGATGGGAGCCCTCATCATTATCCTTGGTCTTCATCAAATGGAAGTCTTTCATTTTCATTTCCTTGAAAAGCAAAAATCAGTAGATTTTGGAGCCAACAAACAGAAGAATGAATTGTTTTCAGCTTTTCTCCTTGGTCTTGGCTTTAGTTTTGGTTGGACGCCTTGTATTGGTCCGGTATTAGGATCAGTTCTTGCTTTAGCAGCATCAGATGGACAAGATGCTCTTATGGGAGCTATTTATCTCCTTGTTTATACCTTGGGAATGGCTCTTCCGTTTTTACTGTTGGCCTTAGCATCTAGTCTGGTCCTACCTTACTTTAATCGTCTCAAACCCCATTTGTTATTGCTGAAGAAAATCGGCGGAGCCATCATTATTCTGATGGGAATTCTCTTACTTTTGGGACAATTGAACAGTTTGTCATCTATCTTTTCATAAAATAATCCGGAGGTTTAACGCATGATGAAAGGTTTTAAATACGCTTGTTTCTCAGTTCTCTCTTTAGCTTTGCTGTCAGCTTGTTCCATGAATCAATCCAGTGAGAGTAGTATGGACAATCAGCCAACAATGAATACAACAACGAATAAGAATCCTTTGGTAGGAAAAGACGCTAGTGACTTTGAACTAAAGGATATGAAGGGGAATACGGTCAAACTTTCAGACTATAGAGGCAAAAAAGTCTATTTGAAATTTTGGGCAACCTGGTGTGGCCCTTGCCGGCAAAGTATGCCTGAATTAGAGAAATTGGTCAAGGATTCGGATAGAGACTTTGAAATTCTAACCATTATGGCACCAGGACTCCAAGGTGAAAAAACAGAAGAAGAATTCGTTAAATGGTTTGATCAACAAGATTACAAGTCCGTACCGGTCTTGTACAATCCAGACGGTTCTGCATTTGCAGATTATCAGGTTCGCTCTATTCCTACAGAAGTCTTTATAGACAGTCATGGGAAAATTGGACATGTCCAATTAGGGGTTATTTCAAACGACGATGCTAAGAAGATCATTAAAGAGTTACAATAAAAAAATGAAGCACGAAGCTTCATTTTTTTCTAGTTTCTTAGTTGCTTGCACCAGATGTAGCATCAGCAGCTCCATCACTGTGTCCTCCAGCATCGGAAGCACCTGAAGTTGCATCTGCATCACCATGACCACCAGCAGGAGCAAATGGTCCGCTTCCGCCAACTAGACGTTGTCCTGTTGTTTGTAGGTACCAGTCCAACCATGGTTTGAAGTTGAAGACAATCTCATTGATACCAGCGTATGAACCATCTTCATAGTACATAGCTTGGTAGTTGTGAGTATTGATCACGCCTTCAGGAGACCCTGGAACAATGGTCCGAACATAGTCTTGGTTACCGTTACGAAGGGTACCAATCACCCATTCCACGTTTTTCATACGTGCTGGTGGTAGGGAGCCATGAACGGTTGACATCCGGCTACCTGATTGAGGTGGCACGCGTTTCGCAAACATGGTATCTGGATCTTGGTGGGCATTGTTGTAGTAGAGGAATTGGTTGTTGTCATCAGCGTACGTCAATTCGAAAGGCATAGCCTTTAAGAACATATCAATTTGGTTAACGGTTAGGATACCGTGGTCGAGTTTGACATAGGTATCGCCAGAAACAGCACCGGTGATTTCAGCTACCTTTTCTACCCAATCTGGATCGTCAGGATCGACTTCAGTAACAGTTGTAGCGATTGGATGATTACAATCCAAGTCTTCTGGTTCAATTGGTTTTGGTTTTTTCAATTTAGACACAACCTCAACGTATTTTATAAAATTATCCAAGCAGGTTTCGAGGAATTTGACGGTTCCCTCGTTGATGATATTGCCGTCTTCGTCAAAAGCTTCTTTCGCTTTTCCAAGAAGGAATTCATTTCCTGGAAGAGTATAAGCATTGACACCTGGAGCATCGAGGATCTTACGGAGGTGAACTTGTGCACGTGAAGTCCCTTGATCGTAGTAAGAAGCACCAACGATCATAACGGGTTTATTTTCAAATGGATGCACCTCGAAAGATAGCCATTCAAGAACAGACTTGAGAGCAGCAGAGATCGTATGGTTGTGCTCTGGAGTGGCAATGATGACACCATCTGCACGAGTGATTTTGTTATATAAGAGACGTAATTGGAAACTTTCGTCCCATTTTTCATCTTGGTTAAACATTGGAACTTCGTCGATTTCAAGAACTTCCAATTCAAATTTGATCTTAAATTGGCGGCGAATGAATTCCAAAAGTTTACGGTTATATGATTGATCGTAGTTCGATCCTACAAGTCCAACAAATTTCATTCTTTTCTGTCTCCTATCTTACAAGTTTTCCCAGTCAAATTCTTCAGCGTCTTTGCGAAGCAATTCTTGGGCGTTGCGCAATTTGTCTGTGATTTTTACAAACACACGGAAATCATTAAAGACGGCATCTAATTTTTGAATAACATCCAAATCTACCAAGTCTCCATTTTGATCAAAGGCTTGCAATGAATGAGAGAGCAAGAATTCATCTGGCAAGACATTCGCTTTGATTTCTGGAGCATTTAAGATTTGGCGAAGTTGAAGTTGGGCGCGTGAAGATCCCAACGTACCGTATGATGCCCCAGTAATCATGACCGGTTTGTTCAACAATGGGAAGACTCCGTATGAGAGCCAAGCGAGTGCACTCATCAAGACTGCTGGAATAGAGTGGTCGTATTCTGGAGTTCCAATAATGACCCCATCAGCTTCTTCAATTTTTGCAACAATCTCTAAGACAGCTTCAGGCACTTGTTTGTCAGCTGGTTTGTTAAAGACAGGGATATCTTTAATTTCGACCAATTCGATCTCAGCCTTATCAGCAAAATGTTTTTGCATGTATTGAAGCAGTTGACGGTTTGTTGAACGTTTGGAGTTTGTTCCAACGATCGCAATAAGTTTTGTCATGGAAAATTCCTTTCTGATAGGAGAATTATAAATAAGATTGAAGCCCACTTGTATAGGCAATCTTGCCTGATTGAGAAACCAATAAGGTGTCTATACCAGGAAGTGATTCAACAGTGTTGAGGATAGAAGCAGGAGCTTCCCCGAACAAGCGGGTAGTCCATATCTCCCCGTCTACGGATCGATCAGATATGATGGTGATACTGGCTAAGTCTGTCTCGACCGGATAGCCCGTCGCGCTATCAAAGATGTGATGAAAAGACTGGCCGTCAACTTCTAAATGACGCTCGTAGATACCAGAGGTGACAACAGATTTATCCTTGACTGAGAGGACCAGTAGGTGCTGGCCTCTTTTTTCGACTGGATTTTGAATACCAATCCGCCAAGGCTGTTGTTTGATGGGGTGTTGACCGACAGTGAGGATATTGCCTCCCAGATCAATCAAGGCATCTGTTACTCCCTGGCTCTTTAAAAAGGTCGCAATACAGTCCGCACTATAGCCCTTAGCCAAGGCTCCTAAATCAATCTTCATTCCAGGACGCATCAGAAAGACCGTATGGTTTTCAGGGACTAGCTGGATTTGGTGAGGATCGATCTTGGTCAGAGCTTGATCAATTTCCCCTTGCTGGGGACGTCTAGCATCTGAAAATCCAATTCGCCAGGTCTGTACAAGAGGACCAATGGCAATGTTTAAATGGCTGTTTTGAGCTTGACTATGTAAGGTTCCTAAAGCAATCAGTTCAAAAAGATCTGGATGCACCTGAACTGGCGCAATACCAGCTTGGTGATTGACCTCCATGAGTTCAGAACTTGCATCATTGGCACTGAAGCGATGTTCGTAGGAGCGAAGAAGTTCAAAGCAGCGGGCTAAGAGTTCATTCGCTTGTGGGTGACAGATTGAAACAGTGATGGTTGTTCCCATCAAACGTTCGGATCGACTACTTAGGTCCACTAAAAATCTATCCTTTCCTATTTTCACTTATTTATAGTATATCAGAAAGAGACCGTTTTCACAATCCTTTCAGTCAAATTATTTGACATTTTTTGAAACATGTGAAATGTGATTTTCTGGAAAATTGAAAAAAAGATCACAAATTCTGAGCAAAATAATTGTAACCGATATCATTTTTATGATATACTCAAGAAGTAAATTAAATTAAAGGTAGGATTTATTCTATGAGTAAAATCGTTGTTGTAGGGGCAAACCATGCCGGAACAGCTTGTATCAACACTATGTTAGATAATTTTGGAAATGAAAATGAAATTGTGGTTTTTGACCAAAACTCAAACATTTCATTCCTTGGATGTGGGATGGCGCTTTGGATCGGTGAACAAATCGATGGTCCTGAAGGTCTTTTCTACTCTGACAAAGAAAAATTGGAAGCAAAAGGTGCGAAAGTCTACATGAACTCTCCTGTTCTTTCAATTGACTATGACAACAAAGTGGTGACTGCGGAAGTTGATGGGAAAGAACACAAAGAATCTTACGAAAAATTGATCTTTGCGACTGGATCAACACCAATCATTCCTCCAATTAAAGGAGTTGAAATCGTACCTGGTAACCGCGAATTCAAAGCAACTCTTGAAAATCTTCAATTCGTTAAATTGTACCAAAACGCTGAAGAAGTGATCGAAAAATTGAAAGATAACAGCAAACACTTGAACCGTATCGCCGTAGTTGGTGGTGGTTACATCGGTGTTGAACTTGCTGAAGCTTTCGAACGTCTTGGTAAAGATGTTGTCTTGGTGGATATCGTGGACACTGTCTTGAATGGTTACTACGACAAAGACTTCACAGACATCATGGCGAAAAACTTGGAAGACCACAACATCCGTTTGGCACTTGGACAAACGGTTCAAGCGGTTGAAGGAGATGGTAAGGTAGAACGTCTCGTAACTGATAAAGAAACCTTTGATGTAGATATGGTCATCTTGGCTGTTGGTTTCCGTCCTAATACAGCTCTTGCTGATGGTAAGATCGAACTCTTCCGCAACGGTGCTTTCCTTGTTGATAAGAAACAAGAAACTTCACTTCCAGGTGTATACGCAGTTGGTGACTGTGCGACTATCTTTGATAACGCTCGTAACGAAATGAGCTACATCGCTCTTGCATCTAATGCGGTTCGTTCAGGTATTGTCGGTGCCTACAATGCGACTGGTCATGAATTAGAAGGAATCGGTGTTCAAGGTTCTAACGGTATCTCTATCTACGGCCTTCACATGGTTTCAACTGGTTTGACGCTTGAAAAAGCGAAAGCTGCAGGCTTCAATGCCACTGAAACTGGCTTCAATGACCTTCAAAAACCTGAATTTATCAAACACGATAACTACGAAGTTGGTATCAAGATCGTCTATGATAAAGACACTCGTCAAATCCTTGGAGCTCAAATGGTATCACGTGATAGCGCCATTTCAATGGCTATCCACATGTTCTCACTTGCGATTCAAGAACATGTGACGATTGATAAATTGGCTTTGACGGACTTGTTCTTCTTGCCACACTTCAACAAACCATACAACTACATCACAATGGCAGCTTTAACTGCTGAATAATAGCTAAAGTTCTATTAAAAACTTTCCTTAGGTGAGTACGGACGTCAGCGAACTTCATAGAAGTTCCATGACTAATTATTGAGCCTAAGGTCTCAATAATTCCGAGTGCCTGAAACAATACAGTTTCAGGCACTTTTCTCACAGCGGAAAGTCTTGACTTTTCTTTATTCGTTCCATAAATAGAACATATTTATATTTCTATGTAGAATTTCTTAACTTATTTTACTTGATAAAATGGTTTGTCTACATTCTAAACAAAACTAACAAGGGGAGTTTTGTTTTTTTCTGTCTTTCCATGTATTCAGAGGCAGTGAAATAAGGTATAATGAATAGGATAATAGTTTGAAGGAGTTAGGGAATGTCTGCTAAAGAAGAATCTTTTAAAAATGAATTTCAATTTGCCTCTAGTTCAATTGTGGCCCATATTGTCAGAGGTGTTCTGGTTGGGATCGTTGTGGGCTGCATCGTCTCGAGTTTTCGTTTTTTGATCGAACATATTTTTCATTTTGTTCAAGGCGTTTACAAGGAGATGCCAACTCAACCACTTTATTTGCTGGCGATGCTGTTAGGGTATGCTTTAATTGTTCTGATTGCTGGTCGCCTCATTCGCACCAATCGGGATATCAAGGGATCAGGAATTCCACAAGTCGAAGCGGAACTTAAGGGCCTCTTGGCGGTGAGCTGGTGGGATACCTTGTGGAAGAAGTATATTCTAGGTGTCTTGGCCATCGGAAGTGGCTTGATGCTTGGTCGTGAAGGTCCTAGTATTCAATTAGGGGCAATGGGTGGAAAAGGAGTGGCCCGTCATTTGAAGGTCAGCCCGGTTGAGGAGCGGTCTTTGATTGCGAGTGGGGCTGCTGCTGGCCTTGCTGCTGCCTTTAATGCACCTATAGCGGGGCTCTTATTTGTGGTTGAAGAGGTCTACCATCATTTTTCACGTTTCTTTTGGATTTCGACCTTGGCTGCTAGTTTGACGGCTAATTTTATTTCACTCAATGTCTTTGGTCAAACACCAGTGCTTCATATGCCACAAAATATTCCACCGCTCCATCTGTCTCAGTACTGGATTTACCTTTTTCTTGGAGTCTTTTTAGGGGCAGCGGGTTATGTCTACGAAATAGTGGTCCTCAATATCGGTCGCCTGTATCGTTTGCTAGAGAAGATTTTCCATGTTCCTTCTCATTATTCTTCTTTATTTGCCTTTGTCTTGATTCTTCCAATCGGCTATTTCCTTCCTCAAATTCTTGGTGGTGGGAATCAATTGGTCTTGGATTTGGCTCGAGTACCATATCCAGTGCTGACTATCCTTCTCTATTTTGCAATCCGTTTCATCTGGAGTATGTTGAGCTATGGTAGTGGCTTGCCAGGTGGCATCTTCCTGCCCATACTAGCATTAGGGTCACTTTTAGGGGCCATCGTTGGAACCTTCCTCCAAAACATTGGCTTTATCTCTCAAAATCAGCTGCCTCTTTTCATCATTTTAGGAATGAGTGGGTATTTTGGGGCTATTTCAAAAGCGCCTTTAACAGCAATGATCTTGGTAACAGAGATGGTCGGTGATATTCGTAGTTTAATGCCACTAGGCATGGTTACCTTGCTAGCTTATATGATCATGGATCTCTTCCATGGAGCGCCAGTCTATGAAGCCATGTTAGAGCAATTGTTGCCGGATAAGGCGCAAGAAGAAGGAGAGTTGACTTTAATTGAGATCCCTGTATCAGAAAAGATCGCAGGAAAGCAAGTCCATGAACTGCACCTCCCTCAAGATATCTTGATCACCACGCAAATGCGAAGTGGTAAGAGCTATACGGTCAATGGCGCAACCCGCTTGTATCTAGGTGATAGTATCTTTGTGGTGGTTAAAGAATCTGAAATCGGACGAGTCAAAGATATTCTTTTGTAAAAGACTGATTCTCAGAAAAGTTTTTCTATTATTAAATTTTCAGACAATTATTGAAAAATGAGAAAATATCTGGTAAAATAAGGGCAAGAACAAATGAGGAGAAGTCTTTCATGAAAAAATATAGTCTACTCTTATTAAGTGTTGCTCTTTTAGCAGGGTGTGCAAATTCTACTAGCAAACAGTCCAGTCAGAAGACGCAAACTAGCTCAACAGTGCAGTTGTCAAAGGCTGACCAGAAGACCTTGGATAATGCGACAGCTGAATACAAAGACTTTGTTGAAATGCAAATTGACCAATTGCTCAAGGATACAGAAGGATTCCGAGCTACGTTAAAAGACGGGAATTTGGAAGAAGCAAAAAAGCAATACCCCTTGATCCGCATGGCCTATGAACGTTCTGAACCGATTGCTGAAACCTTCGGGGAATCGGATGTCAAAATCGACTACCGCTTGGTGGATTATGTGGATGAAAATAAATCAGAAGATGGCTGGTCAGGTTTCCACCGGATTGAGCGTATCCTTTGGGAAAACAATACCACAGATGGAACAGACAAATACGCTGACCAACTGGTGAACGATATCAAGGAGTTGAAAGCTAAAATTGCTACAGTAGAAGTAACACCGGATATCATGTTGACTGGAGCTGTCGATTTGCTCAATGAAGTGGCAACGCAAAAGATTACGGGTGAAGAAGAAGTCTTCTCTCATACAGATCTTTACGACTTCCGTGCCAATATTGAAGGGGCTGAAAAGATCTTCTCTCTCTTTAAACCCTTGATTGAGAAAAATGATGCCAAATTGGTTAAAACCTTGGAATCAGAATTCAAGAATGTTAATGCTTTATTGGACAAACATATGACAGATGATTCAAATTATAAGTCTTACACAGATTTATCCAAGGAAGATACCAAGGAATTGGCAGAAGCTGTGACCAAACTTGGTGAACCTTTGTCTCAAATGGGTGTGATTTTAGATGGGAAATAAGAAAAATGGCTGACGACAAATTTTTAGATAAAAAAATGGACCGTCGTGAATTTCTTAAAAAAGCAGGTATTGGAGGGGCTGGTCTAGCGCTGGGCCTCTCTGGTGCATCTGCTTTTTTCGCTAATCAAGACAGTTCCAGCAAAAAAGCTTATGATGGAGATGAAGATATCTCCTTTTATGGCAAGCACCAAGCAGGGATTACAACGCCCATGCAGAAGGCTTGTTACTTGGTTGTGTTAGATCTTCACACGACGGACAAAAAAGAAGTCATCCAGCTCTTTAAAGATTGGACTGATTATAGTAGTAAATTAGTCGAAGGAGAGTTGGTCAAAAAAGATGGGGCCAATGCCCTCTTGCCACCAACAGATACAGGTGAAACAGTGGGACTCAACCCCTATCGCTTGAGCCTGACTTTTGGGGTTTCGGCTTCCTTTCTAAAGAAACTGGGCTTGGAGGCCAAACGTCCGAAACTCTTTCGTGATTTGCCTCCATTTCCAAAGGAGCAGTTGCAGGACAAATACACAGGTGGCGATATCGTCATTCAGGCCTGTGCAGATGATGAGCAAGTAGCCTTTCATGCGGTGCGAAATCTGATTCGTAAGGGTCGCAATACCATTACCATGAAGTGGAGTAAATCAGGATTTGCAGCTATTGGTGACCGAAAAGAAACGCCCCGCAACCTCTTTGGTTTCAAGGATGGTACAGCAAATGTCACGACTGAGAAGGATTTTGACAAGGTCGTCTGGACTGACAGCAAGGACTGGATGAAGGGTGGTTCTTATATGGCTCTTCGCCTAGTGCAAATGCACTTGGAAACTTGGGACCGAACCAATTTGCAGGAGCAAGAAAACACCTTTGGTCGCTACAAGGAGTCCGGTGCTCCATTTGGTAAAACCAACGAATTTGATGAAGTAGATTTATCTAAACTACCAGTTGATTCACATGTCCGTTTGGCCAAAGAAGTCGATCGACCGATTTTACGCCGGTCATATTCCTATTCGGATGGCATCAATGAACAGACTGGGCAATTTGATGCTGGCTTGATCTTTATCGCCTTTCAAAAGAATCCGAACAGCTTTGTCAAAATCCAAACCAACTTGGGCGCAGTAGACAAAATGAACGAGTATATCACCCATATCGGAAGTGGACTATTTGCTTGCTTTGCAGGCGTTGAGAAAGGAGGGTATCTTGGTCAAGCACTCTTTGAATAAATTCTTGATCTTGTTAGGCCTTCTTGCCTTGTTCTGGACTCATCCAGTAGCTGCGGAATCTTATAGCGATCTCTTTATCAAGATCACAGATGCAACAACTGCTGTAGAAAATAAGAATCAGGATAAGGCCAAGGAATTGATCGCTGAGATTCAGGCTGATTTTGAATCCAAAGACCACCATGATTCCAAGGCAGGGAAAAAAGTTAGCCAAGCCCTGGCTATAAAAGGGGAGGCAACCAAAGAGGATCTCACCAAGATCTCATCAGCCTTGCTCGCTTTTGAAAAAGAGCAAAATCCGGTCGATTTAGAGGCGGAAAAAGACAAACTCGTGAGTCGGCTCGCACCTTCTTTTAAGAACCTACAAAATGCCATTACAGCTAAGGATCTGGATAAAACCCGTCAAACCTATGCCGATCTCAATAATACCTGGACGCGAAACGAAGCAGTGGTAAGAGATCACAGCACAGCCTACTATGGCAAAATCGAGACGGCCATTTCCCTCTTGCGCAGTAGTATTGAAACAGAACCTACCGATTTTACCAACATCCAGTCCTCTTATGACGACCTCAAAAATGGGATTGATGCCTTTGTAAAAGGAGAGGCCATTAGCAGTGCCAGTACGGATTTGACGCTGAACGATGGGATCAAGCTTTTGGAGAAGGCGCAAAGCCAATTCCAATCCGGAGACGATAAGTCTGCTGCAGCGACTATGAAGCAGTTCATCACGATCTGGCCAACTATCGAAGGGGATGTTAGCACGACCAATCCCAGTCTCTACACGCGCGTAGAAAGCGAATCCCCGGTTATTATGGTCAAGGGGAAAGAAAAGGCTTATCAAGAGAAATTACAAGCCTTGATCAAGGACCTGTCTGCGATCGATACGACAGCTTCTTACAACGTCTTTGATGCCATGTTGATTCTTCTGCGTGAAGGAGTAGAAGCCCTTCTGATCGTCATGGCGCTTGTGACGACCCTTAAGGCTGCTAAGATGAGGAAAGGTCTCAAATGGGTCTACGGAGGGGCTGTTGCTGGTGTTCTTGCCAGTGCAGCGATCGCTCTTGTTTTGCAAGTAGCATTTCCAGCCGTTATTTCGGGCTCTAACCGGGAAATCATTGAAGGTGGCGTTGGGATTTTCGCTGTGGTCATGATGATCCTCATCGGAATTTGGCTCCACAGTAAGTCCTCTGTCAAACAGTGGAATGCCTTTATGGACCGTCAAATGAAGACAGTGACAGCTACAGAAAGCTTTGTCTCTATGTTTGCCCTCAGTTTCTTAGCAGTCTTTCGTGAAGGGGCTGAGACCATTCTCTTTTATGTCGGGATCATTCCGCGGATTACAACCGCGAATTTCTTACTGGGAATCGGGCTTGCTATAGCTATTCTCATCATCATTGCAGTGGCTATGACCAAGGCTAGTCAAGCTATCCAACCTCATCGAATCTTTTTCATTCTGACTTGGTTGATTTACGCCTTGGCCTTCAAGATGCTCGGTGTCAGCATTCACGCCCTTCAGTTGACCAATATCCTCCCTAGCCATTTGGTCAATGGACTTCCAACCATCGATTGGGCGGGGATCTATCCAAGCTGGGAAGTTCTTCTTCCTCAGTTAATGTTTGTGGCTCTGATTGCTCTCGTTACGGTGAGACAACATGGCAAAGAGTAGAGCAGATGAAATGACCTTTGTCGAGCACTTGGTCGAATTTCGAAAACGATTGATCGCAGTGGTCTTGTGTTATATTATCGTCTTTCTGGTGGCTTTTGTATTTGGTGGAGAACTCTACCAAGCCTTGACGGCTAGCCTCCATCAAAAACTGCTGGTATTGGGGCCGAATGATATCCTCTGGATCTATGTATCGCTGGCTAATCTCACAGCTTTTAGCCTGACCTTGCCCTTTATTGTCTACCAGATTTGGCAGTTTGTAAGGCCGGCTCTGAAGGAGAAGGAGGCGCGTGCAGTTTTTGCCTACATCCCAGCTAGCTTTATTTGCTTTGTGCTGGGGCTTGCATTTGGTTATTTCTTTGTCAGCCCAGCTATTTTAGAGGTCTTGATGCGGTTGGGAGATGGGCTGTTTGATACCCAATTGACGGCACAAAATTATTTAACCTTCTTATGGCACACCACCTTGCCTTTAGGGGTTTTGTTCGAGTTACCAGTTTTGGTCGCTTTTCTGACTTCGATTGGACTTTTGACACCACAGTTTTTAATAACCTACCGACGTTACGCTTACTTTGTTCTGCTGGTCTTAGCTGTCGTGCTAACCCCTGCAGACTTTATCAGTGACTTGGCCATGACACTCCCTTTGATCCTCTTATTTGAAGTCAGTGTCGCCATCAGTAAAGTCATCTATTCAAGAAAAAGGAGAAACTAATGGGAATTTTACGTGATATTGGAGCACCAGGTTTGATCATCATCATCCTGGGCGCCCTCTTGATTTTTGGACCAAAACGCCTGCCAGAGTTGGGTCAGTCCATCGGCAAAATGTTTGCTGAATTTAAGACTGCTGTCAATAAAGGCAGTGAAGAAGCCGATCAAGACGCCAAAGAAGCTAAAGAAGAAAAAGAATAATCAGACAATTTTCAAAATTCTATTGAGTTCGATTGCATAAAAAGGTATAATAAGACAAGTACTTGCAATCGACGAAGGAGGAAACCATGATTATTACGATTTTGTCACTCATTTTCTATTTCAGCTATATCGGATTCTTATGCTGGTTGGTCGTAAAAATTGTCGAAAAATTGTTCAATTTCTTGTTGAACCGTTAATAAAGAAACAATCCATTTCACCCTGTGTGAGTGGATTTTTTGTATCTAATTCAGTCAGAAAGATTAAAACAAAGAGGCCTTAACGGTCTCAGATTGAAGATAAAGTCATATAAAAAACTTTCCTTAAGTGAGTACGGACGTCAAGATACAAAGGGCGTCTGCAGATGAAGTCAAAATGGGAATTTAGAAAGCAAGTGAAACAACACAACAAAACAAAACCATCGTTTTACTGACTGTTTTGTTTATTGCTATGCTTTCCATTTCAATGCTTTTATATCTTTCAACTTCTAGTATTTCTGGTTACTAGTGATGGACTATATCGTTTGTTTTTCTTATCTATTTTATAAGAAAGTTAAGCTTAATAGAAATATAGTAATTACAATTTCTGTTATAGCTTTATGTGGCATGGGTATAAATTGATATGACTTTTATTATCTATGGTATAATGAGATAAATTTGGAGTTGTAGAGGTGAGCATTTGGAAGAACATAGACCTGATTTTAGAGATATAAAATCATTTGAAGAATTTAACAGATACTACTGGTATCGAGAAGAGCTTTCACAAATTTGTAAGTACCTTGGATTAGAATACAGATGTACAAAAAAAGAATTAAATCATATTATAGAACAATATTTTAAGGGAAATAGAGTAGAAAAATTTTTGAGGAAAAGAAACAAAAATCAAACTGAAATAATAACCCTAAATACATCATTACTTGAATGTGGGTTTTCCTTTAATCAGAAATTTCGTGATTATTTTTCAGCTGTAACAGGTGTTAATCCGTTTAAGTTTAATGCTGATATGGCAACTGCTTGGCGAAAAGTAAAACGGGACAACAACATAAATTTTACAATCCAAGATATGATTAAAATATACTATGGAGAGTCAGACTACGCCAAGTATGATAATTCAACTTGCCAATGGAATCAATTTCTAAAAGACTTTTGTGCAGATGAATTTAGCAATCATTACTCCAACAAGTTAAAAGTTGCGGCTATCCTTTGGAAAGAAGTTAGAGATTCAAAAAATAAAAAAATTTATTCACGGGGACTTCTAAAAGAATATAGCTACAAAATAGAGGAGTACTGTAAGTAAACAACTTCAAGTTTGTCGAATCAGGCATACCAGGAAGCAGGTCTGGATGTTGATTTCTCCTATTTACCTGAGATTCAACAGAATCTTCATGTGATTACAAAAAGCAATCTTGAGAGCTACTTAGAAATGTATAAAGAAGATTGGCTGAAGGTGACGGTTGAAGAATTGATCGAAATGATCAAACGCTCAATGGATTGTGAGGACTTACATTCAGAGATTATTTTTGAAGGAAAAGGTTTACTCCCGAATCTTTTAATCGATTTTGATAAAGAGGAGTTTTATTCAAACCATCTGGGAATGAAAAACTACGAAAGATATGTGCCGAACGGATGGAAGATTTTTTCAGGGAAATTCGATCATTTGATCCCCAAAGAGGAGCAATATTGGATTGAAAAGACTAGCGCGAACCAATTAAGGAATTAATTATAAAATATAAAGGAAGAGACAAAATACATGCAGTTTTATTTTATCGGTGGCCTAGGTAGCAATAGCTACTATCTGGCTCCACTTATTGATGAGCTAGGCTTTCCTGTGACCTTTCTAGATCCCTATAGGGAAATGATTCAGAAAGAAAACGATCTTCGTGCTTGGTTTCAAGGTCAGATCAGCCAGGCGAATGAAATCTGTTTATTGGGGCATTCCTTGGGTGGAGATTTGGCCCGTTATCTGGCTGCAGAGTTTCCTCAGATTCTAGCTCTGATTCTCTTGGATGGGGGCTACCTGGATATGGAAAAGATTCTGCCTTTGGAGGAAGAACTCGAGGGCACATCGTCCTTCATGCAGCAGCAAGTCTTTGCAACTTTAGAAGAAGCTGTGTTATCAGAACTTGGAGACGGAGCAGATCCTACTCCTATAGCTCGAAAAGCAGTAGAGGCTAGCTATCGCTGGAATCCAGCAAGTGAACGATATGAATTAAATCTGGATCTCGAAAAGGTCTTGACCTTATTGCGTCTACGGCGTCAGATCAAGACTTACCAGATTCCACTGGCAGACCTGCCTGTCCTCTTTATCGGGCCTCGATACCAAGAAGAACCTGAATGGAGAAAAGATGCTCTGAAGCAACTAGATCCCCAGATCAAGCAAGTCTTGCTAGAAGGTTTGGGGCACGAACTGTATACAGAGGCGCCTGAAATTGTAGCTAGAGAAGTGAACAATTGGCTCCAAAATGTTCATAAATAAAACCTGTTTCTCTTTTTGAAACGGGTTTTATTCTTGTAATTTCCGAACGTTATTTCCTATAAAATCATTCCCATTGCATTAGGTCCGTATCTTTGGTATAATCTATCAAGGAAACGTCAAGAGACGTAGCGATGCGCTTGCGCATAGGTAGGTCAGTTTTTAGAAAAGAGATTTTTCAATCTATGTTAAATGAATTTCCTATTTTTGACTATGAAGATATTCAGTTGATTCCCAACAAATGTATCATCAATAGCCGCTCAGAAGCAGACACAACCGTCCAATTTGGAAAGCATACCTTCAAACTTCCTGTTGTACCTGCCAATATGCAGACGATCTTGGATGAGAATGTAGCAGAGCAGTTGGCGCGTGGTGGTTACTTCTACATCATGCACCGTTTCGATGAAGCGGGTCGGATTCCTTTTGTCAAACGCATGCATGATCAAGGTTTGATCGCTTCCATTTCGGTTGGTGTTAAGGAATACGAATACGACTTTGTGAGTCAATTAAAGGCAGATGCGCCTGAGTACATCACTATTGATATCGCACACGGTCACGCAGATAGTGTCATTCGGATGATTCAACACATCAAGAAAGAACTACCAGATACCTTTGTCATTGCTGGAAATGTTGGAACTCCTGAAGCTGTTCGTGAATTGGAAAATGCAGGAGCTGATGCGACTAAGGTCGGGATCGGCCCTGGTAAGGTTTGTATCACCAAAGTGAAGACTGGATTTGGTACAGGTGGTTGGCAATTGGCTGCGCTTCGCTGGTGCTCAAAAGCAGCGCGTAAGCCAATCATTGCGGACGGTGGTATTCGGACACATGGTGATATTGCCAAATCGATTCGTTTCGGGGCATCTATGGTCATGATCGGTTCTCTCTTTGCAGGACATATCGAAAGTCCTGGTAAAACAATAGAGATTGATGGAGAGTCTTTCAAAGAGTACTATGGATCTGCTTCAGAGTACCAAAAAGGCGCTTATAAGAACGTCGAAGGTAAGAAGATTTTATTGCCTGCCAAGGGTCATTTGCAAGACACCTTAACAGAAATGGAACAAGATTTGCAAAGTTCGATCTCTTATGCAGGAGGCCGAAAATTAGCAGATTTGAAACATGTTGACTATGTGATCGTTAAGAATTCTATCTGGAATGGCGATGCACACTAATTGAATTACTTATTTATTTCACGAATGGGCGTGATGTTTCTACAAGGTGCCGGAACACCTAACAATAAGTAAGTCGGGATTATTTCTCTTTCTAGAGAGATTTCAAGGCTTGCTTAGCAGGCCTTTTTGTGTTTTATGCATGAAGTAGAGGATTTTTTAAAAAGTAGGAGGAAGTATGAAATTACTTGAAGAACGCATCTTAAAAGATGGTAACGTTTTAGGTGAGAATATCCTCAAGGTGGATTCCTTTTTGACCCACCAAGTGGATTTTAAATTGATGAAAGAAATTGGTCAGACTTTTGCGGAGCGGTTCAAAGATGCTGGTGTGACGAAAGTCGTGACCATTGAAGCATCTGGGATTGCACCAGCCCTTTATGTAGCTGAAGCCTTGGATGTTCCCATGATCTTTGCTAAGAAGGCGAAAAACATCACGATGAATGAGGGCATCTTGACGGCTGAGGTTTATTCCTTTACCAAGCAAGTGACCAGCACCGTTTCGATTGCGGGTAAATTTTTGGATCCATCAGATAAGGTTTTGATCATTGACGATTTTCTCGCAAATGGTCAAGCAGCCAAAGGATTGATTCAAATCATCGAACAAGCTGGTGCTCAAGTGGAAGCGATTGGGATCGTGATTGAAAAATCCTTCCAAGATGGACGGGGATTGTTAGAAGAGTTGGGATATCCAGTTGTATCCCTCGCACGTTTGGACCGTTTTGAAAATGGTCAGGTTGTATTTAAGGAGGCAGACATCTAATGCAAAAACAAGAAAGCCATTCACAGGCGGCCATTCTAGGCTTGCAACACCTTTTAGCCATGTATTCGGGATCTATTTTGGTGCCGATCATGATCGCAGGAGCTTTGGGCTATAATGCTCATCAACTAACCTATCTCATCTCTACAGATATCTTCATGTGCGGGGTAGCAACTTTCCTTCAAGTGCAGCTCAATAAATACTTTGGGATCGGACTTCCGGTAGTCCTTGGGGTTGCCTTCCAGTCTGTGGCACCTCTCAGCATGATCGGGGCTAGCCATGGTAGTGGTGCCATGTTTGGTGCCTTGATTGTCTCAGGGATTTATGTCATCCTTGTCTCTGGTTTCTTCTCTAAGATTGCCAATCTCTTCCCATCTATTGTAACGGGATCTGTTATTACAACCATTGGTTTGACTTTGATTCCAGTAGCGATTGGAAATATGGGAAATAATGCGCCAAAACCAACCGTTCAAAGCTTGATTTTGGCTGTGGTGACCATTCTCATCATTTTAGTTGTTAATATCTATACGACTGGGTTTATTAAATCCATTTCAATTTTGATTGGTTTGATCGTAGGTACTGCTATTGCGGCTTCTATGGGTTTGGTTGACTTCACACCTGTGGCTCAAGCACCAGTCGTTCACGTTCCAACACCTTTCTTCTTTGGAGCTCCTAAGTTTGAAATCACCTCAATCGTCATGATGTGTATCATCGCGACAGTTTCTATGGTTGAATCAACAGGTGTCTATCTTGCACTTTCTGATATTACTAAAGATCCAATTAATAGCACGCGCCTTCGCAATGGTTACCGTGCTGAAGGGTTGGCTGTTCTCCTCGGTGGTATCTTTAATACCTTCCCTTACACTGGATTCTCACAAAACGTTGGCTTGGTGAAATTGTCTGGTATCAAGACTCGTCTTCCAATCTACTATGCGGCTGGTTTCCTTGTTCTTCTTGGTCTCCTTCCTAAGTTTGGAGCTTTAGCACAAATCATTCCAAGTCCAGTTCTTGGGGGAGCGATGCTAGTGATGTTTGGTTTTGTATCGATTCAAGGGATGCAGATTCTTGCGCGTGTTGATTTTGAACACAATGAGCACAACTTCTTGATCGCTGCTGTATCGATTGCTGCAGGGGTTGGTTTGAACAACAGCACCCTCTTCAATGGCCTTCCAACAGGATTCCAAATGTTCTTTGCGAACGGAATTGTCGTTGCAAGTGTCTTAGCGATCGTTCTCAACGCTATTTTAAACCGCAATAAACACTAATTACAGATGCACCGGAGGTCCTTGGATCTTCGGTTTTTTTGACTTTTAAGGAAACATATAGTAGAGTGGAAGAGGAGAAAATCTTATTTCTTATTTGATGAGAAGAGAGTTAGAATCATGTATGTAACCTATCACTTTAAAGAGCGCTTGCGCTTGTTTTTGAGTCTATTTTTGCCGATTTTAATCTACCAATTGGCCAATTATTCAGCCAGTTTCGTCGATACAGCCATGACTGGTCAGTACCGAACCCTTGATTTGGCTGGTGTTTCTACAGCTACCAGTCTGTGGAATCCATTTTTTACTTTCCTGACAGGGATTGTCTCTGCGCTGACACCGATTGTTGGGCATCATTTAGGCAAGGGAAATAAAGAACGGATTGCTGGCGATTTTTACCAATTCCTCTATATGTCATTTGGTATGGCCATTCTCTTAATAGGCTTTGTTTGGGGGATTGCGCCCATGATTCTCAAGCAGATAGGTTTAGAAAACGTTGTTTCCCAAATAGCTATTCGCTATTTATATTTCCTTTCTCTGGGAATCTTACCCTTGTTGCTCTTTAGTATCGTGCGGACCTTCCTCGATACCTTGGGCATGACGCGTCTATCCATGTACTTGATGCTCTTGCTTTTGCCTCTCAATGCTTGTTTTAACTATATCCTGATCTATGGGGCATTTGGTTTTCCTGAGATGGGAGGAGCAGGAGCGGGACTTGGAACCTCTCTGGCCTACTGGGTCCTGCTGGTGATTGCAGTTTTGATCTTGTGCAAACACCCTAAGGTAGCACCTTTCCAATTGTGGAAGCCGCAACCTTATGATTTTAAAGGGATGAAAGAAGTATTGCGACTTGGGCTTCCAATCGGTGGAATTGTCTTTGCAGAAGTTATCATCTTTTCGCTCGTTGGTTTGTTAATGGCAAAATTCCCATCACTTACCATCGCGAGCCACCAATCGGCCATGAATTTTTCTACCCTGATGTATGCTTTCCCGGTTAGTATCTCTAGTACCATGGCGATTATCGTATCTTACGAACTGGGAGCAGGAAGACCAGAAGTCGTCAAACAATACTGCCGTTTGGGCCGGCTGACAGCATTTGGTTTTGCGATTGTCACCCTCGTCTTTCTCTATACATTCCGCTTCCAACTGGCAGGACTATATGGCAAGGATCCAATCTTTGTGCAACAAACAGCGATTTTCATGACCTATAGCCTCTTTTTCCAAGTAGCTGATACTTTTGCGGCACCCCTACAAGGGATTTTGCGAGGCTATAAGGATACAACCGTTCCATTCTTATTAGGTGTCTTTAGTTATTGGTGTATCTCTATCCCACTAGGGATTTTCCTTGATCATGTGACCAACTTGGGTCCCTATGCTTATTGGATAGGCCTTATTTCTAGCCTTGTCGTGAGTGGAATTTGTTA
Source organism: Streptococcus sp. 27098_8_66 (assembly GCF_041431945.1). Lineage (NCBI taxonomy): Bacteria > Bacillati > Bacillota > Bacilli > Lactobacillales > Streptococcaceae > Streptococcus > Streptococcus sp. 27098_8_66. The sequence continues at coordinate 311,165 of NZ_JAPVYS010000001.1, read as the reverse complement.
CCAGCTTCGGCTCTGGCAGATCGAAAAAAAGCAAACAAACTAAAAAGAAGTCTGGGAAACCAGGCTTTTTATGTACCGTGAATATTATAAATTTTCTGAAAGTTCTTGACAATTGATGTCAAAGTGGTAAGATTAGGAGGTAGAAATGAAGAACTAGAAGGAGAACAAGATGAGAAGTGATATGATCAAAATGGGGATCGACCGAGCACCAGCGCGTGGTCTCCTCTATGCGACAGGGCAAGTAAAATCAGCAAAGGATATGCAAAAGCCCTTTATTGCTATTTGTAACTCCTATATTGATATCGTTCCAGGGCATGTTCACCTGCGTGAGTTAGCAGATGTTGCTAAGGAAGCTATCCGCGAGGCTGGTGGGATTCCTTTTGAATTTAATACCATCGGGGTAGATGATGGAATTGCTATGGGCCATATCGGGATGCGTTATAGTTTGCCATCTCGCGAGTTGATCGCAGATGCTGCTGAAACAGTCATCAATGCCCACTGGTTTGATGGTGTTTTCTATATTCCAAACTGTGATAAGATTACACCAGGAATGATTTTAGCTGCCATGCGGACCAATGTGCCTGCCGTATTTTGTTCTGGTGGACCCATGAAGGGTGGCGTTGACATGACGGGGCATCAAGCGACGCTCTCAAGTTTGTTTGAAGCTGTAGGTACTTATCAAGCTGGTGATATGAGCATGGATGAGCTCGATTTCTTGGAAAAAAATGCCTGCCCAACCTGTGGCTCTTGCTCTGGTATGTTTACTGCCAATTCCATGAACTGTTTGATGGAAGTATTAGGCCTTGCTCTTCCTGGAAATGGTACCATCCTAGCGGTTTCAGATGAACGTCGTGAATTGGTTCGCCAAGCGGCTAAACAATTGGTAGAGAATATTAAAAAGGATATCCGTCCACGGGATATTGTGACCAAAGAAGCCATCGACGATGCGTTTGCGCTCGATATGGCCATGGGTGGTTCTACCAATACGGTGCTTCATACGCTCGCTATTGCGCGTGAAGCAGGGATTGACTATGATCTCAAAGATATCAACGAGATTGCCAAGAAGACACCTTATCTTTCTAAAATTGCACCTTCAAGTGTTTACACCATGCATGATGTGCATGAAGCTGGTGGTGTTCCAGCCATTATCAATCAGTTGATCAAAAAAGGTGCCATTAAGGGTGATCGTATTACAGTTACTGGTAAAACCTTGAAAGAAAACGTAGCTGGTGCCGAAATTAAAAATGAAGAAATTATCCATCCAATTGAGCATCCTATTTCACCTGTAGGTGGTTTGTCGATCCTTTACGGAAATATTGCTCAGGATGGAGCTGTTATCAAGGTCGGTGGGGTAGATCCATCTGTGACCACATTCCGTGGGAAGGCCATCTGCTGCGATTCACAAGATCAAGCCCTTGAGTTGATTGACAATGGAACAGTCAAGAAGGGACATGTCGTTGTTATTCGTTACGAGGGTCCTCAGGGTGGACCTGGTATGCCAGAAATGTTGGCACCAACCTCTAAGATTGTCGGACGCGGTCTTGGTAAGGATGTGGCACTGATTACGGATGGTCGTTTCTCAGGAGCTACTCGTGGGATTGCTATTGGTCACGTTTCTCCAGAAGCAGCAGAAGGTGGGAATATCGCCTTAATTGAAGATGGGGATGAAATCGTGATTGACCTACCAAATCGTACCCTTGATCTACTTGTCGATGATGCAACTCTTGCAGAACGTCGCAAACATTTGAAACCTTTCAAATCAAAAATTTCCAGCGGTTGGTTGCGTCGCTATACAGCCTTTGCTAAATCAGCTAATGTCGGCGGAACCTTGATGAGTGACGAAGAATTCGAAGAACGGAAAGCAGAACGTCAAGCCCAAGAAAAATAAGAAAAACCTTTCCTGCTATGTGATATCACAAGCAAGAAAGGCTTTTTTAGTGGAACCATTATTTGGTGCGCATTTCACCTTGAGGGAAGTAGGTTCCTTCAGGCATATCATTAATAATAACGTGAACAGCTGACTGAGGAGCGCCAGTATTGCGGACAACAGCTTCGGTTACTTCCTTGGCCAAGGCTTTCTTTTGTTCCAAGGTGCGTCCTTCAAAAAGGTCAATTCGTACAAATGGCATATGGCCACCTCCTAAATTTTTTATAGGACTATTTTATCACATTTTGGGATACAAAGCTTAGCAAAATTATGGTAAAATGATAATGAAACACATTTTAGAGAGAACAGAAGGAAAATGGCACAATTATATTATAAATATGGGACCATGAACTCGGGGAAAACCATTGAGATTTTGAAGGTAGCCCATAATTATGAAGAGCAAGGCAAGAGCGTTGTCATCATGACCTCAGCAATCGACACCAGAGATGGAGTAGGAGTGGTTTCTAGCCGGATCGGTATGAAACGGGAAGCTGTTGCGATTGAAGACGATACGGATATCTTTGGCTTTATTAAAAACCAAACAATCAAACCTTACTGTGTCTTAATCGATGAAGCTCAGTTTTTGAAACGCCACCATGTCTATGATTTAGCAAGGGTCGTGGATGAACTGGATGTGCCGGTGATGGCTTTTGGCCTCAAAAATGATTTCCGAAATGAACTATTTGAAGGTTCCAAACATCTCCTCTTGTTAGCCGACAAGATCGAGGAGATCAAAACCATCTGCCAATACTGTTCCCGGAAGGCGACCATGGTCTTGCGTACCCAAGCGGGTAAACCTGTCTATGATGGAGAGCAGATCCAGATCGGTGGACACGAGACCTATATCTCTGTTTGCCGCAAGCATTATTTTAATCCAGACATACCAACCGAAAGCGTCTAGAACGTTTTAGAGAGGATAATAATGTCTATTTGTTTAAAAGATATTACGATAGAGAATTATTTTGACGTTTTAAATCTAGAAGTTCATCCAAATCAAAGGAATTTTATTGCATCCAATTCCATTAGCTTAGCTGAAGCCTATGTATATGATAAAAATGGTGATTTTATAGCTCCCTTAGCAGTTTATGATAAGGAAGTATTAGTTGGTTTTGTTATTATTGCCTATGACCAGAAAATTGGGATCAGCAAGGGAAATTACTTGTTATTTCGCTTTATGATCGATAAACGATTTCAAGGTTTAGGCTATTTTAAACCGACTATGGATGCAGTCATTGACTTTGTTCGAACAGAGCCAGCTGGAAAAGCAACAAGTCTTTGGCTATCTTATGAACCGGAAAATAATCAAGCGAGATCTTGCTATCTCCATTATGGATTTAAAGAAACTGGCGAAGTCATAGAAAACGAAATTGTAGCAATCTATGATCTAACAACCAAGAATTAAGGAGCAAACATGAATATCTATGATCAACTACAAGCTGTAGAAGACCGTTATGAAGAGTTAGGAGAGTTATTGAGTGACCCAGATGTGGTCTCTGATACCAAACGCTTTATGGAGCTTTCAAAAGAAGAGGCTTCCACTCGTGATACGGTGACAGCATACCGAGAGTACAAGCAAGTCCTTCAAAACATTGTTGACGCTGAGGAAATGATTAAGGAAGCAGGCGGCGATGCGGACTTGGAAGAAATGGCCAAGCAAGAACTTAAGGATGCTAAGGCTGAAAAAGAAGAGTACGAAGAAAAACTGAAGATCTTACTTCTTCCAAAAGATCCAAACGATGACAAGAACATTATCTTGGAAATCCGTGGAGCAGCTGGAGGAGACGAAGCCCAGTTGTTTGCTGGCGACCTCTTACAAATGTACCAAAAATACTCGGAAAGCCAAGGCTGGCGCTTTGAAGTCATGGAAGCTTCCTACAATGGCGTTGGTGGGATCAAAGAAGTCGTAGCCATGGTTTCTGGTCAATCAGTTTATTCAAAACTCAAGTATGAATCTGGTGCCCACCGGGTTCAACGGGTTCCTGTGACAGAAAGCCAAGGTCGTGTTCATACCTCTACAGCAACCGTTCTGGTCATGCCAGAAATCGAAGAAGTCGAGTACGACATTGATCCAAAAGACCTTCGGATTGACATCTATCACGCATCTGGTGCGGGTGGACAGAACGTCAACAAGGTCGCAACAGCTGTTCGTATCGTCCACTTACCAACCAATATCAAGGTCGAGATGCAAGAAGAACGGACCCAACAGAAGAACCGCGAAAAAGCCATGAAGATCATCCGTGCGCGTGTGGCTGACCACTTTGCTCAGATTGCCCAAGACGAGCAAGACGCTGAACGGAAGTCAACCATCGGTACTGGTGATCGTTCAGAGCGGATCCGGACTTATAACTTCCCTCAAAACCGTGTGACTGATCACCGGATTGGCTTGACCCTTCAAAAACTGGATACCATCTTATCTGGTAAATTGGACGAAGTGGTCGATGCTTTGGTCTTGTATGATCAAACACAAAAACTAGAAGAGTTGAACAAATAATGTTGTTGGGACCATTATTAGCTCAGTATGAAGAAGCATTAATAGCCGTTGGAGAGGAAGCAGAAAGCCTCTCCTTCGCGTATCGAGCTTTAAAAAACTGGACCTTTACAGACTTTGTCCTTGCCTTGCAAAAAGAAGTGGAAGTAGAGGATCAGGCCTTGCTTCTATCCATCTTTGAGCGGTTGAAACATCACGTCCCTGCCCAATATATTATTGGGAGTGCGGAATTCTATGGCCATGTTTTTACAGTTGATGAGCGCGTGCTGATCCCACGACCTGAAACGGAAGAATTGGTTGCTCTTATTCTGGAAGAAAATGATGGGGAGACCTTACGAGTTCTGGATATTGGAACAGGAAGTGGGGCCATTGCCATTAGCCTAGCCCTCACTAGACCTACCTGGCAGGTTCAAGCTAGTGATGTCTCAGAAGAGGCTTTAGCCCTGGCTCAAGAAAATGCCAAGCAATTAGAAGCTGTCCTTGAATTCAAGTCGTCAGATGTACTGGACGAACTAGAAGGTCCTTATGACCTGATAGTGTCCAACCCTCCCTATATCTCTCGGGATGATGTAGAAGAGGTTGGAGCCAATGTTTTAGCCTCTGAACCCCACTTAGCTCTTTTTGCGGAACGTGATGGATATGCCATCTACGAAAAGATTGCCCAGCAAGCACCAAGTGTTTTAACACCAGACGGAAAGATCTATCTAGAAATTGGCTATAAGCAAGGAAATAAAGTAAAAGAGCTCTTTCAAGAGGCATTTCCCGACAAACGCGTTCACGTTCTGAAAGACCAATTTGGACAAGATAGAATGGTAGTAGTAGACAATGGATCACATTGAGAAAGAATTAGAAGCAGGACGTGCGGTTATTTTGCCAACTGAAACAGTCTATGGTATTTTTGCCAAAGCTTTGGATCAAGAGTCAGTTGATTATATATACGAGTTAAAACGTAGACCTAGAGACAAGGCTCTGAATTTAAATGTAGCCGGCGAAGAAGATATACGACTTTATTCGAAAAGTCAACCTAACTATTTAACAAAACTGATTGATTCATTTTTACCAGGGCCTCTCACTATTATTCTTCAGGCGAATGACAAGGTACCTGGCTGGATTCATTCAGGATTGGACACAGTTGGCTTCCGTATTCCGGCTCACCCAAAAACATTGGAATTAATTCGTAAATACGGTCCTTTGGTTGGTCCTTCGGCTAATCTTTCAGGTCATGCAAGTGGAATAAAGTATAAGGCTATTGTAAGCGAGTTTGATCAAGTGGTTCCTGGTATAGAGGATGATGACTTCTTGACTGGACAAGATTCAACTATTTTGGATATCTCTGGTTCCAAGGCCAGGATTTTGCGGCAAGGTTCTATAACGAAAGCTGACTTGCTTGCACAAGTTCCAGAGCTTACTTTTGAGGAAGATGAACTTCCTCAGTGATAATGTACATAAATAATTTTTTATAAAGGAGTAGACCGATGATTTTTGATAAAGAAGATTACAAAGCCTATGATGCAGACCTATGGAATGCGATCGCTAAAGAAGAAGAGCGTCAACAAAACAATATTGAGTTGATTGCTTCTGAAAATGTTGTCTCTAAGGCAGTGATGGCTGCTCAAGGGTCTATTCTGACCAATAAATATGCCGAAGGCTACCCTGGCCGTCGTTACTATGGAGGGACAGATGTGGTCGATGTGGTCGAAAGTCTGGCCATCGAACGCGCTAAGGAAATTTTTGGGGCTGAGTTTGCCAATGTTCAACCCCACTCAGGTAGTCAGGCCAACTGTGCTGCCTATATGGCCTTGATTGAACCTGGTGACACTGTCATGGGGATGGATCTAGCTGCCGGTGGGCATTTGACGCACGGAGCTTCTGTGAGTTTCTCTGGTCAAACCTATAACTTTGTGTCCTATAGTGTAGATCCGGAAACAGAACTCTTGAATTTTGATGCCATCTTAAAACAAGCCCAAGAAGTCAAACCAAAACTCATTGTTGCTGGTGCCTCAGCATACTCTCACATCATTGATTTCTCAAAATTCCGTGAAATTGCAGATGCAGTAGGAGCCAAGCTCATGGTTGATATGGCCCATATTGCTGGTCTCGTGGCAGCAGGTCTTCACCCAAGTCCAGTTCCTTATGCCCATATCACGACAACAACGACTCACAAGACCCTTCGTGGCCCTCGTGGAGGCCTGATCTTGACTAATGATGAGGAGTTAGCTAAGAAAATTAACTCTGCTATTTTCCCTGGTATTCAAGGAGGACCGTTGGAGCATGTCGTTGCAGCCAAAGCTGTCGCATTCAAAGAAGCGCTGGATCCTGCCTTTAAAGAGTATGCAGCTAACGTGATTAAGAACAGTCAGGCCATGGCTGATGTCTTCTTGCAAGATCCTGATTTCCGCGTCATCTCAGGCGGAACAGAGAACCACCTTTTCCTTGTCGACGTCACTAAAGTCGTTGAAAACGGAAAAGTGGCGCAAAACTTGTTGGATGAAGTCAATATTACCCTCAACAAGAACTCTATTCCTTATGAAACCTTGTCTCCATTTAAGACAAGTGGGATTCGGATTGGTGCAGCAGCTATCACCGCTCGTGGTTTTGGTGAAAAAGAAAGTCGCACCGTTGCTGAACTCATGATCAAAGCGCTGAAAAATGCGGACAAGCAAGAAGTATTAGACGAAGTGCGTAGCCAAGTCAAAGCCTTGACAGACGCCTTTCCACTTTACGAGGACTAAACCATCTTATGGATATTTACGTAAAAAAAGCCATCATTCATCAATTTAGCCCAGACGATACCGATCTCTATCTGGCAGATAAATTTCTCAATATCACGCCTAAAATCGAGGAATACTTGCGTAAGAAGATTGAAAGGGTTTATTCTGATGAAGCCAGGACTGGTATTTTCGAAGAGGACAATCCTTTTCTTGAGTTGATTTCAGATGACCTATTAGAAACTTCAGTCGCAGTAGCGAATCGTTGGAAGGAAGAATTTGTCGTCTCTGAGAATCAAAAGACCAATGATTTGGTGTTCATTCAATTCTCAAAAGAAGGGGTGGACCATTTTGCCTTTCTTCGGATCGCTTTACGAGAAACCTTGACGCATCTTGGCGGTGAAGTGGACAATCCGATTAAGCTGACGCAAAATAATCTGCCTGGTTTTGGGACTGGTGCAGATGAAGCTTTGGTTATCAATCTTCAAAGTCGCAAATACCACTTGATTGAAAAACGGATCAAGTACAATGGGACGTTCTTGAACTATTTTTCTGAGAATTTGTTGCAGGCGCAACCCAAGATCTCTCCTAAAAAATCGATCAAGGCACTAGAAAAAACAGCCCAAAAGATTGCGGAAAGCTTTAATACAGATGATTTTCAATTTCAATCAAAGGTTAAATCAGCTATTTTTAACCATATTGAGGAAGAAAATAAACTCTCTCCAGAGAAATTAGCGGATGATCTCTTCGACGACAATCTGACAGCTCGCCTCAGTTTTATTGACCAAGTCAAAGAAGCTGTACCAGAGCCTGTCACCTTTGAAGAGATTGATGCAAGTCGCCAGTTGAAGAAGTTCGAAAATCAGAAATTGTCATTGTCAAATGGAATTGAACTGATCGTTCCGAATAATGTCTATGAAGATGCCGAATCTGTTGAATTTATTCTAAACGAGAACGGAACCTATTCTATTTTGATCAAAAATATTGAGGATATACAGAGTAAATAATGATTAAACGTATAGTGAAGATCTTCTTATTCATCTTACTAATATTTGGAATCTACAAGGGAATTCAGATCCATCATGACGTCAAACAAGTCATGCAGTACCGCTCCCTAGTTAGAGAAGTCCTTGCTGAAGAGGACACCACGGCCAATGAAAATCTCATTCTTGCTATGATCTATACGGAGACCAAAGGCCGTGAGGACGATGTCATGCAGGCGAGTGAGAGTGCAAGTGGTGAGACCAATACTATTAGTGATAATAAGGCCAGCATTCGCCAAGGAATTCAAACTCTTTCAGATGAGTTAAAAGAAGCCAAGAAAAAAGGCGTTGATGGCTGGACTGCGGTTCAAGCCTATAATTTCGGGAAAGACTACATTGATTACGTCGCCAAACACGGTGGAACAAATTCCCTAGAGTTGGCCCGCGCTTATTCACGGGATGTAGTAGCACCAAGTCTTGGCAATGTAACCGGTGAAACTTATCTTTACCTCCACCCTATCTCTCTTTTGAACGGGATGGAACTCTACATTAATGGGGGGAACATTTATTATTCTCGTTTAGTAGAAACCAATATGACGATTATGAAGTTATTTTCATGGTTTTAATCAATCAATTCAGAGGTCGGACAAGTAGTCCGGCCTCTTATCTTTCTCCTTAGTCGTACGATCTTTTGTGTATTTTGGCTCTTTCATTCTCAATATTTTGAAATCATTGAATAGCTATGATAAAATACTAGTTAGTTTTAAATTATCTTGAGGAGTTCCTATTGAACAAAAAATCATTCTACGGACTGCTTTTGGGGTTGATTCTCCTATGTATCGCATTTTTTGGGAAGTATCAACAAAAAACGCAGCTGGACCACACGAATTACCTACAAAGTAGTCGTCCTACCTTATTTTTTCATGGTTATGGATCGAGTGCCAATGCAGAAAAACACATGACAGATGCGGCAAAAAAAGCAGGGGTGACACAAACCGTCATCACTGCAAACGTGGCTGATGATGGGCAGGTAAGGCTGACAGGGACCATTCCAAAAGGCGCAGTCAATCCAATAATCAAAGTGGAATACCAAAACAATCGCACGCCAGATCCAAAAGTCATCAGCAATTATGCCTATCAGGTGGTCAAAAAGCTTCAAGAGACCTATCATTTTAAAGAGATGAACCTTGTCGCTCATTCTATGGGAAATATGTCTGTCTTATATTATCTTCTGGAACATGGAAGTGATGAGAATTTACCAAAAATTATTAAGCAGGTCGCCATTGCAAACCATGTTGCTGGAATCGAAGGGATGAACCTACCCCAGGGGTTGACTCTAGATACGCAAACTGGTAAACCCTCCGCAATGAATGAGCAGTACCAGCATCTTTTAGCTCTTCGGGAAGTCTATCCTGAAAATCAAATCGATGTGCTGAATATCTATGGTGATATCGGTGGAGAGACGGATGGATCGGTTCTCAATGTTTCTTCGAAAGCCCTTCGTTACCTAGTAGCAGAGCGCGCAAAAAGCTACCGTGAAGAAAAGATTGATGGCAAAGGTGCCCAGCACAGCCAACTTCATGAAAATCCAATAGTAGATAAGCTGTTGATCCAGTTTCTTTGGGGAAAATAAAAATGTCATGCATTCTTAAAAAAACTGTAAGCTAGTTTTAAGAAATCAACTGTATAATGAAAATCGAAGTGGGTAATCTCTTTATTTACTTCTTTTTTCATCCCTAATGAGGTGAGAAAGGTAATAAGAGATGCCCAGAGTTTATTTGAATTAGAAAGAAGAAAAAGATGAAATTAAAGAAGATTGCATTGTTTGTAACGACGACTTTGGCCTTGTTTACAGCTATCCCACTTGTTTTTGCAGATAGCAATGTGCAGAAAGTCATTGATGAAACCTATGTCAAGCCAGACTATGTTTTGGGCTATTCGCTGGACCAAAGTCAAATCGAACAAACCTTGAGTCTCTTGAACTACGATGGTTCAAAAGATAAAGAGGAATGGAAGACCATGACACCAGAGGTTTATTCTTCGATTATGAACGTTGCCAACGATGATAGTTTGGAACTTTATTCCTCTGTTAAAATTCAAAAATTAGGTAAAAATAAGCCACTAGAAGTCAATATCGTGACACCTCAAAACATCACCAAGGTCACTGCAGATATGTATCGTAATGCAGCCGTTACACTTGGATTAGAGCATGCTCAAATTACAGTAGCTTCTCCTATACAGGTGACTGGTGAAAGTGCCTTGGCTGGTATGTATTATTCGCTTGAGAAAAATGGTGCTAAAGTTTCTCAAGAAAGCAAAAATCTGGCCCAAGAAGAGTTAACGACTCTATCCGGGATCAATGAAGAGAACGCGGGAAAGAAAAACTTCGATGCGGATAAGTTAAACGTCGCATTGACAGACATTAAAACAGCAGTAGCCAATGCCAAACAGAACAATCAGGATTTAAGCAAAGATGATATTCGAAAGATCGTCGAAGAAACCCTGAAAAATTATAAGCTGGATACAACTATGACGGGTAACCAGATCAATTTAATCGTGAATTTCGCAGTGAACCTTTCAAAGAGTAGCGTTATCAGTAGCAAAAGCTTTACCAAAACCTTGTCGGATCTGAAAGATAGTATCGTAGATAAGGCAGGCGATACCTTTAACAATATCAATCTGAATTTTCATACCAATGCTATTTTAAAAGATAGTGGTAACTTCTTTACAAATGCGTGGAATGCCATTGCCGGCTTCTTCGGAGCCATCTGGAATGCCATTGTCAAATTCTTTAGTGGTTTAGTTGGCTAAAAATAGCAGGAAAGCACTCCTGACAAGAAGTCAGAGTGCTTTTTTTGTGTGGTTTCCTATTTTTATACTCAATTAGAAATTTTATGTTAAGCTCATAAAAAAAGGTCCACTGGACCTTTTTTTTATTCCCACTCTACAGTTGCAGGTGGTTTACTTGTGATATCGTAGACGATGCGGTTGACGTGGTCAACTTCATTTACGATACGAACTGAGATTTTTTGGAGAACTTCCCAAGGAATCTTAGCGAAGTCAGCTGTCATTCCATCGATAGAAGTGATAGCACGGATGGCGATTGTGTAGTCGTAGGTACGGCCATCTCCCATAACACCCACGGAACGAACGCCTGTGTTGACTGTGAAGTATTGCCAGATATCACGGTCAAGACCAGCTTTGGCGATTTCTTCACGGAGGATAGCGTCTGATTCACGAACGGTTTCGAGTTTTTCTTCAGTGATTTCTCCCATAACACGGATGGCAAGACCTGGGCCTGGGAATGGTTGGCGCCATACGATGTGGTCTGGCATACCAAGCTCAGTACCAAGCGCACGAACTTCATCTTTATAAAGAGTGTTCAGTGGCTCGATCAGTTCAAACTGCATATCTTCTGGAAGTCCACCAACGTTGTGGTGAGACTTGATGGTTTGAGCAGTATCCGTACCAGACTCGATCACGTCAGTGTAGAGAGTTCCTTGTGCCAAGAATTTCACATCTTTGAGCTTACTTGCTTCGTCATCAAAGACATAAACAAACTCGTTACCGATGATCTTCCGTTTTTTCTCAGGATCAGATACACCAGCTAACTTATCAAGGAAACGTTTTGCAGCATCTGCTTTAACGATGTTCAAACCAAACTTACCACCAAGCATATCCATCACTTGATCAGCTTCGCCTTTACGAAGAAGACCGTGGTCTACAAAGATACAGATCAATTGATCGCCGATGGCTTTTTGAAGGAGAACCCCAACAACGGAAGAGTCAACACCACCTGAAAGACCAAGAAGGACACGTTTGTCTCCGACGGTTTCACGGATTTTTTTGATCTGCATGTCAATGAAGTTGTCCATGGTCCAGTCACCTTTAGCCCCACAGATGTTCAAGGCAAAGTTACGCAAGATGTCATAACCGTGAACAGAGTGACGAACCTCAGGGTGGAATTGGATTCCGTAGATTTTCTTGTCTGGATTTTCAATCGATGCAAATGGACAGTCAGCAGAAGTACCAGTGCGGATAAAGTCAGCCGGAATTTCTGTAACAGCATCCCCGTGGCTCATCAAGACCAATTGTTTGTCTGGTGTGCCGGCAAAAAGAGCAGAAGATTCTGTCAAAGTCAGTTCAGATTGACCATATTCGCGGTTACCAGCATCACCTGCAGGAACGACCTTCCCACCCAATTTATGGGTTAACAATTGCATCCCGTAACAGATTCCAAGGATTGGAATACCGAGTTCAAAAATTTCAGGATCGATATCAAAAGAACCTTCCTCGTATACAGAGTTTGGTCCACCTGAAAGAACGATCCCAACTGGATTGATTGCACGAACTTCATCAGCAGAAATCTTGTGGCTCTTCAACTCTGAGAAGACTCCAATTTCACGAATCCGACGTGAAATAAGCTGATTGTATTGGCTACCGTAGTCAAGCACGATGATTTTTTCAACATCATGCAAATCAGTTGATAGGTTTGTCATCTTATCCCCTTCTTAAAGAAATTTACTTTCCTCTATTCTAACACAAAAGCCTTGTCTTTACCAATCTCTGATTGAAGAATTAGGAATTTTACGCTACAATAGAGATAACACAGAGAAAGAGCAAGGTTATGATTCCAGCTTACATTCAAATTCATGATCAGATTAAGTCTGAGATTGATCAAAAAATATGGAAAATCGGGGAGCGTCTTCCCAGCGAACGCGATCTAGCGGAGAAATTTCAGGTGAGTCGGATGACTCTTAGACAGGCCATTACCCTTCTGGTTGAAGAAGGAGTGCTTGAAAGACGGGTAGGAAGTGGCACCTTTATCACTAGCACGCGCGTCCAAGAAAAAATGCGGGGAACAACCAGTTTTACAGAAATTATGAAATCGCAAGGCAAGGAACCTTCTAGCCAAGTGATTTCTTATCGGAAAACCATTCCTAGCCTCCAAGAAGTGGACAAATTGGGCATTGATAAGACAGAGACCATCATTCGGATGGAACGGGTCCGGTATGCTGATGGGATCCCTGTTGTTTATGAAGTGGCCTCTATTCCACAGAAATTTATTAAGAATTTCAATCGCGAAGAGGTTACCAGCCATTTCTTCCAAACCTTGGAGCGTCATGGTTATAAGATTGGAAAGTCGCACCAGATCATCTATGCACGATTGGCCAAAGATAAGATTGCGGACTATTTACAGATTTCAAAAGGACAAGCTATTTTAGGTCTGACACAGGTTTCCTATTTTGAAGATGGAACGGCTTTTGAGTATGTAAAAAGTCAGTATGTCGGCGAGCGGTTCGAATTTTATTTGGAAAATAACTAAGCTCGCAAATCGTAAAATAAAAATAGAAAACTCTTCAAATGTTTGAGAGACTCAATCTCTTTGGCATTTGGGAGCTTTTTTAGGTTGAAGACATTCTTTCTAAATAGTGATAGTAAAGGCAACATTGAAAATTTAAAAAAATTAAAAAAAATTTTATTTTTTCTTCAATTTTTGATTTTTTTTACGAATTAATCGATAGAAGCAGGTTTTAAAGCTTAAATTAAGAGATATAAGGCAGGAATAAATGAAAAAAATTAAAATCGATGTGGTAGCTGTTCCCTTGAGCGGGCATCTGTACCCAACTTTAAATCTCGTTAAACCCTTGTTAGATGATCCTTCGATGGAGATCCGGGTTTTCACGGGACCTCAGAAAAAGACCGTTGCAGAAAGTCTTGGCTTCACTGTCGTTCCAATTCTAGAGGACAAAGTAGAAGAGTTTGAACGTGCGGCGAATAACGATAAAAAACTCAATCTATTTTCAGCTTATCGGCAATTGTCCAAGAGTCTCGATTTGATTAATCATGTGTCAGATCAATTGCTAGAGGAGTGGCGCGTCAATCGTCCGGATATTGTCATTGCTGATTTTATCACTCTATCAGCGGGCTTTGTAGCAGAAGAGTTAGAAATCCCTTGGATCACCACCATGGCAACCCAATTTGCAATCGAAACTCCTTATGGCTCTCCTTGCTTCTTCGGAGGGATGGGAATCGCGCGCACGAAGAAGGAAGAGAAGATCCAAGCACTATGTCGTAAACTGACACGTATTGGGAAATACTGCGTGGCTTTCCTCTTACGCAAACGCTTAAAACGTTACAATTTCAAGTTGTACAATCAAAATGGAGTAGAATCTATTTACTCTCCTTATGCCATCTTTGGAATTGGTATGATGGAGCTAGAGTTGAAGACACATTTCCCTCATCAATATGCTTGGATGGGCCCTTTAGGAACCTCTCTTGAGAAAGCTGAAGATTATCCAGTAGATCTCAGTCCTTACGAGGACAAGACAAAGGTCCTTGTGACTTGTGGAACCCAGTTGCCTTGGGCAAAAGAGAACTTGCTAGAGCAAACTAAACAATTGGCCAAAGAGCATCCAGAATGTCACTTTTTTGTTACTCTAGGAGATGGGGCAAAGGAATTCTCTGAAGAAGAAGTAGCACCAAATGTGACGGTCGTTTCTTATCTGCCATACAAGGAATACATTCCACAGATGGACTATGTTATTCACCATGGAGGAGCTGGAATCTTTTATCAGTGTATCGAATTTAAGAAACCAGCCTTGATCTTGCCACATGATTATGACCAATTTGACTATGCGATTCGAGGAGTAGAAGCAGGAATTGCTTTTCAAGCACATCGCAATCGCACTGAAGAGATTCAAGCAGGTTTTAATGCCCTATTAGAAAAAGAATCTTGGGAAAAGTTAGAAAGACTAAACAAACTTTCAAAAACCTACAAGCCGTTGGATACCTTGGAGTTTGAGATTCAACGATTATTAAGACGTGGAACGGATGGGAAACTATGAAAATTCTTGTAACAGGTGCGACTGGCTTCCTTGGAAAATATGTGATCGATGAGTTGTTGGCTCACGATTATTCCATTGTAGCCTTTGGCCGAAAAGAAAAAATCGGGAAGGCTCTGGAAGGTGAGCGCGTCCAATTTATCAAAGGGGATTTGAGCTCTATTGTGGAATTAAGACAAGCCTTTCAGTCTGTTGATGCTGTAGTTCATGCAGGAGCTTTATCCACTGCCTGGGGACCTTGGAAAGCCTTCTATCAGGCGAATGTAGTTGGCACTCAAAATGTCCTTGAATTGTGCCGTGAATATGCGGTAAAACGCTTGGTTTACGTATCTTCTCCCAGTATTTACGCAGCTGGAAAAGACCAATTAAACATCAAGGAAAGCGATGCTCCCAAAAAAAATCACCTCAACAATTACATCCGAAGTAAATTGGCGTCTGAAAAACTTTTTTCTGACTATTCAGATGTGCCAAGTATCATCTTGCGTCCTAGAGGATTATTTGGTGTGGGGGATACCAGTATTTTGCCTCGTGTCTTACGCCTCAGTCGAAAAATTGGAATTCCTTTGATTCGAGGAGGAGAGCAGCTCATGGATATGACCTGTGTGGAAAATGTTGCCCTAGCCATTCGCTTGGCTCTGGAAGCAAAAGAAGCTCACGGACAAGTTTATAATATTACAAATGGGGAACCAAAGACCTTTAAGTATTTGATCGAAACAACATTAAAGGGATTGGGAGAACCGATTCGCTATCGGAAAATTCCGGCAGGTCTTGTAGCAGGTGCTGCCTATAGCCTTGAAGGAGTGTATCGATTATTCCATCTGAAAGCTGAGCCCCCCTTGACTCGCTACACCTATTATCTCCTTCGATATAGCCAAACCCTCGATATCCAAAAGGCTCAAACCGAACTTGGCTACTATCCAAAAATGACCATTGAAGAAGGGATTGACAACTATGTCCAACATGATCAAGCGCATTGATTATTTTCCAGCTGGCTATTGTAGCAGTCATTCTGGTCTCTTATTCAAAGGGATTCCGAATGAAAAAATGCAATTTCCAGCAGGTGTCTTTTTGATTCACCACCGTGAAAAAGGCTATATTTTGTACGATACCGGCTATCACTACGAGATTAAGAAAAGAGCTCGGTATTTCTGGTACCGTCTAGCCACACCAATGCAGATGAAAAAAGAAGACCAGATCGATTATTTATTGCAAGAGCGTGGGATTGATCCTGCAGAGATTACTTATGTCATTCTTTCGCATCTGCACCCTGACCATCTCGGCGGAGCAGCACTCTTCCCAAATGCTCATTTCTTTGTCACACAGGAAGTCTATGAGGTGTACCAAAAACCGAAATTAAAAGATCTGATTTTTAAAGAGTTTCTTCCAGCTGATTTCAAAGATCGGGTGACTTGTCTCAAAGCAGATCGAATACATCCTGCCTTTTCTTACCGCCCAACTGCTGATCTATTTGAGGATGGGAGCATTCTTGTTTCGTCCATCGATGGGCATGCGAGAGGGCAAGGTTGTCTTTATCTGGATGAGTTCAAACTCTTTATCGGAGCAGATCTTTCTTGGGGAGTAGACCTCTTGCCTTACACAGGGCAAATGCGTCTCATTCCTTCCTTGGTTCAGGATGATAAGAAGGCTTATTTAAAAGGAGCTGATTTGCTGGAAACACTCTTGCAAGATGGCATTCAAGTTGTGGTCAGCCACGACCCGCAAGATCGGATTGAAAGGATTTTAAATGAAAAAAACAGTCTTTCTGAAAACCTTTATTGAAACCAGATGGTGTCACCGATTCCGTTCAAAAGAGGCCTTGAAGCGATACCAAGATAAGCATTTGGCACGCTACCATGCTTTTATCACTTCTCAGTCCCCCTATTTTCAAACCCATTCTCCCGAATCCTTTGGGACCATGGATAAAACCTTCATGATGACACATTTCAATGAGCTCAATACCCTAGGGGTGGATCGTGATCAGGCTTTAGAGATGGCGATTCGCGGAGAACAGACGCGAGATTTTACTGAGATGAATGGAGAAGTAGCAGTAGGCTTATCTTCTGGAACTTCCGGCCACCGAGGAGTCTTTGTCACCACAGAAAAAGAGAGAAGTATGTGGGCTGCAGCGATTCTAGCCAAGATGCTACCGAAAGGAAAACTGTTTGGTCATCGCATTGCATTTTTCTTACGAGCGGACAATGAACTTTATCAAACCATTAATTCAGGCCTTATTCGCTTGGAATATTTTGATATTTTCAAGGATAGCAAGGAGCATTTAGAGCGTCTCAAAGACTATCAACCAACCATTGTGGTCGCACCAGCTTCGACCTTGATTGAGTTAGCCAACTATGTCAGCAATCAGCAACTTGCGATCCAACCTGTCAAGGTTGTTTCTGTCGCAGAGATTCTAGAAGATCGAGATGCACAGACTATCGCCAAAGCTTTTCAACTAGACAAGGTTGATCAGGTCTACCAAGCGACAGAGGGATTTTTAGCTTGTACCTGTTCAGAAGGCAATCTACATCTCAACGAAGATATTTTGTATGTCGAAAAAGAGTATCTTGATGATAGCCGCTTTTATCCGATTATTACGGATTTCAAACGGACCAGTCAACCGATCTATCGCTACCGACTCAATGATATTTTGGTGGAAGAAAAGTCTCCTTGCCCTTGTGGTTCGATCTTTACTCGAATCGCAAAGATCGAAGGACGATCAGATGATATCTTTTATTTCAAAAAAGAAGATGGCAGTAGCCAGATGATCTATCCGGATTTTATTCGACGGTGCATTCTCTTTGTCGAAAATATTCAGGACTATCAAGTAACTCAGTTGGCAGATGGATCCATTACCATTGCCTTGAGTCACCGGACAGAGTCTATGGAGCAAGCGATTTTTGCTCAATTTAAACTCTTAGCTCAGCAAAAACAATTCATTCTCCCAAGTATTCAATTTATCGATTACCAATGGGACCCAACACGTAAATTAAAACGTGTTCAACGACTTCAATAAAAGGAGAATCCTATGACTACTGTAAAAAGACATTTGCAAATTAAAGGCTATGGAACAGCGCTCCCAGCTCATACCGTAACTTTCAAAGACCAGACTCGTTACCGCGTGAAAGAAGGAGAAGAAACACAGATTGATCTAGCAGCGCGTGCGATTGAAGCGGCTTTAAACCATGCGGGGCTTGAAATGGCAGACATCGACTGCCTCGTTTCGGCTAGTGCAGTTGGTGTTCAGCCCATTCCTTGTACAGCAGCTTTGATCCATGAGCGCGTGGCCAAGGGACTAACGCTTCCTGCTATGGATATCAATACCACCTGTACCAGTTTTGTATCTGCTTTGAGCACTGTTTCTTATCTGATTGAAGGTGGAGAATACCGTCGGGTTCTGATTGTATCTAGTGAAGTAGGAAGTCTAGGGCTGAATCCCAAACAAAAAGAAAGCTTTGAATTGTTTAGTGATGGAGCTGCAGCCTTTATCTTTGAAGCAACAAAGGAAGATAAAGGAATCATTGCTAGCATGCAACGTACCTGGTCTGAGGGGGCCCATGATACCGAGATTCGTGGTGGTTTGACAGCATATCATCCGAAATTGTACTCTGAAGCAACCAAGACTGATTTCATGTTTGATATGAAAGGGAAGAAGATTCTTTTGCTTTCTGCCCGTGTTATTCCAGAAATGTTCCAAGAATTCCAAGAGAAATCAGGCATTTCTAAAGATGCTGTAGACTATATTATTCCTCACCAAGCAAGCCGTGCCTTACCACTTGTCATGGACAAATTGGGCGTTGGCAAAGACAAGTACCTCAATATTGTCAGTGATTATGGAAATATGGTTTCGGTAGCCGTGCCTTTCGGCCTAGCCTATGCACTGGATCATGGCTATGTGAAGGAAGGAGATACCATCTTTTTGATGGGAACTGCAGCAGGGATGACGGTCAATATGTTGGCACTTAAACTCTAATGATAGATACTCTTATTTCAAGCTCAAAAAGCATCAAGTCCCGCTAGTCTTTAGCGGGCTTTTTTGATATAATGAAAGGTATGGAAATTGAGAAAACCAACCGAATGAATGCGCTCTTTGAGTTTTATGCAGCGCTCTTGACGGACAAGCAGATGAACTACATCGAGCTCTACTACGCAGATGACTACAGCTTGGCTGAGATTGCAGAAGAGTTTGGAGTGAGCCGTCAAGCGGTCTATGACAATATTAAACGTACAGAAAAGATTTTGGAAGATTACGAAATGAAACTCCATATGTATTCCGATTACATTGTACGCAGCCAGATTTTTGATCAGATTTTAGAACGCTATCCGGAAGATACTTTTCTACAAGAGCAGGTTGAAATTTTATCAAGCATTGACAATCGGGAGTGATTATGGGCAGTCTCGTCATTTATCAAGGAATACCTTGCAAACTATTAGTCGCAGAGGAAGTATTTCCTACTCGACTACAGATTATCTCGCCCAATGATATCTCCAAAGCTATGCAAATAGGTTTTAGCTGTTGGGGATATCCAAATGAAATCATGAAAGAAGTCACACCCGAAGAACTAGAATGTTTGCAACATTTCGGACGATATCCACTGAATTGAAAAAATAGGAGAAAATAATGGCATTTGAAAGTTTAACCGAACGTTTACAAAACGTCTTTAAAAATCTTCGTAAGAAAGGGAAAATCTCTGAAGCGGATGTCCAAGAGGCAACCAAAGAGATTCGTCTTGCCCTCTTAGAGGCCGACGTTGCCCTTCCTGTTGTAAAAGACTTCATCAAACGGGTCCGCGAACGGGCTGTAGGTCATGAAGTCATCGAAACCTTGAACCCTGCCCAACAAATCGTGAAGATTGTTGATGAAGAATTGACAGCGATTTTGGGTTCAGAAACAGCAGAAATTATCAAATCTCCAAAGATTCCAACCATTATCATGATGGTCGGTCTTCAAGGGGCTGGTAAAACAACTTTTGCGGGTAAATTGGCCAACAAATTGGTCAAGGAAGAAAACGCACGTCCTTTGATGATTGCGGCCGATATCTATCGTCCAGCAGCCATTGACCAGTTGAAGACTCTTGGTCAGCAGATCAATGTCCCTGTCTTCTCACTTGGTACAGAAGTCCCTGCAGTAGAGATCGTTCGTCAAGGTTTGGAGCAGGCGAGAGCCAACCACAATGACTATGTCTTGATCGATACAGCCGGTCGTCTGCAAATCGATGAAAAACTCATGGCTGAGTTGCGTGATGTCAAAGCCCTTGCTGAGCCAAATGAAATCCTCTTGGTTGTCGATGCTATGATTGGTCAAGAAGCAGCCAATGTGGCGCGTGAGTTTAACGAACAACTCGAAGTGACCGGGGTCATCTTAACCAAGATCGATGGGGATACCCGTGGTGGTGCGGCCCTTTCTGTTCGTCAGATTACTGGGAAGCCAATCAAGTTCACTGGTACTGGTGAAAAAATCACTGATATCGAAACCTTCCACCCAGACCGTATGTCTGGTCGGATCCTCGGTATGGGGGATATGCTGACACTGATTGAGAAGGCTTCTCAAGAATACGATGAGAAACGCTCCCTTGAACTCGCTGAGAAAATGCGGGAAAATACCTTCGATTTCAACGATTTCATTGATCAATTAGACCAAGTACAAAATATGGGACCAATGGAAGATCTGCTCAAGATGCTTCCAGGGATGGCCAACAACCCAGCTATGAAGAACCTCAAGGTCGACGAACGAGAAATTGCTCGCAAACGTGCGATCGTATCATCCATGACACCAGCTGAACGGGAAAATCCAGATCTCTTGAATCCAAGCCGTCGTCGTCGGATTGCTGCTGGATCAGGGAACACCTTTGTCGAAGTCAACAAATTCATCAAGGACTTTAACCAAGCCAAACAGATGATGCAAGGTGTCCTCTCTGGCGATATGAACAAGATGATGAAACAAATGGGGCTTAATCCAAATAATTTGCCGAAAAACATGCCTGGTGGAATGCCTGATATGTCTGCCCTCGAAGGCATGATGGGACAAGGTGGCATGCCTGACTTGTCAGCTCTTGGTGGAGGCGCTGGAATGCCTGATATGAGCCAAATGTTTGGTGGTGGTCTCAAAGGAAAAGCCGGAGAATTTATGATGAAACGGGCAATGAACAAGATGGCTAAACAAATGCGCAAAAATAAGAAAAAACGGAAATAATCGTTTCTAAGAGGGCCTGGAACACACTGTTCTGGGTTCTTTTAGAAACTACTACTAGAGGAAAGATGTTAAAAAAACTATTTCAACAAGTCATTCGTTTCTTTGCAAGATTGTTTTCTTCGCACAGCAAGCCCTTTGAATTTCCAAAAGGGTCGAAGAAACCACCGATCAGACCGATTATCTTTGTACCTGGAAGTTCAGCCAGTATCCAGCGATTCAACGGAACCATCCGCATGCTCCATCGATTTTCTAGAAAAAAGCAAAGTCTTTTAAAAATAAAAGTTAACAAAGATGATTCTATAGAGATGGAGGGAAGACTGAATACGAAAGAGCCGAATCCGATGATTGTGATTGGCTTCGAGAACAATCGAGACGGCTACAGCAATATCAAGCAGCAAATCGAATCCCTTAAGATCGCCATCACCTACCTCCTTGATCACTATTATTTTACAGAGTTCAAGGCAGTCGGGCACTCCAATGGTGGACTAGTTTTGACTGGCTTATTGGAAAGTGGCTTTTTAGAAAAGAAAAAACTGACCGTAAGCAAGCTCGCTATTATTGGCAGTCCTTACCAATTCAATCAAGAGATGTATGATGATTTTCAAACATGGAAGCATCGCCTAGGAAAAGAAGTAGAGGTTCTTAACTTTGTCGGTAGCTTTGCTGGAAAATCAGACGGAATCGTCCCCCTTTCTAGTGCCCAAGCAGCACAATCTATTTTTGAGAAACAAGCCTATACAGAAGTAAATTTAAAAGGACGCAAGGCTCATCATTCAGCTTTACCCACTAATCCAGATCTAGTGAAACAATTAAGTCTATTTTTGAATCTATAAGTAAATTACATAATTTCGGTTATGTAATTTTTATTTGTCTCTTGCAATCCTTAAGTAAATATGGTACATTTTTGGTAGCGATTACACATACTTAAGGAGGATTTTATGAAAGATCCCAAATTATTAGAAACAATGAAAGATTACAAGGGACGGGATGAGCTTCCAGCAGATTTTGATAGCTTTTGGAATCAAGCCCTAGCAAAGATGACTGAACTGCCTGAATATAAGCTCGAAGAACGAGATTTCAGCATTCCAAATGTTCGATGTTATGAATTAACCTTTAAAGGAACACGAGATGGGCTTGTTTATTCAAGAATGATCCTTCCAAAAACGGATCAAAAGGTTCCAGTTATTTTCCATTTTCATGGCTATATGGGCCGTTGTTGGGATTGGTCTGACATGCTGCCTTATACAGTAGCCGGCTATGGTGTTGTGACTATGGATGTAAGAGGTCAGTCAGGCTTTTCAACCGACGGAGATCGTTCACCACTTGGAAATACTGTTAAAGGACAGATTATCCGCGGAGCCGTGGAAGGTCCAGATGAGCTCTTTTATAAGGATATCTACTTAGATCTTTACCAGTTAATTGAAATTGTAGCCAAACTTCCTCAAGTAGATGACAGCAAACTTGCCAGCTACGGAGCATCTCAAGGCGGTGCCCTTGCTCTGGTTGCTGCTGGATTGAATTCCCGAATCCAACGAACGGTAGCCATTTATCCATTCTTATCGGATTTTAGACGGGTATTAGAGATCGGGAACACCAGCGAGGCCTATGACGAGCTTTTCCGTTATTTCAAGTTCCATGATCCATTTCATAAAACCGAGGATCGTTTGATGCAGACTTTGGCCTATATTGATGTGAAAAATTTCGCCCATCGTATTAAAGGACAGGTTCACATGATTACTGGGCTAGATGATGATGTCTGTTATCCTGAAACGCAGTTTGCCATTTATAATCGATTAGAATGTCCAAAAGAGCATTTAATCATGCCAGAATATGCTCATGAAGCTATGAACGTTCAGGTCAATGATCGAGTCTATAATTGGCTCTGTGGTAGCAAGATTCCATTTCGATATGTAGAAAAATAAGTCACAGAAGAAAACAATCAGTAGATCCATGAGATTTGCTGATTTTATTGTGTTTAAAAGGGATCTAGTATAGAAAGAGATACAAAAAAAACTAAAATTTTTTGTACTTTACCCTAGACAGTGGATAAACCCTTGACACGACTGAGTTTAAGGCGTAATGTACACTTTTTGAAAAATGTACTTTATAATCGAAATGTACTTTATTTTAATGCTGGATAAAGTACATTTTTTGATTGAGTAGCTTAGATGCGTAATGCATCAAAATAGTCCCTTTTAACCCCCTTGTAGGTCTAGAAACTTTGATTTAATCAGTTTTTTGAATTTAGTAAAGTACATTTTCACTAAAATTCAGGTTTGAAAATTTTCCAGTTTTCACTTTTATAAAGTATAAAATTGACTATTTTCTTGATGAAAAAAATTTCCAGTTATAGGTACCAGACCTATATAACCCCTATGACATCTTTCCGAAAAACTATAATTTTCTTGAAAAATACATCTGGCTATGTTATACTACTAGTATAGAAAGATTTGGAGAAAAAGATGAAACGCGAGATCTTATTAGAACGGATTGATAAACTCAAACAAGTCATGCCCTGGTATGTATTGGAATATTATCAATCGAAACTGGCCGTTCCCTACAGTTTTACGACCTTGTACGAATACTTAAAGGAATACGATCGATTTTTCACCTGGGTTTTGGAATCTGGGATATCGGATGCTGACACCATAGCCGAGATCCCTTTAGACGTTCTGGAGCATATGACCAAGAAAGATATGGAATCCTTTATTCTTTACTTACGTGAACGTCCTCTGCTCAATGCCAATACAACGAAAAACGGGGTTTCCCAAACAACGATTAACCGTACCCTTTCTGCACTGTCTAGTCTTTATAAGTATTTGACTGAGGAGGTTGAAAATGAGCAAGGGGAACCTTATTTCTACCGTAATGTCATGAAGAAGGTTGCTACCAAGAAAAAGAAAGAAACCTTGGCTGCTCGAGCTGAGAATATCAAACAAAAGCTCTTTTTAGGCGATGAAACAGAAGGTTTTCTTAACTATATCGACCAGGAGTACCCTCAAACACTCTCAAATCGCGCCTTATCCTCCTTTAATAAGAATAAAGAGCGAGATTTAGCCATTATCGCACTCCTTCTTGCCTCTGGTGTCCGTCTCTCTGAAGCCGTTAACCTAGATCTTCGTGACCTCAATCTTAAGATGATGGTCATTGACGTCACCCGAAAAGGTGGAAAACGTGACTCGGTCAATGTTGCTGCCTTTGCGAAGCCTTATCTGGAGCAATATCTTGCTATAAGAGACAAACGTTACAAGACAGAAAAAACTGATACAGCCCTCTTTCTGACCTTGTATCGAGGTGTTCCAAATCGGATTGATGCTTCTAGCGTTGAAAAGATGGTGGCCAAGTATTCAGAAGACTTCAAAGTCCGCGTGACACCCCACAAGCTTCGCCATACATTAGCAACGCGTCTCTATGATGCAACCAAATCACAGGTTTTGGTTAGCCATCAGCTGGGACATGCTAGCACACAAGTTACCGACTTGTATACGCATATCGTTAATGATGAACAGAAAAATGCCTTGGATAGTTTGTGATATTACATAACGTAAATTATGTAAATGATTTTTGTGTTAGAAAAAGAGCGTAGATTTTTATATGGAATCTTACGCTCTTTTATTCTTTCTATAAAAATTCAATCCAATAATTACGGTGTGGCTCAATAATGACTGGTTTTCCCCAAAATGATTTTAGATAAGCCAGATTTGCTGGGGTGACCGGTCTTTTTTCACCATTATACTTTTCTGCACTTTCTTCCGTTAAAAAGCATTTCACTGCTTCATATGGTGTTCCGTCACTTGCTATTCGATCAATACCCATATAAGCAATTTCATCACCTGCTTTTGGAAAATCTGTAAATAGTTTACCAATAAAATAAACCGTCTTATCTTTCATTAATTCATAAGCCTTACTATTTTCCAGTCTGTTATTCGCTGCAGCGTACATAATACAAAAACTATCCACGATATCTTTCAAAGGCATTAATTCTTCTTTGCTAACGATAATTTCGTCAGGAGCAAGACCTCCAATGATTAAGTTTTCATAATGAGGTTGCTGGATGACGTTATCTAAAGCCATTCCTAATGGTAGTTGGACAGCTTGATAGCCTAATGGTTCTAGCTCCTGCTTTTTCTGGTCAACATGTTCTTGTGTAATACTGACATACAAATCATAAGGACTTGAAGATTGTTGCTTTCTAAAAAAAGCCACTACTATACGATCTAACTGTTCAAATAGACCAAGATTTTCCACTGGAACTTTCATCATCGAATATGATCCCCTTTTTTGTTCAGATTTCCTCTATATTGTACACTCATGGTTTTCGAATATCAAGTTTAAGATAAAAGATATCCATGTTAAATGGATATCTTTTACTTTATTCCACCACTGCTTCAGCAATTTCTTCTGCAGTGATACCTGCGAAGTAACGCCCTAGGTTAATGGTTTGAAGGGCTTTGAGGACGTCTTCACGTTCGTATTTGACACCACGAAGAACCTCTTCTACTGCTGCAACGTCCTCGATACCGAAGAAGTCACCGTAGATCTTGATGTCTTGGATTTTTGATTCAATGACATTAGCGAAGATTTCCACCTTACCGCTTGGGAATTTTGTGCCACGACGTACATTGTATTCAGGAGACTTTCCATAGTTCCAATCCCAGGTACCGAACTTGGTTTCCTTGATACGATTGATTTCAGCCAATTCTTCATCCGAGAAGACATATTCTGTCATCTCAGGGTATTCTTTCTTCATGTAGTCCAAAAGTAGGTCCCAGAACTCTTCAACCGTGATTTTTTCTGGCAACTCATCGATGATATTGGTCACACGTGCACGAACCGATTTAACCCCTTTAGACTCAAACTTGTCTTTAGAGACCTTGAGAGCATTAGCAAGGACAGACAAATCAACGTCAAAGAGAAGGCAACCATGGTGCATGATCCGACCATTGATATAAGCTTGGGCATTTCCACAGAATTTCTTGCCATCAATCTCTAAGTCGTTACGTCCTGTAAATTCAGCCTTAACCCCAAGTTGAGCCAAGGTGTTGATCACGGGAGTTGAAAAGCTCTTAAAGTCAAAGGCCTTGTTTTCATCTTCTTTTGAAATGATGGTGTAGTTGAGGTTGTTTAAATCATGGTAAACAGCCCCACCACCACTGATCCGACGAACCACTTCAATCCCATGCTCTCGAACATAGTCACGGTTGATTTCTTCGATGGTATTTTGGTGACGACCAACGATAATCGAAGGTTTGTTAATCCAAAGAAGGAAGATTTGATCCTCATCTAAAAGGTGTTTAAAGGCATATTCTTCCAAAGCAATATTAAAAGCAGTATCATTTGAATAATTAATAATGTATTTCATAAGGTTCCTTTATATACGATAGAGACTGGTCCAGCATTTGCTGTCCAGCCATTCTATCATTTCAAATATTATTTCTTCTTAGGTGAGTGAACTGCCAAGCCTAGTACATCCGCAAAGGCTTCGTACATCACTTCTGAGAAGGTTGGGTGACCATGAATGGTCTTGAGCATTTCTTCCACAGTGATTTCCATCTCAATGATGGTTGAAGCTTCGTTGATCAATTCAGCTGCTGCCGGACCAATGATATGAACCCCAAGAACTTCACCGTATTTCTTGTCTGCAATAACCTTAACAAAACCTTGAGCTGCATCTGATGCAATCGCACGTCCGTTCGCCGCAAAGTTAAACTTACCAATTTGAACATCGTATTTCTCACGAGCTTGTTCTTCGGTCAAACCAACAGCCGCCACTTCTGGAAGTGTGTAGATGGCTGCAGGCGTCAAATTCAATTTGGCAACAGCATGATTTCCCTTAAGGGCATTTTCAGCTGCCACTTCACCCATACGGAAGGCAGCGTGGGCCAACATCTTAGTACCGTTGATATCACCTGGCGCATAGATACCTGGAACAGACGTTTCCATGTATTCATTAACCTTGATCCGACCACGATCCAATTCAAACTCAACTTCACCGATTCCTTCAAGATCTGGAACACGACCGATTGATAGAAGGGCTTTGTTGGCGATGATATCATCTTTTCCTTCAACCTTGATACGGAGTTTGCCATCTTCTTCAATGATTTCTTGCAGTTTTGTATCCGTCAAGATGGTCATCCCTTTACGTTCAAGGATCAAGCGAAGGTTCTTAGATACTTCCGCATCCATAGCTGGAACGATGCGATCCATCATTTCGATGACTGTTACTTTTGAACCAAAGGTCATGAAGGCTTGACCAAGTTCAATACCGACAACACCACCACCAATGATCACAAGGCTTTCTGGTACTTCGTTCATTTCAAGGATGTCATCACTGGTCATGACAAGGGATGATTCCATACCAGGAACGTTAATCTTGCTGACTTTAGAACCACCAGCAAGGATGATTTTCTTGGTTTCAAGCAATTCAGAACCATTGACCAAGACATTCTTATCCTTAGTGATAGTACCGATACCCTTATGAACATCCACTCCGTAGCTACGAAGAAGTCCTGCAACTCCACCGACGAGGGTATTTACGACCTTGTTCTTGGTTTCAAGAACTTTATCCATATCTACTGAGAAACTTGGATTTTCAATGATAATACCACGGTTTGCCGCATGACCAATATTTTCGATAATTTCAGCGTTGTGGAGGTAAGTCTTAGTTGGGATACATCCGCGGTTCAAGCACGTTCCACCAAGTTCAGATTTCTCAACAAGAGCAACCTTACCACCTAATTGAGCTGCCTTAATAGCAGATACGTAACCAGCAGGACCCCCACCGATCACTACGATATCATAAGCGTCATCACTCTTATTGTCATCGTTTGAAGCACTTGCTGCAGCTGGTGCTGGACTTGCTTCTGGTGTTGCTGCTCCAGCTGTAGGGATGTTTTCCCCTTCTTCACCAAGATAACCGATTACTTCTGTTACAGGAACAGTTTCTCCATCCCCTTTCAGGATAGCGATCAAGTAGCCATCTTCTTCCGCTTCCAACTCCATGCTGACTTTGTCTGTCATGATTTCAAGGAGAACTTCTCCTTCTTTTACAAATTCGCCGACTTTCTTATTCCACTGAACGATTTGTCCTTCGGTCATATCTACGCCGGCTTTTGGCATAATTACTTCTAAGGCCATTTTATTTCCCTCATTTTCTTGTTTCTATTCTCTCGTTGATTAGACCAACATTGAAATCGGGTCTTCAATCAAGGCTTTCAAGTCTTTCATGAATTTGGCACCAGCCATTCCATCGACAACGCGGTGGTCAATGGTCAAGCCCAAGCTCATGATTGGACGAATGACAATTTCACCATTCACAACAACTGGTTTTTCAACCGTTGAACTAACCCCTAGGATAGCAGAGTTTGGTTGGTTGATAATCGGTCCAAATGATTGAACGCCAAACATCCCCAAGTTACTGATGGTAAAGGTTGAATTTTGCAATTCACTTGGAGCAAGCTTACCATCCAAGGTACGTCCGATAACGTCCTTGAAGGCTACGACCAACTCTGACAAGGTCATCTTTTCAGCATTATAGACAACCGGGGTCATGAGACCATTGTCCATCCCAACTGCCATTGCCAAATTGACATAGTTGTGAGTGATGATGGTTTTGCCATCATCTGTCAATGACGCATTGATGTATGGATGTTTCATCAAGGTCTTAACCACTGCTAGAGAAAGCAAATCAGTTACAGTGACTTTCTTGCCAGTTGCTTCCATGATTGGATCCAATACCTTCTTACGAAGTGTCAACATTTGAGACATATCAACGTCATAGTTCAAAGTAAAGGTTGGTGCTGTCAAGTAAGATTCTACCATCCGTTGAGCAATCACCTTACGCATTGGTGTCATCGGAATTCGCTCGATTTCACCATAAGGTGTTACATTATCAGGAGCCTCTTCTACCTTCTCAATTTGAGCAGGTGACTTAATGGTATCCTTCTCAATATTCTCAGGAAGGAAAGCAAGGACATCCTTCTTCATGATCTTACCACGATGACCAGTTCCTTGGATTTCTTGCCAAGCAATATTGTGTTCTAAAGCAATTCGTTTTGCAAGTGGTGAAATGCGAACCACATTTGTGTCTTTATATGTTTCCACGTCTTCTTTGTGGACACGACCGTTTGCGCCTGAACCAGAAACATCATAGAGGTTGATCCCTAGATCATCCGCTAATTTTCTAGCCGCAGGAGTCGCTCTTAGCTTATCATCAGCCATGACCTCTCCTATTCTATACTAAGATATCAAGGACGTAGAGGACAAAGAAAAAATAGGAGATTGACGATGTGTTCGATAAACACAAGGAAATCTATCTTTTTTTCACAGGCCTCCGTCCGGATTCAATTATAAGATACTAAGGGCGTCAAAAGTCAAAGTGAAAATAGGAAACTTGACGAAGAAACTTTAGTTTCTAGGTAAGTTTATCTTTTTCACACAGACTTTAGCCCGTGCTCTAATCTAAGATATTAAGGACGCAGAGAACTTTGTACCTAAAAAGATACAAAGTTTCCTCGTCTAATTCAAATGACATTACATAATTTATGTTATGTATTATTCTTTGTTATATGTTTTACGAATGGCATCTTTGATGCTTTCAACTGTTGGAATCATTGCATTTTCAAGGTTTTGTGCGTAAGGCATTGGCACATCTTCCCCCGCACAACGACGGATGGGTGCATCCAAGTAATCAAATGCTTCTGATTCAGAAATAATAGCTGAAATTTCACCAATATAGCCACTTGTTTTGTGGGCATCATTGACAAGGACTACTTTTCCTGTTTTCTTGACAGAGTTAATGATGATCTCTTTATCGAGTGGAACCAAGGTCCGTGGATCTACTACTTCTACTGAGATGCCTTCTTCTGCTAATTCTTCAGCAGCTTGCATCACGCGACGAAGCATTTTTCCGTAGGTTACGACAGTGACGTCAGTTCCTTCACGTTTGATTTCTCCGACACCAAGTGGAATCGTGTAGTCTGGATCAACTGGCACTTCCCCTTTTTGGTTGAATTCTGATTTATATTCGAGAATGATAACGGGATTGTTGTCGCGAATAGAAGACTTAAGCAGTCCCTTCATATCCGCTGGGGTTCCAGGAGCAACAACTTTCAAACCAGGAATATGAGTAAACCATGATTCCAAAGATTGGGAGTGTTGAGCTGCAGATCCAACTCCATTACCAGCAGCACAGCGAATGGTCATCGGTACTTGCCCTTTACCACCAAACATGTAGCGAGTTTTAGCAGCTTGGTTGACAATAGCATCCATGGCAATTACTGAGAAATCCATGAAGGTCATATCAACGATTGGGCGAAGTCCGGTCATGGCTGCACCTGCTGCTGCACCTGAAATTGCAGCCTCAGAAATCGGACAGTCACGGACACGTTCTGGACCGAATTCCTCAAGCATTCCTACTGAAGTTCCGAAGTCTCCACCGAAAACTCCGACATCTTCCCCCATCAACAATACATTTTCGTCGCGACGCATTTCCTCAGACATAGCAAGGATAATGGTATCGCGGAAAGACATTAATTTTGTTTCCATAATTCTCTACTCCCCCTTAGTCTGCGTAAATATCTTCGAAAGCTGATTCGAGTGGAGGGAATGGGCTTTCTTCCGCAAATTTCACTGAAGCTTCAACGGCTTCTTTCACTTCTTCTTGAATCTGATCCAATTCTTCTGCGCTCGCAATTTCATTTTCAAGGAGATACTTGCGAAGATTTTCAATCGGATCTTTCTTCTTCCACTCTTCGACTTCTTCACGAGTCCGGTATTTACCAGGGTCAGATGAAGAGTGACCAAGCCAACGATAGGTGACACTTTCGATCAAGACAGGACCTTTTCCAGAGCGGACGTGTTCAACAGCTTTTTGGAATCCTTCATAGACATCAATGACGTTGTTACCATCAGGAATAAACATTCCTGGAATGCCATAAGCAGCACTACGCTCATGAATGTGCTGGATATTGGTCATTTTCTTGATGTCAGCAGAGATTCCATAACCATTATTAATACAGTAGAAAATTACTGGTAGGTTCCAGATGGAAGCCATATTGACCGCTTCGTGGAAGACACCTTCATTGGTTGCACCATCCCCAAAGAAGCAGACAACAATCTTACCAGTCTTATGCATTTGTTGAGTAAGGGCAGCCCCTACAGCAATCCCCATACCACCACCAACGATCCCATTGGCACCGAGGTTACCAGCATCAAGGTCAGCGATATGCATAGAGCCTCCCTTCCCTTTACAAGTACCAGTATACTTGCCAAGGATTTCAGCCATCATACCATTCAGGTCGATCCCTTTAGCGATCGCTTGACCGTGACCACGGTGGTTAGATGTCAGCAAATCGTCATCATTTAAAGCTAGCATCGCTCCAACGTTTGCTGCTTCTTCCCCAACAGAAAAGTGCGTCATTCCTGGCACTTTCCCTTTTTTTACTAACTGTGCAATTTTTAAGTCCATGCGACGGATTTCTTCCATTTTACGGAACATTTCCAATAAGAGACTTTTATCCAATGTTGCCATCTTTTCGCCTTTCTTAACATTTATTCATACTCTTTTATTATAGCCAAAAATGAAAGCACTGTCAAAAATAATGCTCAAATGATTTCACAAACTTTATTCCTTGGGAGAGGGTTTTATAAGCTTTTTTTAATATAAATTCAATATTTCACAAACTTATTTCTCACAGTTTTGCTATACATATAAAAAAACCGATAGGATCCTATCCTACCGGTCGTCATCTTATGATTGGCGTTGACCAAAGTCGTGAATCATTTGTTCTAACTCTTCACGACTAGGTGTTGTAAGCATATAGAGGAAATCTCCCTGAAGTTCTGCAAAAGCAGCAGGCATGTCTTTCTTGACACGGAATTGATCACGGTATTTAGCCAGAACTTCTTCCTCTGAAAGGACATAGGCTGCATTGGCACGGCGAGAAGTTGCCAAGCAATAAAGGGGCTCAAACTCAGAAGCTGGAAAAGGTTCTCCTGCTACGATGGCAGCATAGCCACGGTACAAATCAATCGAGTGAGCGTAGTTGTAGACATCGATGGTAAAGCCACCTGCAGGGCGATTATTGTACTCGATCGCAATATAGTCATCCCCATCGCGGAAGAACTCAATGTGGAAGAAACGTTCCTTCATGCCAAAGGCTTTGACAATCGCTTCCCCGTATTGACGCAATTTTGGATCCATCTCTTTGAGGACATAATAAGAGTTGTCCATCTTGTAGAGCATCAAATCGAGTGGCGTATAAGCATAGTCAAATGTAGTGGAGAAGACAATGTTGCCATCACGATCAACCAGACCATCAAAGGTACAAATCTCACTAGAAGTGACAAATTTCTCAAAGAAATACTCGGTATGGCCATCCCATTCTGCCTTGAAATGGTCCACATCTTCTGGCGTTTCGATCTTGAAGGTCGCTGCTGCTCCTACCCCATTGTCAGGCTTAGCAATCAAAGGCAACCCAATCTTCTTCACAGCTTTATCAATGTCTTTTTCTGTTTTAACCACAGCACCCGGAACAACTGGGACTCCAGCTTTCTTAAAGAGTTTCTTCATTTCAGATTTGAACTTGGTTTTCTTCAGATCTTTTGGTTTGGCACCAAAGACATTGAATTGCTCACGAAGTGCAGCATCCAATTCCAACCAGTACTCATTGTGGGATTCGATACGATCGATTGGACCATGTTTGTAAAAGAGAAAGGCTACCGCACGCTTCACTTCATCCAGATTTTCCAAATTTTCAACACGGAAATATTCTGTTAAGCTGTTGCGCAAAGGGTCATCTAACTGTTCATATGGCTCTTGACCAATTCCTAAAACAGTGATCCCTTTATTAGCTAGTTCGATTGTAAATTGTTGGAAGTTTTGTGGGTAATATGGTGAAATAACGATATAATTCATTGAGGTCTCCTCCCTTTTTACTTATAAATGCATTTGGCCTAGGAAATAGGGCATTTGTTTGCGCCACCATTCCCAATCGTGGGCTACATCATGTCCCCATTCAGCGAACCATGCAGGAATATTTTTGTGATCAAAGGCTTCTTTCAGTTTGTAGAAAGATGGAAGTCCATCTTGTTCCCAAGCTCCTAAACCAGTACAAATAACGATTTCGGCCTGACGGTAACGATCGATAAACCAGCCATCATTTTGGTTCCAAATATAGTCAGATGGAGAGTTTTGATAAATGGCTTCATCGCCTCCAAAATCACCAACAAAGAAACGAGCGTCATAGACACCACTCAAGGCAATCACTTTGTTGAAGACATCTGGATGTTGCAAGAAGAAATTGAGCGCGTGGTAGGCTCCCATAGAGCAACCAGTTGTCATCATCGGATCAAACCAGCCTGTTTTATGTTTGATAAAAGGAATGGCTTCTTCAATCACATAGCGTTCATAAGCTCGGTGCATTTCTGCTCGATCGTGAGGATTCTTCCAATTACAAAGCCAGCTATCACTATCCACACTAGAAAGGGTGAAGAATTGAACCCGACCTTCTTCGATAAACTGAGCACAAGCATCAATCATACCAAAGTCATAGTACTCGTTATGGCTCCCACCTGATGAAGCAAAGACCACAACAGGAATCCCTGCATGTCCATAGCGGTTCAAATACATTTCACGGTTGAGTTGGCCACTCCAGTGGCTTAGATGTTCAATATTCATAGGTTCCCTCTTTCTCTCTATTGATTTGTTCTGAGTCCATTAATCCCAATTTTCTGCCAAAAAACGAAGGCATTCTGGTAAATGTTCAGCCCAAGCTTCTTCGTGGTGAATAGCTCCAGATTGAATCCGAATGGCAATATGATTGAGATCCACCCCTTGTTGGATGACGTCATGATAATAACGAAGAGATGAATCAATATAGGCTTGCTTGATGTTCCCTGCCATTAGGGTTTT
Organism: Streptococcus sp. 27098_8_66; assembly: GCF_041431945.1. Lineage (NCBI taxonomy): Bacteria > Bacillati > Bacillota > Bacilli > Lactobacillales > Streptococcaceae > Streptococcus > Streptococcus sp. 27098_8_66. The sequence continues at coordinate 277,114 of NZ_JAPVYS010000001.1, read as the reverse complement.
ATCCGTTTCATCAGCTTCTTCAGTTCCCACATAAATGTAGATCCGTTGGTCTGCATATAATTTTTTGCGTTCAATATAGTGATTGAAGGCATCTTGGTGTAGCCAGTTAGCGGATGAAAAGACCCCTAAACAACCGATTTGATCTTGGTACTCTAAGCCCAAAAATTGGGTAATATTTCCCCCCAAGGAAGAACCAATCATGGCCGTATGTTCTCTGTCAGCAAAGGTCCGGTATTCTTGATCGATAAAAGGTTTCACTACCTCCATAACAAATTCGCCGTACTCAACTCCCTTGCCACCAAATTGCATTCCAGGAATATTAGATTCCTTGTATTTCCAGGCAGAGTATTCATTCATGCGTTGGAAACCATCATTATCGATCGCAACGACAATCATGCGACTAATATCGGGATTCCGCTTAATGGCTGGAATGACTTTCCAGGAATGACCCGCATAAGCTTCCTTGCTGTACAAAACGTTTTGTCCATCGTGGAAATAAACCACAGGGTAACGTCTATCTGTATCCGTTTCATAATTCTTAGGTAATAAGACTCGCACACGACGGAGTTTTCCGGTATAAGGCACTTTCAACTCGTGTGTCTTCATATCTAAATAAAAATAGGATTTGTTCATTGTCAGAAAACTCTCTATATTCTAAATTTTATTCATTATACCATTTTTAGAAGAAAAAGTCTGGATTTTCTCCAAACTTTTTCCTTTCTTGGGTTATTTTTCCATAAACTGAGCCAAATCTTGTAAAGAACGTTCGGCAATTTTCTCATAACGTTCCTTTTTATCCCGAATGCGTGGTCCTTCTAGCTCTTTGATAATCCCGAAGTTGACATTCATGGGTTGGAAATGCTTGCTATCTGCATGAGTGATATAGTGAGCCAGGCTTCCGATAGCTGTCGTTTCAGGGAAAATCGCTGCTTCTTCTCCTTTGAAAAGGCGAGCGGCATTGATTCCAGCTACCAAACCTGAGGCCGCTGACTCAACATAGCCTTCTACACCTGTCATTTGACCTGCAAAGAAGAGATTTGGTTGTTTCTTCGAGCGGTAGGTTTGTTCCAGCAGATTTGGAGAATCCATGTAGGAATTGCGGTGCATGACTCCGTATCTCACAAACTCCGCATGTTCCAAACCTGGAATCATTTGGAAGACCCGTTTTTGTTCGCCCCATTTAAGGTGCGTTTGGAAGCCAACGATATTGTAAAGGCTGGCAGCCGCATTGTCTTGACGTAACTGAACAACTGCATAGGGTGTCTTAAACTCCCCATCACGTGGCCCTTTGTAGTCATCTGGATACTCGAGTCCAACTGGCTTCATAGGACCATAGAGCATGGTTTTGATGCCTCGTTTGGCCATGACTTCAATGGGCATACAGCCTTCGAAATACTTTTCTTTTTCAAAAGAGTTGAGCGGGGCTTCTTCAGCATTGACCAAGGCCTCGTGGAAATCCATAAATTCTTGTTTGGTCATTGGGCAGTTGAGATACGCTGCTTCTCCCTTGTCATAGCGTGACTTGAGATAGACCTTGTTCATATCGACAGTATTGACATCGATGATTGGAGCTGCTGCATCATAGAAATAGAAACCGTCGCCACCATTAAGGGCGTGAATCTTTTCTGCCAAGGCATCGCTGGTTAGAGGCCCCGTTGCGACCACTGTGATGGCATCTGTCGGCAATTCCGTAATTTCATCACGAATGACTTCGATGAGCGGATGTTGGGACACCTTCTCCGTCACCCGGCTAGCAAAACCTTCTCGGTCCACAGCAAGTGCTCCACCGGCTGGTACACGAGTCGCTTCCGCTGCTTCAAGGATGACAGAACCCAGACGACGCATTTCTTCTTTGAGGAGCCCGACAGCATTGGTGAGAGAATCCCCACGAAGAGAGTTGGAACACACTAACTCAGCAAAGTTGTCTGTTTTGTGTTGCGGAGTGGATTTGACTCCACGCATTTCATAAAGCTTGACCGGAATTCCCTGTTGGGCAATCTGGTAAGCTGCTTCAGAGCCAGCAAGGCCCGCACCGATCACATTGATATAAGATTGAGACATGACACTAATACCTCTTTGGGTATCAAAACACCCCACTGGACTGTTAGACACCCACAAATCTTTCTAATTTTCTACTTGGTCCATTATACCAAAAAGCCAAATAAAAAGACAGGAAGGCTTTTCCTTCCTGTATAACGAATGTCTATTATAACAGACATTTATAAAAATTGCCGTTATAATAGACATTGAATCATTTAAAAGCTTATTTCACTTTTTCTTCTTCGTAGTCGCCATTGCTACATACGACTTGTTTGCCGCCACCACGAACTTTTTTCTCAACTAAGTAGTGGCCACATTTTGGACAATCCCGACCGATCGGCTTATCCCAAGAGGTAAATTCACACTCTGGATAGCGATTGCATCCATAGAAGATACGGTTGCGCTTGGTTTTACGCTCGATGATTTGTCCCTGATGACAGTCAGGACATTCCACCCCGATTTCTTTGACAATGGCTTGCGTATGACGACAATCTGGGAAATTACTACAAGCATAGAACTTACCAAAACGTCCTAATTTAATCACCATCGGGCTACCACAGACTTCACAATCAAAACCAGCTGGTTCGTCTTTGATTTGGATTTTTTCCATCTCTTCTTCAGCCTTTGCGACCTCTTTAGAGAATGGTTTGTAGAAGGCATCAATGACTTTTTGCCACTCTTCCTTTCCAAGTTCGACATCATCAAGTTTCCCTTCCATCTCTGCTGTGAAGGTCACATTGACAATATCTGGGAAGAATTCAACGATCAGTTTATTGACGATTTCCCCTAATTCTGTTGGTTCAAAGCGTTTGGCTACCAGCTTCACATAATAGCGTTTTTGAATAGTCTCAATCGTCGGTGCATAGGTTGAAGGACGTCCAACACCGTTCTCTTCCAAGGTCTTAATCAAGGTTGCTTCAGAATAACGAGCTGGTGGTTGGGTAAAGTGTTGCTCAGGTTTGCTATTGACTTGCTTAACGATATCGCCTTCTACCATATCCGGCAACATCTTGTTCTTATCTGAGTCGTTATAAATAGCCAAATAACCATCAAACTTCACCTGGCTCCCGTTTGCCGTATACTGAACCCCATTTTGACCTAAACGGACATTCATGGTATCAAAGACAGCTGCTGTCATTTGACTAGCTACAAAGCGGTTCCAAATTAAGGTGTAGAGTTTTAATTGGTCTTTGTCTAAGTATTTAGCAATGCTCTCAGGAGTATTGAAGACGCTAGACGGACGAATTGCTTCGTGGGCATCTTGGGCACCAGAAGCATTCTTCACACGGCTTCCATGCTTGGAATATTTCTCACCGAAGCGATCCACGATAAAGTTCGCTGCCTCATTTTGCGCAACCGGACTAATCCGTGTAGAATCGGTACGCATATAGGTAATCAAACCTTGAACACCAGAGCCAATATTGATTCCTTCGTACAATTGCTGAGCGACCATCATGGTCTTGCGTGTACGGAAGTTGATCTTATTGGCAGCATCCATCTGCATAGAAGAGGTGGTGTATGGAAGTGGCGCATTCCGACGACGCTCTTTCTTTTCCACCTTCTCAACGGTAAAATCTTTGCCCTCTAAGCGTTCAAGAACAGCTTTCACCTCTTCATTGGTGTTGAGCTTCATCTTCTTGCCATCAATCCCATAGAAGCTGGCTTGGAATTGTTTGGTCCCTTTTTTGAAGACACCATCAATGGTCCAGTATTCTTCCGGCTTGAAATCATTAATTTCGTTTTCACGATCAATGATTAGTTTGAGGGCAACTGATTGCACGCGCCCTGCAGAAAGTCCTTTTTTGACCTTTTTCCAAAGAATAGGCGAGATAGAATACCCTACAATCCGGTCCAAGACACGACGTGCTTGTTGGGCATCGACCAAGTCCATATCGATTTGGCGCGGTTCTTTAAAGGCATTTTTAACGGCATCTTTGGTAATTTCGTTAAAGACCACGCGGTTCTTTTCTTTGGCATCCAAGTTCAAAATATGCGCTAAATGCCAAGAAATAGCTTCTCCTTCTCGGTCCGGGTCACTTGCGAGAAAGACTTGTTTGGCTTTTTTAGCTTCTTTTTTCAAATCATTGATCAAGGGACCTTTTCCGCGAATATTGATATACTCCGGTTCATAGTTATTGTCGAAGTCAATCGACATGGTTGATTTTTTCAGGTCCCGAATATGGCCAACACTAGCCATGACTTTGTAGTTACGACCAAGGTATTTTTCGATTGTTTTGGCCTTCGCAGGAGACTCCACAATCACCAAATTTTTCTTGGTTGTACTGCTTTTCTTTTTTGTTACCACGTTTTATCCCTCTGTATTGTATAAATCTCATTGAGTTTAATACATTTTAAGAAAGATGTCAACTAGGAACTTCTCCTATAGGAAAATCACAATTCGTATTTCAATTCATCAAGAATGTCCTGGCCTGATGTGATAAGCTTTGCTCCTTCTTGAATTAGGTGATGGCAGCCTGCAGATTTTCCATCTAAAATATTTCCTGGAATAGCGAAAACGTCTCGGCCTTCTTCCATAGCACGCTCACAAGTAATCAAACTTCCTGAACGGAGTCGCGCCTCTGCCACAATCACTGCCTGACAGAGACCTGCAATGATGCGGTTGCGCTCAGGAAAATGAAACTTAAGTGGTGCCTGCCCTGGACCATACTCGCTCAAGATCAGATGGTGTTCTCCCATATGCGATTGCAGCCTTTGATTGCTCTTTGGATAAAAGACATCCAGTCCCGTTCCTATCACCCCGATGGTCTTGCCACCATTGCGGATACTGGCATAATGAGCGGTCGCATCAATCCCCTTAGCAAGTCCACTAACAACGACCAATTCATTCCCAAGTTCCTTAATAATCTTCTCTACAGTACGAACCCCTTCTCGCGTCGTCTCCCGAGCTCCAACAACTGCGATCTTCGGTTTGCTTAACAGCTCCAAATCCCCTTGGTAAAAAAGGAGTACAGGAGGATTGTAGATCTGTAGCAATTCCTCAGGGTATTCAGGATCAAAAATGGATAGAGATGGGAACCGTTCAAACTCCTTGTGTAAATGGTCTTCATCCAGTTGCCTGTATTTGTCTACAAAATGAAGGATACTGCGACAGCGAGCGATCCTTGCTATCTCTTCTAAGCTTGGTAAGACTTGCTCTTTCCTACAGTAGTCCAAGACTCTCAAGACTTGCTCATTTGATAAACCGGCTTCTTTTAATTTAAAGATTTCAAATTTCTCCATGGTCACCTTCTACTTCCTCTCACTTATTTATTCGAAAAAGAAAAGAAAAAAGCTCTATTTCTAGAACTTTTTTTGATATGTCGAAGAATAAAAGTAAGATGCGGCACCAATCAAGTTGCTTTCATTATGGAAGCGAGCAGCTTGGATGGGCAAGGCCTCAAATTGTTTATGACCTTTTTGAGAGAGTAGCTCATGGTATTGTCGACTGATCTCATCGATCAATAGTGGTTGACTACTAATGCCCCCTCCAATCGTCACCTTCTCAAGCAGAAGCAAAGATTGAAGATTAAAAATCAGAATAGCAATATCATGACAATACTCCTGAAACAAGGATGTCAGCTCCTCATGGCCCCCTTGATCAAGAGCTTTGAAAACAGCAATACCATCTGCCTTTTCTAGGTTCAAGATGTGACTAGCCTTCTCAACAAATTGAACAGCTGAACCGGTGTTTTCCAAAAGATTGGAAATGCCTTGCAAAAAGAGTTCGCGATGAAAGCGGCGATTTTCTGGTGTTCTTTCTGCCTTATCAATAGACCGAATGTATTCTGTCAGTTGCCATCCTCTCAACAGGTCACCGTTAGAAAGAAGAGCGAGGCCGACTCCTGTCCCTAAGACCAAGGTCGCACCGCAAGGACAAGCTTTTAGGTTACCAATCCTTGCTTCCGCTAGACCAGCGGCTTCTCCATCATTGAGAACAGTGACAGGGACTTGAAATGTTTGTTGCAATCTACTTGCTAGAGGAATGCCGCGCAAATATGGAATGAGACCACCTCGAAAGACAAAGCCAAGGCTCTTTTGGATCTCACCAGGGCATGAAATGGCGATCCCCTCGATTTCTTCCCTTACGGGTGTAATGATTTCTTCTAATCCTTGCCAAAACTCCTCAATCGTAGGTGGTGTTGGGATCTTGTCTGTACGGATCAATTGATAGTCCGCATCCATCAGACCGTACTTTATAAAGGTCCCTCCGATATCGATGGTAAATAGCATAGCCTAATCCTCACACATTGATTTGATAGGTTCAAATGAACGCCGATGGATAGGCGTCACTCCCAGTTGGTCGAGGCCAGCCAGATGGTTTGCCGTCCCATAGCCAGCGTTCTTCGCAAAATCATAACCCGGATATTCTTTATCAAACTCTTCCATCATCTGATCCCGAGTCACCTTGGCTACGATGGATGCTGCAGCAATGGATAAGGAGTTAGCATCCCCTTTGATGATACTAGTTTGGGAAATAGGAAGATCTAACTTCATAGCATCAATCAAAAGATGCTGGGGTTGAGGATCTAGCTGATCAATGGCCTCCATCATGGCTAGCTTCGTAGCTTCATAGATATTAACCTGATCAATCACGTGATTGTCCTTGACGCCAATGCCGATCGCAATAGCTTCTTGGAGCACAGCCTCATAGATTTCCTTGTGCTTGAATTTTGGAATCTTTTTACTATCGTTGAGTCCTGGAATCTTACAAGCTTTCGGCAAGATCACAGCAGCTGCAACAACTGGACCCGCTAATGGGCCGCGTCCCACTTCATCCACACCTGCAATGAGCTTAATGCCACGTGCATAACATTCTTTTTCATAGGCCAGCATTCCTTCCAAGCGCTCATCTTCATCTATCCGTTTTTGGATGTCTCTTTTTCGCTTTGCGATCGCTTGGATCACACCAGATCGGCTATCCTGTTCCAATTCAGCCAATAAAGGATCGTCTAACCGCTGGATGTTTGCTAATTGTTCTTTAATTTCCTTAATGGTTGCCATCAATTTCCCCTACGCGATCTAGCGTATACCGTCCCAATTTCCCATCGCGAACATCTTTGACAAAGAGTTGGTAAAAACGGTCGTAATCTTCACGAAATCCTAATTTCTGGGTCATTTCCATAATGATTTCAGGAGCTTCTTGTTCCAGATCCATTTGTTTAAAACGTTCCTGCAAAACAGCTGGATAATGCTCTTTAAAATAGTTAAGGCCAAAGATGGTCACTTCATCCATTGGAAGCAACTGATCCTTGATGGCGCCTGTTAAAGCGAGCTTTAAAGCCACTTCTTCATCTTCAAACTTAGGCCAAAGAATCCCTGGAGTATCCAAGATTTCAAGATCCTTATTGGTTTTCAACCATTGTTGCCCCTTGGTCACCCCTGGTTTATTTCCAACAACAGCAATCTTTTTCCCTGCTAAGCGGTTCATCAAAGTTGATTTCCCAGCATTAGGAATCCCGATGATCATGGTCCGAAGGGTTTCAATCTGAATCCCCCGTTCCTTTTGACGGGCAATTTTATCGGCCATCAAGCTCTTAGCAGCATCTGTGACCTTCTTAACCGTAGATTGCTCTTTGGAGTTGATCGCCAAGGTTTTGATCCCTTGTGACTCAAAATAGTCCTGCCATTCTTTTGTGGCGACAGGATCGGCTAGGTCTACCTTGTTTAAAATCATTAATTTAGGCTTATCACCAACAATTTTTGTTAACATAGGATTTTGGCTTGATAGGGGCAAACGAGCATCTACCAAAACCGTCACAAAATCCACGAATTTTAAATTTTCTTGTACTTGTCTTCTAGCTTTGGACATGTGTCCAGGAAACCATTGAATAGTTGCCATAATCTCACTTCCTTTCCAGTTCAATCTCCTCTATTATACCATGTTTTCTGGAATCACTGTGATTAATAAAATACTAAAAAGAAGCTACCGAAGTAACTTCTTTTTCTTCTATTCTGTCCAATTTATCAACGATTTCAATTGATCGTCCATTGTATAGGTATAGGTGTCGATATTTCTAGTAAAGTAGTTCTTCAAGTCATTCTCATCAGACATGCTTTTGAAGTCGTACTTCTTAGCATTTTTCTCAAAAGTTTGAATGGTTTTTCCAGTTTTTTTATGAACGTTGGCTTTTCCATGATTTTCGACCTGTTCAATAACCGCTATCTTTGAAATGACAAAATAACTTGTTTTTGATTTACCATAAGATGTATTGGTAATAGAGTATACATAGACCATTTGTGGAATTTTGGAATCAAATGTCCCTCCCCAATCAACTCCATCTTTGATTGCAGCAAAAGCCATCCCTTCAAATTTTGGAAGGTCTTTATAATTGCGGTCAGCCGCATAAGCCTTTGCTGCATCCTCTACATTTTTAGAGATGGCTTCTTGTGTATCCTCATCCACTTTTGACAAGGAAGTCACATAAGCTCCTTCCTCAAAATCAGCCAAGGTGACCTTGTATTTCTTGCTGTCTTTTCCTTTCTCAACAGTTTGACCTTCTTTTTTCAATGCATTTTTACCACTTTCATTGAGACGAATTTCGATTTCATCTCCAACTGCAATGGGATCATTACTTGAAACTTCTTTACCGTTCAGATAATAATCAAATGGGAAGCCATAGTTAGCAGTTGCTTTTGCAATAATTTCTAGATCTTTTCCTTCAAATTTAGATGGTTTTGATAACCTTCCATTTGGAGAAATGCCCTTGATTTTTGGATAAAAACCCTTAAAGGGGTCAATCCCTACAAGCGGGATAAGATCTGCCTCCTGAGTTACAGATGTACCAGTAAAGTGAAGGCCAGGTATCATGTCTTCAAGATCGCTTTTATCGTAAAGTAATTTGACCGTAATTTTATCATGATTGTTTAGGTTCTTGCGATCTTTTACCTTGATCAGTTCATCCCCTTTATAAACACTAAATTCTACTTTTGAAACAAGCTGATCGATATTGTAGTTTGAACTCTCAGTATTCAAGCCTTCTGCTTCTATCTTTTTCTTGATATCTCGATCTAAATTTTCCTTGTTCAAACTAACTGACTTCTCAACAATATAGCCTTCACCATCATTCCCCTCAAATTTTAGCTTTACATAGTCCTCTAAATTAATGGTGTCACTACTACCACGGTTTAAAAAGAAATAACCTGCAACAGTAATGATAGCAAGAAGTACAAAAATCCCTGCTAAAATTCCTTTCATGTTTCTTTTGTTTTTTTTAGGTGCAGGGGCTTGAGTGGGAGTTGGCCCTAATTGCACTGTCTTTGGTTGAAACGCAACAGCTTTTGGTTCAGCTTGGGCAGCTACTTGAACTTTAGCTCCACACTTAGAACAAAAGGCATCACCAGTATTGATAGGTGCCTGGCAATTGGTACAGTTTTTCATAAATCATCTCCTTATTTATTATCGAGCGTCCTTACGGACAGAAGTCAATACGAGGGAAGTTGCGACTATAAATAGAGCTGCAAAAGCAAGCAAGACTCCCCAATTTCCAAGAATCGCAAGTAGATCAAAAGCATAGGTTCCTACCCCATCTTTTTGATAAACTTGCCAGTCAGTATGACCTTGAGACGGGACCATATTGTTCATGTTTGAAATCCGAAAGAAGGCCGTTGTTCCCCATCTCGTAATGGTCGCATGTGAGATCCAGACTAAAAATGGAATTTTCTCATCTAAGGATTGGAGAAAATTGGAAAACAGCAATTGAACCATCAATACTAGCGGCATGGCTGTCATCGCTTGGGATGATTTTTTAACAAAGGCTGAAATCAATAAGGCCAACATATCTGATGTAAAGATCACCAAAAACAAAGTGATCCCAAAAAGGAATATCTGGCTACTGTTTCCTTGGATACGTGGATAGCGCACAACAATGGTTCCAATCATTAAGATCGCTTCCGCGAAACAAAGCACCAACTCTGTTAGCACGCGCGCCGTCACATAAGAAGGCAAGGACAAGCCTTTAATTTGGTACTCAAACTTGATAACTTTACGCTCATTACAAATACTGGTCACTGAATTAAAGAGACCAATCCAGAGCGCTGCAGAAATAAACATAATGGAACAAGTTCTCGTAATATGGTATTTATCAAAAACTTCATTGGCATCAAAAGCGATCGAAATAATGAAAGGAAGAAGAATCGCTTCTAAGACAAAAAATAGAGATTTCTTGTTGATGAGGAGTCGAAGGAATTTTCTAAAATAAATCGAGACTTGCTTCTTATCCAGCATGGCCACCTCTCCTTTCATTTTCAAACCATTGAACATATTGGTCAACAAGAGGTGCATTTTCAGCACCTGAAATTTTATGGACGATTTCTTCTAAACTCTGAGCAGCAAAGACTGTTAGCGCATTGTCTACGGAGCCAAAGTAACACAGTCTACCACAGCCTTCCGAACTCTTTCCGACCACCATGACCTTGTCAAAGAGATGACGAATACGATCAGGCGTATGCGTGATGACACATAAGATTTTTCCTTCATCTGTAATCTCTCTCAGTGTGGTCATAACCTCCATAACCATACTTCCATCGACACCGGAATCCGGCTCATCCATAAAGAGGATTTCAGGGCGCGTGATGTATTCCATGGCTATCGTGAGTTTTTTCTTTTGTCCGCCAGATAGAGAAGAACACTTAGACCCTTTCACAGATTCCAAATCCAACTTTTTCAGAACAGATAACACTTCTTCTTTACGAAGTTCAGGATTGTCTGCTAATTCGGATGGGCCATAGAGTTTTGCTGCATCTTCGAGATTCTTATAGACCGTGTCTTCCATGCGGTAATGCTCATCAGGAGATTGAGGAGCCAGCGTGATGACACCTTGTTTTTTCCCATCATTTAACAGATCTACCCCATTAAAATAAGCACTGGTATTTGAATGAACAAGTCCTGTCACGGCTTCCATAAAGGTTGATTTTCCAGCACCAGAACCACCCAGAATTAAAATCATTTCCTTGGGTTTAAATTCTACCTGAATATCCTTGAGGATGGCCTTACGATTTAAGAGATTTCCGACTGTTACATCTTGAATAGCAATCGTTAGTGATGAATGAGAAAAGTCCTGACGCTCCCTCGGTGAAACGGATGGATCTGCAGTTGCTGCCTGAAGATCTTGGTAAATGATCTGATCTCCTAGTCGGACAACCACCTGATTCGATAAGACTGTACAATCAATCCTAGCAAGCGAGGACAGATCCATCGGAAAAGCATCTTTTGCAATGGTCTTCCATTCTAGAGATTGCATTTCAACAATGATGAATTTTGAGCGAAAAACATGGCCGTCGGCGTCACAAAGATGAATAATGGAACGATGATTCAATAAAACACGTTGGTTTTTCGGATAGGTGACACCATCCACCTCGATCATCCCAGACAAACATTCAAGAAACCATTGACCGTTTAGAAAATGGAAAACTGCTTTAGAAGGGGACTGAAAATCATCAGCCAGATGCAAATCTGCCTGACTTCCTTGAGAAATACCATCGACGCTCAATCCATCAAAAAGTGGAATGGCTGTAAAATCCTGATTGAGATAGGTATAGATGGTTGGGTTTTGCATACATGTAAACCTTTCGAAATAAACTAATTGGCTAGACAGTCAAAACCACCCTATAAGGGTGGTTCAAACACGATGGCGTTACCTCGCGAGCACTATCTAGCTTATCGAATTTGCTCAAAATGCAAATGCACGGCGATGTGATCACCATAACCACTCCGTTCCAAATCACGTTGTAAGCGATAAGAAATGTAGTGTTCTGCAATGGTAATATAACCTGCTCCCAGCAAGCGTTGTTCCACTAATGATTGGATCATACTGATAGTTGCGCGTTCTACTTGTGCTTCATCCAAATCCATGGCAACTTTCTTGGTCACTTGAGCTAGGTTTTGTCGCAAATCATCTGTCAAAACATAGACAACTTGCGCAGCTTTCAAAATAGCTTGGTAAATTTTATCTGGGTTGAATTCAACCACTTCTCCACTACGTTTAATGACTTCCATCGGAGTCTCCTTTATTTTAATTTTTCATGAATACTCCATTTCCTTTATAAAGAAATGAAGACCTACTACTTTATTATATAATTTTTTTGCTAAGAATCAAAGGTCTTTCAAAAAATAGATTCATTCATTGGGATGTTAATTTATTCATGTTCAAACAAAAAATCCTGCAATTACACATTAATAATCCGGTCTTAAAACTCCCGTAATGATCTCTCTGGTAGCATGGTAATCCCCATCTACTACGACCTTGATAATGCGCTTCGCTTCTTCTGTCGGTGCTGGCACCAATGGCAAACGAGTTGGCCCTGCTTCAAAGCCCATATAGTTTAAGACAGCTTTGACAGGAGCTGGACTCGGATAAGAGAAGAGAGCGTTGACTTTAGGGATAAATTGACGTTGGATAGCCGCAGCCTTTTTAATATCGTTGTGTTCAATCGCTTGGAACATCTCATGCATTTCATCTCCATTGGTATGAGAAGCCACCGAGATCACTCCATCAGCCCCAAGGTTCATCGCATGGAAAGCATCCCCATCTTCTCCTGTATAGACGAGAAATTCTTCTGGCTTGTGTTCAATCAAATAGGCCATATTAGCCAGGGTTGTACACTCTTTGACCCCAATGATATTTGGGTGTTCTGCCAAACGAAGCATGGTTTCAGGTGTCATTTCTACTACCACGCGCCCTGGAATATTGTAGATAATAATCGGAAGATTGGATGCATCCGCAATCGCTTTAAAGTGTTGATACATTCCTTCTTGGGATGGTTTGTTGTAGTAAGGGACGATAGCCAATCCTGCTGCAAAGCCACCAAAAGCATCCACTTCTTTAACGAACTCAATCGAGTCGCGGGTTTCATTGGTTCCGACACCAGCGATCAAAGGGACCCGTCCATTTACAATCTTTTGAACGGCCGCAAAGAGTTGCAATTCCTCATCGTGGGTCAGAGTTGGGCTTTCTGCAGTCGTTCCAGCTAAGAGAATCCCATCTGTATGATGTGCCAAGAGGTGCTCGATCAAGGCAGGAAGAGCATCAAAATTAATGGTTCCATCTTCATGGAAGGGAGTGATAAATGCAGTGATGATTTTACAATCTTTCAAATCATTATAAGACATAGAAAAAACCTTTCTCTATATAAGAAAGAGGCTGGGGCCTGCTTGCCTTTGCCTCATGATCTGTTTATAAAACAAGTTGATTTGCTAGTTAGCTAAGGAGAAATCAAACTCTTCGAGTTACTGATTTCTGTTTTGCTCCCTATTTCAATTCAAACTTCAATTCAGCTGTTGGTCGTACGAGTCCACGTTCATGAAGGGTTTCTGCGATTTGGACTGAGTTCCAAGCAGCTCCTTTAAGAAGGTTATCTGAAACCACCCACATGTGAATTCCTTTTTCAGCATCCAAGTCTTTACGAATCCGTCCAACGAAAGTATCGCGTGAACCGACCGCATTAACGGCTTGTGGGTAGATTTGGTGAGCAACATCGTCTTCAAGGACTGCACCTGGGAAGGCAGCAATAGCAGCTTTCACTTCGTCAATTGGTGCCACTTCTTTTGTTTCAATGTAGACTGACTCTGAGTGAGCTGACAAGACTGGAATCCGCACACAAGTTGCTGAAACGGCAATGCTATCATCTTCCATGATTTTCTTGGTTTCATTCGTCATCTTCATTTCTTCGTAAGTATAGTCATTTTCTGTGAAGACGTCGATTTGTGGAAGAGCGTTGAAAGCAATTGGGTAATGTTTTTTATCACCACCGCATGGCAAGATTTCCGCTTGGACATCGCGTGGGTTGACACCATCATTCAAAACTTCCTTCAACTCACGTTGGGTTTCAAGAATAGCTCCCATACCAGCCCCTGATACAGCTTGGTAAGTAGACACGATGATACGGTCCAAGCCCCATTTTTGACGAACCGGCTCAAGAGCGACCATCATTTGGATGGTTGAACAGTTTGGACAAGAGATAATTCCGTTATGAGCATCAAGCGCATGTGCATTCACTTCAGGAACAACCAATGGGACATCCGGATTTTGACGGAAATATGAAGTGTTATCGACCACTACTGCGCCTGCTTTCACCGCATAAGGTGCATATTTGGCAGATGTTGAACCACCAGCTGAGAAAAGGGCAATATCAACCCCTTCAAAAGCATCTTCAGTCGTTTCTTCAATGGTCACGTCTTGCCCTTTAAATTGCAAAACTTTTCCTGCAGAACGTGCAGACGCAAGGTAGCGAATCTTATCGATTGGAAGAGTAGATTCTTCCAACATTTTGATCATTTGAGCACCAACGGCACCTGTAGCACCGACAACAGCAACTGTGTATCCCATAGTAAATCCTCTTTCAAAATTTTCTAAAAATTGAGTATTTGTACTATTATACAATTTTTTGTCATAAATGAAAAGTACCAACAGTAGGAAAAAATCCTGATTCTAAGACCAGGATTTTTGATGGTTAATTATAATAAATATCTATTTAGTCAAGGTCATAATTCAAATCACTTAAATCCTTCTTACCTTGAGTATCTTCCAATAGAAACTGGACCTGTTGCATCCCTTTGATACCCGCAACTACTGAAGTTGGGAAGGTTACAATGGCTTGGTTGATTTGGCTAATATTGCTATTGACAATGCGTTTAGAAGCTGCCAAATCTTCATTTTCGTCTGCAATTTCTTTTTGCAAGGCCAAGAATTGGTTAGAAGATAAGAGCTCCGGATAATTCTCACCCACTGCTCGGATTTGTGCCAAAACATCATTTTGATTGGCAATAACTTGATTGGATTCTTGGATAGAGGCACCTTGGCGAAGGGCTACCAATTCGCTAAAGACTTTCTCTTCATGTTTGGCATAAGCCTTAGCAACCTTCAACATTTCCGAAATGGTGTCGTAGCGTTTAACCAAGGTGATATCAACCGTCCTCTTTGATTCTTCAATCATGACCTGATAACGGTTCAAGCGATTGCTTTCTCCGATAAACCACATAACAACTACTAGTGCAAAAACAATAAGTGCAATAATGAAACCTGACATCGTCATTCTCCTTTAAAAATATTGGTTAATTCATCAATGATATCAATCTCCATACAGAGTTTTTGATACTCTGCAGCTAAGGAAAGATTCTCAACAGCTTGTTTCTTTCTTGGTGTTGGAAAAATATAGCGATTGGTATACAAGGAAATATAGAGACGATCCTCTACCAAGTAGACACACATCGCATTTTGAGCAATCTGCTTGTCGAACCAATCTAACACCTTAGGCTTCAAAAATTTTCGAGCAGCAAATTCATCCGTACAATAGATATTGTAATTCTCGTTGTTCTGGATATCTTCTGTTTCAATTTGTACCTCATTTTTTCCAGGACCTGGATAGGCTCCTTTGACTTCTCTTTTGAAAAAGAGGGATTTCTTGGTCGGAACTACCCGCATATGTCCTGGGAAGGGACTCGGAGCCTTTAGAGAAAAGAGTTGACCAACGAAATCCGTCACTTCTTCTTGGACGGTTCTGGTGTGTCCATTTGAGTCTGTTTCATACCTGGTCTCTGTATGGTGAGCATAAAGGTTGGCGACTGTGAGATTACTTTCATCATGGAAGGACAGTTGATTAAAGAGATTAAACTTGGTTGACCGAGGACTAACTACCTGTAAAGCATCCATAGCATAGTTAGCTGTCAAGGTTAACTCTGCTTGAGGAAAGACTTCTTTCA
Organism: Streptococcus sp. 27098_8_66; assembly: GCF_041431945.1. Lineage (NCBI taxonomy): Bacteria > Bacillati > Bacillota > Bacilli > Lactobacillales > Streptococcaceae > Streptococcus > Streptococcus sp. 27098_8_66. Next base: position 261,378 of record NZ_JAPVYS010000001.1, on the reverse strand, counting down.
GAATAGGACAGAGAAAATCGTTAATATAAATTTCATCATTGGACCTAACATTATCCCCGAATAAAGCCTGCCTTTTTTTGTATTGAGGTAAATAATAGAAAACGAGAACAGGAAGAATGATAATAACTGCTCGCAATCTAAAAAGTAGGAAAGATAGTATAGCTAAAATAATACCAAGAATGGTGACGGCCCTCCAATGAAGATTGCTCTTCATCTGTTCCTTCATAAGAAACAGCCGGTCTTGATACTCTTTTGAATTTTCCAGCTCACTAATTCGCTGAAATTTTTCTTGCGACCATCTAGTCTTTGACTGGTTTTGTTCAACTTCCATAGACATCTCCTTTCCATGGGTGGTATGAAAGATAGGGCTATATCTTTTCACCTATTATACCACTGTGATAAAATTAGAGCAAACATACTATGGTAGTCTCTTCTTTTTTAGAAGGGTTTATTGGACAACAGATTAGATAACCAATCTAATCGAAAAGCTCCTCAGCTAAGGAACAAACAAAAAAATCCCCTACCAAATGGTAAGGGATTCGAGGCACCTTTCGATGAGAACAGCCGGTTCACACAACTGCTCAAGGTCCGCTCCTGCGTTACAATTGAATGTAGACCTCCTCAGCGCAAAAGGCTCCTAAGAGCCAATCGACTCATCGCATAAAACTAGTTTACCATGAACGGCCAAAAAATGTCAAGAGGGTAGGTACTTGCTTCCTTCTCGAATGCTCAAAGGAGACAACTGATCTCGATAGCGGTAAATAAAGGCCCCTACCCAATCCGGATTAACCTTGGAATAATTGCGTAAACTCCAGCCAATTGCCTTATTTATAAAGAACTCGCTTTGACCTAGATTATTGAGGATCACTTTTTCTAACAAATCCGTATCTGTTTTTTCTTTCCTCATAAGCTGGTGGTCAATGGCAATCCGCCTCAACCAAAAGTCCTGATCCTTACTCCAATCCAGCATAACCTGCTTAGTTTCTGGATAGTGCAAAGTAATCTCTCCGATGATAAGGTCCAATTGATCTATACTGTCCCACCATGATTTGGTTTGAGCCAATTCCTTTAGCTTTGGAAAATCTTCAGGTCTAAGCTCCTTCTTCTTTTTATCCAGATAATCCATAGCAATATATTGAAACTCTCGGTAAGGTTGCTGCCAACACTCTTCCACAAAAGTCCAATCAATTGGATCCTTTATGAAAGGTTTAAAAAACTCTCTTTCAATCTTTTTGAGAATTGGTTTTTGAACGCCAAGAAAGCTGAATTTATTTTTCATATAAGCTTCCATTGCTGGGACTTTCGCTGGATCAGCTTGGTCTTCTAACAATTTCAAAAGAATTTTTGTATCCATATGATTCCTCCTTTTTTACATCAAAGGTCCAATCAAAGAAAAAAGATAGCCACCCAGACGATGAGCCATAGCCATTTTAGATAAACTTTCTAGAGTGACTTCCTCTGAGAGCGCCTGGGTTCTCTCAAAATCTTGTTCAATATGAAGCACTTCTAGATTTTTGTAGAGAAAAACCCCATCTTCAAAATTTTGATAGAGACTTCGGTAGTCTGTATTAATGGTTCCTACCACAGCTTGTTGGCTATCAGAAACATAAACTTTAGCATGGACAAAGCCTGGGGTATAACGGAAAATACGGACGCCAGCATCCAAGAGCGCTTTAAAATAGGTCGTCGCAATATCAAAGGCGTACTGTTTATCTGGAATCCCTGACATAATGATCCGAACATCTACTCCTCGTTTGGCCGCAAAAGTCATGGCTCTAACCAATTCGTCATCCAAAATCAGATAAGGCGTCATAATGTGAACATAATCGGTCGATGTATTCAGTAAATGAAGATAAACATCCTCAGCCACTTTGTGATAGGTCAATGGTGAATTTCCATAAGGAAGAACCAAGCCTTGACCCTCTCTTTTTTGAGGTTTTTCTTGTAGATAGTGCTCCATATCCCTTTTATCCTCTATTCCAGTCACTGTCCACATGGTCAAAAAGAGAGCTTTCAGTGTTTGAACTGCTGAACCATCTAAGCGAAGGGCCGTGTCCTTCCAATGACCAAAGCGTTCTCGTTTATTGACATACTCATCAGCGATATTTACACCACCAGTATAAGCAACTTGACCATCAATCACTGTAATCTTTCGATGGTCTCGGTAATTGTAATAGGTTGATAGAATAGGCTTGACTGGTGAGAAGGCCTGAGCTTTTATCCCAACCTTGTGCAAGCGCTCAATATAATCATAGGACAAGGTAGTCATCTCATTCATCCCATCAAACATGACACGAACGTCCAGACCTGCATTGGCCTTCTCCTCTAAAATGGCTAAAATCTCACCCCACATGATCCCTTCGTCAATGATGAAATATTCCATGAAGATATAACGCTCGGCCTTTTTCAAATCCTCCAACAAGGATGGAACCATGTCATCTCCAAGCGGAAAATAGGTAACCTCTGTGTTGCTGTAGATAGGAAACTGGGCTGGACTATGCTCCAAAAAATAAGCTAATTTCTGTAATTGGCGATCACTTTGGGATAAATAATCAGCAACTTCTGGATCGGTGCTTAGATAGTCAGAAGCCTGCACTGTAGCATCCTCAAGCCGCTTCTTCAAGCGTCTCACACCCAAATCAGCTAACGAAAAGTAAAGCAGAGCAGTCCCAAAAATTGGAAAGAGGGCAATGATAATCACCCAGGACAGTTTGGAACGAGAATCCATGGAACGATTGAGCAAGTAAAAGAAGGTAAAGACACTCAACAAGTGTTCCCATAAGATAATGGATGGAAAATGCTTTTGTAGGCTGAGATATGAAATGACAAGAAAGGCCAATTCCAGTAAGAAGAACAGGAAAATAGGAACCTTTCGGTTAAGTAGAATTTTAGCCCATCCGGAGGGCTTTTGGGGTAACAGTCTAGCACTTTGTTCTTGAGTCATAAAAACCTCTTTCGTATAAAAACATCTTCTATGCTGAATAATTTATGGATTGTTTAAAGTGATATGGAGCGTTCATTTCATTTAGCTACTACTCCTTAACAGCTCTTACTTGATTTTTCTCACAGGCCCTTCGATCGTCTTTTGCATCCAGACGATATCATGCCATTTGTTAAACTTATAGCCAATCTTTGGGAAATGAGCCACTTGGACATAGCCTCGCTTTTCATGCATGGAAATGCTCGCTTCGTTCGGGACTGCGATACAGGCCAGAAACCGTAAGTAGCCTCGTGCTTGCAACTCCTCTTCTAAGGCAGTATAAAGGTCCGATCCAATCCCTTGTCCACGCGCTTCTTTTGATACATAAATAGACAATTCAGTGGTCCAATCATAGGCAGCGCGTGCATAATAGGTGGAGGCATAGGCATACCCCACAACTTTCCCATCCACTTCTGCTACCAAATAAGGAAATTGGGGCAGCGTTTTTGTGATGCGGCTTTCAAATTCCTGGACAGTCGGCACATCAACCTCAAAGGTAATGGCTGTCTCTGTCACATAAGGTTGGTAAATCGCTCGGATAGCTGCTGCATCGCTGAGCTGAACGGGTCGAATCATCATGATGGCCTCCTAATTAGATTATACCTAGTATACCGATATGCCTTCTCACTGTCAATGAAGAGAGGCAATGATCTAATAGTTTCATTTTTTGCAAAAGGACTTATAGAAAATAGGTTGAGAAATCTATCTCAACCTATTTAGCTTATTCCGCTTTTTTATTTGAAAATTGGCTATTGTAGAGCTCATAGTAGAATCCTTTATCTGCTAACAAGGATTGGTGATTTCCTTGCTCGATGATTTGGCCATCTTTGAGGACAAGGATTTTATCTGCTTCTTGAATGGTAGACAAGCGGTGAGCAATGATAAAGCTAGTCCGCCCTTTCATCAAATTCTTCATCGCTTTTTGAATCAAGAGTTCTAAACGCGTATCGACAGAAGACGTCGCTTCATCCAAAATCAAGATTTTAGGATCCGCTAGGAGCGCACGCGCAATGGTTAGGAGTTGCTTTTGCCCTAGAGAAATATTGCTAGACTCCTGGTTCATTTCCATATTGTAACCACCAGGAAGCGTCCGGATAAAGTGATCGACATTGGCCGCCTTTGCGGCTTCAACAATTTCTTCATCCGTTGCCTCGAGATTACCAAAGCGAAGGTTTTCTTTGATGGTTCCTTCATATAACCAAGCATCCTGAAGCACCATTCCGAATTGTTTGCGGTAATCTTGGCGAGATAGATGACGAATATCATGACCATCCACCGTAATCGATCCCGCAGTCACATCGTAAAAGCGCATGAGCAGATTAATCAGAGTTGTTTTCCCTGCTCCGGTCGGTCCGACAATGGCCACCATTTCACCTGGTTTGACTTCTAGGTTGAAATCACGAATCAAGGGTTTGTCCGCTACATATTGGAAATCAACGTTTTTAAAGCTGACCTGACCTGTCAAATCACCAGAGAGAGTTTCTGTTACATCTGCTACTTCATCTGGTTCATCCATGACTTGGAAAATCCGATCTAGAGACGACTTGGCACTTTGTAGCTGCCCTGCCAATTGGGTTAAGTTTTGAATCGGTTGGTTGATCTGCCAAACATATTGAACGAAGGCCTGCATATTCCCCACAGTCAAACGACCTGCTATCACTTGCAAGCCACCAAACAAAGCGATAATGAGATAAGTCAAATCTGAAATCCCATTTAAAATCGGCATCATTAAGCCGGAAATGAAATTAGCCTTGAATCCTACCTTTTGAAGGTGATGGGTAATATCATGAAACTCTTCCTGGGAAGATTTTTCCCGAACGTAGAGCTTAAGGACGTTAAAGCCTGTTAAATTTTCTTGCACAAAGCCGTTCATTGCCCCCAAAACATCTGCCTGCTCTTTAAAGTAAGGCTGAGATTTTTTCATGATAAATCGAGCACTGAAATAAGTGATCGGAATGGACAAAATGACCACTAGCCCTAGCTGGATGTTTAAGTACAAGACCATGCTGATGACAAAGAGCAAGGTAAAGATAGCATTAACGATTTGTAAGAATGACTGTTGCAAGGCATTCGAGACGGTTTCGACATCGCTAGTAAAACGTCCTAGCAAATCTCCGAACTGATGCCGGTCAAAATAAGAAACGGGAATGTGATTGATTTTATGAGACAAATCATTTCTCATGTCCTGAACAGTCTTTTGAACAGCATTGGTCATGAAATAGTTAGAATAATAAGATCCCAACTCATAGAGGACCCCACGGAATAGATAGAGCGTCATAATGATCGCGATATAGGAGGTGTTAAGACCAGCTCCCACAAGGCCTTTTGCCATATCCATGAGATTTTTTGTCAACTCAGTAATCGCAAGCCCCAAAACAAAGGGTTCGACAACACTCATGACGACACTCAGAATTTTTAAGAAAATGGACAAGCAAACTTCCAATCGATAGGCTCTCAAATAAGTCCATAGTCTACTAAAACTGTTTTGTTCTTGTTTCATCTGCTTCTCCTTTCTATTCTTCTGTTAATGACGGACTATCGAGCTGCGAATTGGCAATTTCACGATAGATCTCATTGCTTTCCATCAATTCATCGTGGGTTCCTCGACCGACGATTTCCCCTTGGTCCAAGACAATAATTTGATCCGCATCCATAATGGTTCCCACGCGTTGCGCTACGATTAAGACGGTCGCATCTCCTGTGACTTCTTTGAGACGCTTCCGCAAAGTGGCATCCGTCTTGTAGTCTAGGGCTGAGAAGGAATCATCAAAGATAAAAATATCAGGATCTTTGACAACGGCACGAGCGATGGACAAGCGTTGTTTTTGGCCACCTGAAAGGTTGCTACCACCTTCTGCCAAATGCGTGTCAAAGCGTTCCTCGCGACTGTCAATAAATTCTTTGGCTTGGGAAATTTCAGCCGCTTGTTCTAGCTCTTGTACAGAGGCATCTTCTTTTCCATAACGAAGGTTTTCAGCAATGGTTCCTGTAAAGAGCAAGGCCTTTTGCGGAATAAAACCAATCTTTTGGCGAAGGGCTTTCAGATTGTAGTCACGGACATCCACGCCATCCACCAAAATCTTTCCTAAGGTGACATCATAGAATCGAGGAATCAACTGCACAAGCGAAGATTTCCCAGAACCAGTCGAGCCGATAAAGGCAATCGTTTCACCAGGTTTGGCTTGAAAGGAAATGTTGTGAAGAACCGGACTTTCTGTCTCACCTGGATAAGCAAAGGTGACATTGTCAAATTCCAAATAGCCACGAGACGCTGTTTCTGTTACACCATTCTCATTTGGATCAATCGAAATGGGCATGTCCATGATTTCCTTGAGACGACGGCTAGAAACCGCAGTCCGAGGATACATAGTAAAGAGATTGGCTAAAAAGAGGAAAGATAAGAGCGCGTGGAAGCTATACTCAATAAAGGCAACCAGATCCCCAATTTTCAAACTACCGTCATGAAGAGGATCCAAAGCAAACCAGACAATCGCCACAATCATAGCTATGATGATCTGCACAAATAGGGGTTCTGTCAAACCAGTTAGTTTGAACAATTTATTCGAGTTTTCTGCGTAGACTTCATTTTCAGCCGCAAATTTATCCTCTTGGAATTCTTCACGGGCAAAGGCACGAATCACACGAAGTCCAGTCAAATTTTCACGCGCAAATTGATTGAGATGGTCGAGGGTCTTTTGTTGTTTCTCAGAAAGAGGACGTGTCTTAACTGCCACATACCAGACGACGACCGCAAGAAATGGTACAGAAACCGCTACAATCCACGCTAAAGAAGGACTGGTTGTCAAAATCAAGAGAACACTGGAAACCATCATCAAGGGTGTGATGACCCCCATCTTCAACATAGAATCCGCAAACTGCATCAAAACAAAGGCATCCGAAGTCAAGCGAGTGACCAATGACGATACCCCAATTTGCTCATACTCGCGATGCGAGTACTCCTGTAACTTAGCATAGAGGTCATTGCGCATATCGCGGACCATGGTGGTCGTTAGCTGACCAACCGCGTAAGACAAGATAATCCGCCCCACAATCCCAAGCAAAATAATCGCAAACATGACCCAGCCCCAGAAATACAGCCGGTCCACATCACGCGGGTTAATCCCTTCATCAATCATGCGAGCTAGAACCGTTGGCAAGCCCAAATTGACAATAACAAACAGGACCGCCGAAAATAGATTCAGGGCTAGCCACTTGGGATACTTTTTCAAGTAAGACCAAATATAAAGCATAGATGATTCTCCTTTTCCATAAATAATAACCTTGATCACACAGAAAAGAGGGAGCGAGACGAAATCATTTTCAAAGAAAATCATTCCTGCCCCAGTCCCATCTGTAGTCTCATTCATTATACCAAACTAGGCATAAAAGTAAAGCAAAAGAGCAGGTTTCCCCCGCTCTTCACTTGCATTATTTCGTGCGTTTGAATTTAGCGTTTTTAAGAAGAGACGACGCAAATTGATTCGTCGATTCTTGATCTTTTGTAAAGTTCAATGTCAGGGTGTCCCCTTTAATCTTATATCTAACCTTCTCCCCCTTGTCTTCTAACGCACCGATTGTTTTAGTCTTTTGATTAACTTTAATTTCTGTTGAATCTACAGTTTTATGACCGGGTCTTTCAGTTTTAATATTTAAATATCCTTTTGAATCGTTAATATCAATGGACAACTCCAAGGAATATTTATTGTTTAGAGAATCAATATCTGAACTGGAAGCTCCTTGATCTTTGAGAATTTTTTTCATCTCTGCTTTAGTCGGTTTATAAACATAAGTTCCATTATCGCCTTTTGCACCACAGGCTACCAGGAGTATCGCTGCAAAAATTGCAACGAAAGCCAAAATAATCTGTTTAACGTTTTTCATAAGTGCTCCTTATTACATAGAATAACCCTATTATAGCAACAATTCCATTGCATCGCAATGAATTGTTAACGTGTCTCTTTTAACTATGTTCATACTATACGATATTTGCTAAAATATTCAAAATTAGTTAGAATCCTAGTATAAAATCATCATAAATACATATAAAAAGGCAGGATATAAACCCTGCCTTACTTATTATTTAACTTTTTTGAACTTAGCAACTTTCAAGTAATTGCTGAAAAAATCATTATCGCTAACGACAGAGTTTTTAACTTTCTTTATCGTCAGTACATCATTAGAAATTTCATAAGAAAGCTCTACTTTCATGCCTTGTGCTTCATATTTCATAGTTTTTGCCTTTTGGTCGACTTTATACTCATACTTACTTTCTTTTTTATTGCCAGCAAATTCAGTTTCACTCTTGTATTCAGCCTTATCCCCCTGAATAGCAATCGAAATTTTTACATTGATACCATCACCAGCCAATCCCTGAAGCTCTTCTGGAAGCATTTTAACAGCCTCTTCTTTGCTTGGCTCAAAAACATAAGTTCCATTATCGCTTTTATCACCACAAGCTACAAGAAGGACTGCTGCAAAGACAGCTACAAGCGCTAACAAAATACGGTTAAAATTTTTCATCATCTTCTCCTTAATGATATGATTTACCGCCATTATAGCAACAAATCAACAAACTCTCAAGAATATTTTGCAAATGTAAAATGATTGTAATATATTTTACGGATCATATTTGTATGTTTAAAAAGGCAGGATCCGTACCTATCTTCGCTAAATTATTTAACTTTTTTAAACTTAGCCATTTTTATATAGTTTATAAAAATATCAGACCCACTCGATTTTGATTCTTTTACATCCATAAAGGTTAGGGTATGATTAGAAATTTGATACGCCATCTTTGTCACACTGTAGTCATTCTTCATAACAAATATTTTGTTTTTTTGGTCAACCTTAAAATCATAGGATTGATTGATATTTTGAATATTTGATTTTATTCGAACCTTCATAAGGCCTTCTTTATCCTTAATGATAATCGAAACCTTAAATTTATAATCATCTGAAATGATATAAGCAAGTTCACTTGGTAGCCTCTCCCTCGCTTCATCTGTTGTGGGTTCGAATACATAAGTCCCATTATCACTTTTTGGACCACAGGCTACCAAAAGGACTGCTGCAAAAACAGCAACTAAAGCCAAAAGAATCTGTTTAAAATTTTTCATACCTTCTCCTTATTTCATCGAATAACCCTATTATAGCAACAATCTTGTCGTATCTCAATGAAATATTTGATGATACAGGGCTTGTAAAAGTCACGAAAGAAAGAATGCACAAAAAAACCGAGGCCTAAACCTCGGTTTTCATTTTGATTGGAAACTCTATTATTTAAGAGTAACTGAAGCGTCGTTGCTTTAGTTGTTCTCACACAGCTATTTTTTACTTGGTTTCTCCACTTGGCGGGATTGTGGCGGGATTTGCAGTTAATCCCAGCTCTCCTAAAACCTCTGTTATCTCAGCACCACCAGAAACAACTTGTCTATCATAGAAATGAGAATAGGTGTTTAGTGTTGTAGCCTTGTCCGTTCTTCCTGAGCGAGCCGAGACATACAAAACATCTTTTTTTAGAACATTTATCATAAATGAATCATGACTATGACGTAATCCTTTCCCAGTAATAACGGGAACCTTAGCCGCTAGTGCATGCCTTTTTAACATTCGACTTAAGGTACATTTGTTCATCGGAGAGTTAAACCGTGCTAACACGAAATTATCTTCTCTATTATACACTTGTACAGTTCTCCAATTTTGCAACACTTTAACAGTTTCGTCATCTATTTCTAAGAAACGCATTCCTGCTCTAGTTTTTGTCTGCTCTTTTCGAACGTATTTCCCATTCCCTTGATATTCTAAGGTAGACTGAATATGAATAACCTTATTTTTAAGATCTATGTCTGACCACTTTAAACTAAGACCCTCAGAGACTCGCATCCCCGTCATAAAATAAAGCCAGATAGCCGTATAAAACTGCTTCTCTTCATAAACTGTCTGATCAAAAGTTTTTAATACCTTATGTAGTTCCTCTACAGTCCAAAATTCAGTTTTCGGTTTTTCTCCTTTAGGATTGTCTAACTTTCGACAAGGATTATTCTCGATGTATTCCAAGCGTTCTGCATAATTTAAACACTTCTTCAGTTTACACCAAAGTCCTTTTGCGTAGTTTGGAGAGTAGTCTTCCATTAAAGATAATCTAAAATCTTCGCATTCCCGAACATTGATTTCAGACAATTTCTTGTCAGCAAAAACTTCAATAAAAGTCTTATACTGAGGATAAGCAGTTTGATAGGTTACGGGCTGAACAGTTTTCTTATAATAAGGCAAATAAACATCTTCCATAAATTTTGAAAATGGAATATCTAATTGTGGCCTATTTGCACTGGCACTAGCTATTTTAGCATTGTATTCAGTTCTTATCCTACAGACTTCGTCAAAGGCTTGCTTTTCTGTTTTAAAATCAATTCCAAATTGATCTTTATAAGATTTAACCCTAAACCTCTTTCGGTCACCCGTAGACGGATCTACACTGAATTCAACCTCATAGTAAATTTTTCCTTTCTTATTTCGACTTACGCATTTATATTTTTTACTCATTTTGTTCCTTTCTTTCAGAAAGCAACTTAAAGCCGAGTAATTCTTCTACAATATACGTAGGAGCTAAATTAAGACGAGAATTATCAAATGGTGATTTACTTAATTCTACCACATTATTCGATAAAGCTCTAGATTCTTCAAATTGACGAACAGCAATTAACTTGGCTTGTCTTATAATATCCCGTGCCGTATGTTCAGGAAAACCTAATTTCATTAATTCTGTATGATTTATTGTTTGCATTATCTCTTCCTTCTAATTCTTAATTACAGAGATTTCCATCTTTTGATAAGGCTTAGAGTAATTCAACAAATTAGATCATTAACCAAAAGCCTTATACTACTTTTCTTTAAAATAATTGTACATCGCATAATAGTCAAATTCCATCTTAATGCCAGTTCTTCCATTACGATTTTTTAAAACCACTAGTTCAATTTCTCTAGGATTTCTCGACTTAGCTTCATTAACATCAAAATTTGCTGGTCCAGTCCCCTTAAGTTGTAGTCCAATCAAAACATCGCTAGAATACTCGATTGCTCCGCTCTCCTTGAAAGACTGCATACTGACAACAGATTTGTAGTTTTCTCTATTAAAAGAAGAAATAGCAATTACTGGTGTTTTAAAGTCTCGGCTAATCCTTTTCAATTCTATTACCGATCTATCTGTGTTTTGTTTTTCAGTTAATCGGTCATCCACTGGATATAGAATTTGTAAGTAATCAATAATTACAACGGGTACTTTTCCAGTATATTTGAGATGATTTTTAACATTTCTCCGAATTAGTTCCACACCAATAGGTCCTGTACCTTCGATAATGTAAATATTTTTGCAGTATTGAGAGTAATTTTCTCTAGCTTTTTTAATCAAATCAATCTCTGGGGTGCTGTAACCTGAATATCTACTCCCCTCAGTAATTCCTCGTGCTGTTTTTGCATTTCTGATATCACTATTAGAGGCAATAGATTCGATAACAGTGTGACGACTAATACTTTTACTAATTATTTCCCACCTAGACATTTCAATACTAAAAATCAAAACATCTGTTCCCTGTGCTGCAATTTGATCAGCAATCTGAGTTACAAATGTTGTCTTTCCAAGGGAGGAAATTGCACCAACACAATACAAGCCTTCGTAAAGACCACCTTCTAACAGATCATCTAAACCTTCAAAATTTGTTTTAATACATGAAGTATTTGAACCATTCGTAATATCATTAAAAAACTTCGAAAGATGATTAGCTGTTGAATATTCAAGATACCGCTCTTTTTCACTTTTTGTTTGATTGATTGCATTTTCTACCATTTTGTTAAATACTCCTTTATTTTTCACTAACATATCGTTAGGATCTTTTACATCATCAATAGTTAATTTGCAAGAAATAAATTTAATTTTCTTACTTCTAAATTGCTCTGCTAATTTTAGTTCAGCCTCTCTCCCCTTTTCGTCTTGGTCCAATGAAAGAATGAATGTACGATCAATTTTTAGATCAGAAATAAGATTAATTAATTTATTTATATTTCCAATACTGCCAAGTGCTACTGCCTTTCCACCAACTTCAACGATGCTCATGGCATCTATTTCGCCTTCTACAATAAAAATGGGATCCGTAGATTTTTTGAAGAGTTCGCTTTTATTAAAAATATCGCTCCCTCCCACCTTCTGCTTAATATAGTTCAATTGAGGTTCGGGTACAATATCTCTTGTATCACGAGCAAAATAACAACTTTCACTTAAAGGAATAATTAACCGAGGTGTTTCAGGAACATTAGGATTAGTCACTTTGGGATGCTTCCATTTTTTTACGTAACCAACTTTAAACCGTTGGACTGTTGAAAAACTCAACCCTCGTTTAAGAAAATAGTCAGTTTCACAGAGATGCTTTGTGGCCTCATTATAAAAGCTTAAATAATTATCTTTTTTCTCTTCTTCCTTTAAAGGAAAAACAGCATTGGAATTCAAATATTCACTCCTCTGGTTCTTTAATTCATCACATTCAGTTGATAGATTAAACAATTCTCTGACACGCTTCAATTGATCCTTAAATTTATCAATTCCTTCTACATAGCCGATAAGATCAAAGATATCTCCACCTCTATCGCAAGAGAAACATTTCCACTGGATTTCATCGTAAATGTGAAAAGCACCAGTTCTGTTTCTTCCTTCACCACTGTGGCAGAGGGGGCAAATATATGCTCCCTTACCACCTTTACGACTTGGTTCAGAGATTTGTTCAATGTATGCTTTCAAATAAGATTTTTCTTCTTCAAACATTTTTTTCTCCTTTTGTAGTTTCCAGTAAAAAAATAAATCCGGACTTTTTTTCTTACAGGCAAAATTATAGCATTGCCTTCAATATGAAAATTGAAGGCATATGCTGCTTATTAATATTATTAGTATTGAAAATCAGAAATACTAATAATATCAGTGATACCAAGGATCAAAATTTTTTTAGCAAATTCAACATACCCCAAATTCTAATTCAACATACCCCAATTTCTAATTCAACATACCTCATAAATCCTGATTTAATCGAAGCAAATCGATAAATCAGTGAATTTAAATCCCTGAAACTTTAAAATAAATTCTAAATTTCTGAAATTCAAAAAATGAGTTCATTCCTAACTGTTCATCTGATAAAGGTTCACAATTTGGATTACAGTATTCCCAACTAACTAGGATTTTATAATCGATTAGTTTATCAAGTGAATTAGCAAAGCTCTCTTCAATTCTTGAACGCCAACCACCTTTTTTTAATCTTACCTCTTCTATAGGAGGAATTTGGGGACATACATTTAATAAAGCTTCAACGGAAATAATTTCATTAGTCTTTTTTCTTCGATTATTTTTGTTACTTTGATGATAGACTAATTTCTTTGCAAGAGAATAAACATTTTTACTACGTTCATCAATTTTAAAAAGTTCGAGAGGAAAATTTGTCACATAAGATGTGATTAAATATCTAACGAATTTTTCAGTCAATTGAACTGTAAAAATTCCATTTTCGCATTTGAATTCCTCAATAAATTTTATATCATTGAATACAACATGATGTGCACCTCTCTTTTCTTTAGTACTGATAGAAAGATCCTTGAGCAAGCATAATGCTTCATCAATGATACAACGTACATTCTTTTTCGTTGAGATACTTGCTGGTTTAGATTTCCCTAGCAGTTCTGAATACTGTTTAATTGAAAATTCAACCAAGCAGTTAACAGCATCTTCTTCACTTAGTCTATATTTATTCTTCTTACCAATAAGAAAAATCAATAAATCCAACATCTTCAATACTCGAAGCTTGAAATAATCTTTGTTATCGTCAAAGTTTTCAATATGAATCGTACCAGTCCCTAAATGAATAGAAGTTCGATTAGTGATCGGATCCCTCACTTTGTCAACTGTTTTCGAATTAACAGAAGGTAGCAAATTCAAAGTCGGTGTATTTAAAATCTTCTCGATTTTCTTGTTTTTATCAACAGGCATTATATAACCTCTTTTTTTATTTATTTGAAAAGATTATTGAGGGCACAAAAAAAGAGTTGTAGCGATGAAGCTACAACTCTCTTGCACTCAATAAATTTTCTTTTCATACTTATAGTCTGCCATTTTTTGATGAAAGTAAAAAAAAGAAAAATCAAAAAAAGTCGCTTTTTCTACCAAAAATTGCTCAATTTTCTACTAAAATTTAAAAAGGACACTTTACAAAGTGCCCTTTAAAATAGCGGAAATAGTGATATTTTAAGGATTTTAATACACATTATAAGATCTTCCATATAGGATTAAAATTTTTTTGAAAAAATTTTTTAATTAATTTTATCTAATGACCTTAGATAGGTTATAACCCTAAACGGTCAGAATCCCAATTTCCATAATCATCGTATCCAAAACCATCAGGATCCATTGCATCAATTCCAGCCTGCTCTAGTGAATTACTGCAGAAATTACAATAATAGAAACCAGTTTCTGGATCGCTAAATTCCCAATCAATATCATCTTCATCAAAGTCGTTTCCACATTCAGTACAAACATATTGTCCTACAAATCGATGCATCTCTCTAAATTGCTGCTTTTGTTCATCCGTTCCTCCTCGAACGAAGATTTTACCATTTTTACTATGGCAAAAATGACAGTCTGGAGATTTTCTGTTTTGGGGATAATTAATATTATTTTTTATTTGTGATTCCTGCAACATAAATTGTTCATCATTTATAGCACTTATATAACTCGACTCATTTATATTAGATTCAAAGCTTTCATTATAATCATACTCATCCTCATATATTTCTTTCCTATTCCTATCTTCATTTAGAACTTCAACAACACTTTTTAGGATAGTAATAGCTGCATATTCTATAATCACTTCACGATTATCTTTAACCCACTTAAAACTTTTTTGACTCACATCAACTGTTTTATCTACTATCGCTTGTGATAAATCCTTCATCCCATTTATAAATTTCATCTTTCTCCAAACCCTTCTTAATATAAAATTTTAACGAAATAGGATATTCCTTAAGACTTTTCATTTTATATTTTTTAACTTTTCACTTTTCACTGTTCAACATCTTTATCATTTAAAGAATTAATAATGACATACGCGTTTATTTTCCCAATTCTATACTTTTTATTTAGTATTTTTACAGATTCATAAAAACTCAAACCGTGCAAAAATGAATTATTTTTGTCACTTTTGTTATTATCAATTATGTATTGCGTAAATTTTTTCCTGAGAATAAAGTTCTTACAAAATAAAATCAAAACCAATAATGACAATGTTATGATTATATAAAACTGATAGTTCATGGTATCTCCTCTAATATCGTATAATTTTCATTCGAAAGAATTTACAGACTTTCTTAATTTATCGTATAGCTCGAATTAACTTTGGCATATACTTTGTTATAGTTGTACCAACTAATGCTCCAGAAAGAGCATCTAATATTCTTGTCTTTAAGTTTATCTCGTGTGTATCATGATAATAAAGTCCAATAATCTTAATTTCCTTCAACTTATTATTCACGATATTAAAATTATCTTCTAATTTTGTCTTTCCTTTATGCAACAATCCATCTTGAGAAATGTAGCAAACAGATATTTTCGCTCCTAAACAGGAATTCAAATTATTTAAATTATATACATCAACACTTAGTTTTTTATCATTAGTTATAAGAAGCTGGCGATGTTTTATTTTTTCTTTAGTAATACGTGATAATAGTTCTGAATCAGCAAATGCACGTTCTGCCTCGGTATCATTCAAATTTTCATCTTCAAAAATAAATATTTCTTTATACTGTTTAAGTACCTCGATAACTTTTTGTGACTTATACTGTTTCGTTTCTACTTTTGAAATTAAGTGTCTATAAATTTCTAAACATACTTCTCTAGTCACAATTATTCTTTTGTTATTGTCAACAAAAATTTGGTAATAGCTTTCTAAAAATTTCCTTAGTTCCATTACATTCATAAGTGACGATGTATCAATGTATATCATGTCATTAGAACGAATTATTGAATTTACATATTCTAAATTTGTCATTAGAGGGAACCTCCTTCAGTTAATAAAATCATTATATTTTATTAATCTAAAGAGATCAACATCATTTGGGACTTCTTGGTCCCAAATGATTATTTTTCATAAATTGTTTCAAAATCTAAAATTTGACTTTTAAGATTCAATACATCTTCGATGTTGTTTAAACCAAGTTCAAAAGCAGTAATTAAATCTTCTCTTGTTAAAATTACTTTTTTATTTTTAAATTCAAATACCGCTTCTTTCTTTTTAGAAACTCTTTCAATATATTTTTCTTCTCCTAGATAGGAACCAATCTCTTTATCATCACTCAATCCTAAATCTTCTTCAAAGGGATTATATTCTTTAAATACAGGCTTCGTAATTTCTTCTTCAATACACTCAAACTCATCTTGGACATTAAAAAAGTAATAAATTTCATATGGGTCATCCCCTGGC
Organism: Streptococcus sp. 27098_8_66; assembly: GCF_041431945.1. Classification (NCBI taxonomy): domain Bacteria; kingdom Bacillati; phylum Bacillota; class Bacilli; order Lactobacillales; family Streptococcaceae; genus Streptococcus; species Streptococcus sp. 27098_8_66. The sequence continues at coordinate 244,893 of NZ_JAPVYS010000001.1, read as the reverse complement.
AACACATTGAAATCTCGAATCAATTCCTTCTTGTTTTTTATGTTAATGAGCAAATTCTCAAGTTGTTCTTTCATTATTTCAAAGTATGAAATATAACTATATCTAACATCAAAAAAATTATTTGGTAATTTTTCACAGTATTCCTTTATTTCATTAATAGAATAAAATGTTTGAACTTCTGCTTGGTGTTCTTTTCTTTTTTTAGAATAAAAACTTTTAAATTCATCTTTCGTCAAATATTCCCTCATAAACATAGTAGTCTTAAAAACAGAAAAACTAAATTTTCCATTTTTAATTTCAGCATAGAAATACTCATTCCTATCTGGGATATAGTAATTAAATTGTTCTCCATAGACAACTATTGAAGCATCTTTGATTTTTGCACTTTTTCTAAATCCCCAATTTCTTGTGTCATACAATACCTCATAACACTTTTTTAATTCTTGTAAGTTCACATTATCTATTATTGGTGAAAACTCTTTAAACATTTCAGTTTCCTTATCTAAAACTTTTATAGAAAAACCATTTTTACTCTTTATGTATACTTCGTTTCTATCACTATTTTTTCTTATATATTGACTTTCCCCATGGTAATCAACCTCTATTGTTGTTCCAACACTATAATTATATGGTTTATAAAATTCACCTAATGATGAGTTAAATTTCTCACGTTCAGAATATTTTTCTGACGATATATGTTTTATCTTATTTTTAACGTTCTCATTTGATTTTACACTTTTAATCTTATTAGATAGTCGTAACTTTGAAAAATTATTGTCATCTAATATTTTGTTTACTAATTCCACTCCTTTATATGCATAGTCGAAATGAGTTGATTTATCCTCACTCGCTTCTAATGCCGATCTTATAAAATAATCTCTATATCCTTCTGAAGGATCTAGGCTAGGCATATCATCATAATAAAATAACGCTTTATTTGTTTCTTCAACTGAGCAAAATAATGCTGCACAAATAGCGATTATACAATCCCGAGGTTGATTTGGTTTTCGTTTATTGAGAATTTTTCTAAACATTTCATAGTCTATACCTACCCTCTTAGCCAACTCTCTTGTGGTTAATCGTTCTCCAAAATCTTTTTCTTTTGAAAGTTCTTTAATGTAATTCTTAAAAGACTTATCATGCTTTTGTCTCTTAATAATTGTTGGCTTTTCAATTTGCTTTTTCCACATCGCAATTCCCTTTCAGTTCGATATATAAATTATAACTCACTTCCACGTATTAAGTAATCATTTTTGGGATCTTTAGGTCCCGAAAATAAATTTAAAATTTGTAAGCTAGTATTATATTCGGTACTCAAAAGATAAAATCCTATCCATAATTTTGGATAGGATTGATAAATTCATAACTTAACTATATTAAATAATATATATAAGACAGACATTTGGAAAAAATTTATTAAAGTATTATTGATGCTATCATCTGATTTTGATAATTAATTTTTTAGTGTTTGATATTCTTAAAAATATCGGTTAGTCCTTTCAAGAACTTCATGATAGTATCTCTACTGTTTTTTAAGCCATCCATAATCATCTTTTTTAATACTGTGGACCAAAGAATACCTCCTGCAATTGTAACAACACCCGTTGTAACAATCCCGGCTATAACACTTCCTAGTATACCGAGAGACATACCAAATAACTTAGCAATGCTACTTCCAATATCAGAAAGAATATCTACTAAAGCATTAAAAATCTTGTGTATTAAACCAAAAGTAATCCCCAAAAAAGTTTCAGACTCTCTATCATTTTTATATTCAGCTTTATAATCCTTAACATCTTTAACAAAATCTGTATCGTCTTCATCATGTTTTACTCGAGTTCCTGTAATATCACCTGAAATAACGTCACCTAATAAACTAGTTGCATCTTTTGTTAGATCAAGAACATCTTTTATTGCAATTACTGTTTTTGCAGCGGGAACAACATTTTTTAAAATATTACTTGGATATTTCTGTGTACTATTTTTTTCTAATTTTTTTAAGGAATCACCAATATCATCCCTTGCATCTTCAATAGTATTAATTCCGACAACCCTTTTTCCTACTTCTTTAACTGATTTAGCTTTTCCTATTGAATTTGATATTTCTTTTTTTAATTCCTTTTTCTCTTTATCGAATCGATGTTTTTTAGTAAACTCATCAATTGGTTCGATGAAATTTTTGATGTTAGAATCTTTTCCTGGATTTATTGTTTCATCTAAAATTTTTTTTACATAATTCTTTTTGTAATTATTCTTGTACAACAATCGATATTCTTCATTTAATAATTCATCCGGAATTCTCAGAGCTATTGCATTTTGATTTCCGCCTGCTCCGCCTACTCCTCCAGTCATAATAAAAATTCCTGCACCCGTAATAAGTATATCAGAATATTCATCAGATAATTTTCTAACAGGTAACGTCTTATAAAAAATTGATTTAGGATCAGAAATACTATTATATTGACCAATAATCAACCGGTCTCTAGATTTGTCAGATTTATCTACAAAATTAACATCAGAAAAATCCTTACCAGCTGGAATAAATTCCACAAAAAAATGTCCCACAGGTGAATTTTTTACTGTTATCTCAGCTCTAATATAGTTATCATTGATTTTGCTTGGCTTAGTAATGTAGTCTCCTATTAACCCATTCTTAGAAAAAGAAAATGATCGACCATAGCCATTCTTCCAAGTACCTCTGACTGAGCTATAATCTCCAGATTTGATCTTTTCAATATTTCCTTGAATGCTCCTAGTCCGAGAAAATTCTAAAGGATTATCTGCTAAATTTGAGTATAATAAAGGTATATTTGAATAAATTGCTGCAGCTTTAATATAACTCTCTACAGAAAGTACATCATCTGTAACATCTTTTAAAACAATTCGTTTATTATTCTTAAGACTATGAAAGCTCCATGCATTAGTATAATCTAACGAATATACATTATATCCATGCCCTCTTACTCCAGCTGTCAGAAAGCTAACAATATTATTATTGTTATATGTTATCTTTGGTTGAAATAATTTTCGAGCATCACTTAAAGATTCTCTTAAAGAATCAAAGTTTGAAGAGCCATCCCCTTTAAATTTATAGACTGAATTAACAACATACTCACCATCATTGTTTTTTGAAACAATATTAAATTCGTGCAAAATTTTATCTAATTTTGAATATGCCACTTTATCGAAGTTATCGATTAGTCTAATAAATTTTTCACTATCTTCTGAAATGCTTTTAGTTATTCTTGTAACCTCTAAGCCCTGAGAGTCGTCTGGGTTCTTATTAGTTAAATAAGGTAATACAAGCCCATCAGCTAACTCATAATCACTGTTTTCTAAGATTGTGTCTACATCAATAAAGTTAATTGACTTTATGTTCTTATTTTTTAGAACCTGGTCAGTCCAAGCTGGAAACTTATAATTTGAATCATAAGTTATTGCAGACGGATTTTTAAATTCTTTAAAATATGTAATTAAATCCTCTTTATCTTGATCACTTAAATTTGATAGATTAGAGTCTAAATTATGAATATTTTTTTCTATGTTAACTGGTGATTCGTTACTCGATCTAGTTTCAGCTAAATTATTATTTACTTGATCAACATTAACTGTCTCTATTGTACTATTTAAGGAATCATGAGGTTTTAGTAATTCTGAAGATTCATTGTTATTACTTAAAGATTCTTCTAAAGTGTTACTTCCTAAATCAGAAGCTAAAATAGTATTATTTGATTTATTATCATCTATTTCAGATGCTAAAACATTGTTATTAATACAAATTAACATTATTGTTGAAGTAACAACTATCCAAAATTTCCCTGATTTAATCATTTTTTTCTTAACTTTTTCCATAAAAATCTCCAATATATTTAAATATATATAAATAGTATTACTAATTAGTTATTTTGTCAATGTTAAATTAATTTTGAATATAAATATTAAGAATGGATTAAACAATTTGCAGTAACCTTTTAAGTGAATAAAATATCAAAAAGGTATCTAATATCAAATTAACATTTCTCAATATTTTTAACTTTATCTCAAAAGAATCAATTTAATACCAGAAATTTTTAAAAATTTTTACCGAATAGTTTATTTTTTCTACCAAATAGTTTTGACATGACATTTTATTTTCATATTGTAATAAAATTTAATCATGAATAATTTAAAAAAAGAAAATATTGAGAAATGCATTTGGCATATACAACGACATTATGATAAGCTTCTAAATTCTGAAGACGATGAATTTAGAGAATACGAAATTTTTCATATACAAGCTAGCATAGAATGTTTAATTCGTGTTTTAAACAATAAAAAGCCCTATCCGAATTTAGATAGGGATGAAGTATTTTAATTATATTTAGACAGATTTAAATGTAGAAAATTTTATAATTTATTACTCAATAATCGTATAATCATCACTGTTCAACAAGTTTAAAACCTTTTTAACAAATGGAACTGAAAGTAAATCCTCAATTTTTCTACCATAAGTATTAAAATTCTCATCGATTTCAACTATACTAAGGCCTGAGTTGTTTGCTTCTGCTTCACTGATTGGTTTATGGAAACTAAATCCACCGATCTCATAATAAAAGAAATAAAGATTATTTTCAGTTTAATAATCAAAAAAATGAATTTTTGTATATCGCTCGTTGTCAAAGTAATTACTTTTCCAAATAATATCGCCTTCTTTTTCAACTAAGATTTTTTGATAATCTTCTTCATAACTGTAAACACGTTTCGTATTTTTCACAAATTGTTTATGAATTACTGTTGGAACAAACGGCTTTAATAGTTCCTCTTTCATTCCGTAATATTCAACCTTTTTTTCTATCGCATTGTCAATGTTATCTTGTAAATGCGTATGATACGGTGATTTTCTATATTCCATAACTTTATCACGATAATTTTTTGCTCGTTTATTAACGGAATAGATACATTCAGCAATCATTTCAGTAGTTAATTGCTTCTTTTTTAACAAATCAGAATACAATTTGGGAGTTTTCATAATTTTTAACCTTACTAAATTTGAAATTTCTAGTAAACATTAACTAGATTCACATTGTTTAAATGGAAATAAATTTTTTAGTTCACTTTCTCTTCATACATCTCAAACAATCTTGCAACTGTTTCACTTTCGGTTAACCAAGTCTTCTTTCCATCGACTATTTTTGTCATACCGTAGACTTCCATAACAGCTCTGTCATTTTTTTGGTGAGCTTTTCTTAACTCAACAGGCATAGTTAATTCATCATAGAGATCAGCTAACGAGCTATCCGGATACAGTGCACGCGCATCAAGAATGGCCTTAGCAGTTTCAGAAATTTTTGCTTTTTGCGCATCAGTTACTTCTGGCCAAGGGAAGTTATTATAAACTGCTGGCGAGTAACTATATCGTTCTTCTAAACGACCTGCAACTATACGAGTCCAAGCCATGTGAACATTTGAAATAAGCACACCAAAAATGTACAAGTTGCTCTCAGGTATAATATATAATTTATTGCTAGCGATAGTTTCAGAGTCCAAAAAACCAATTGGAATATAACGTCGATGTTCTGAAGAAACTTCAGGAACTGCAATATAGTTCACATTTGGTTGGCGAATTTGAGTAAAAAGTTGAGGTGTTAGAGATTGCTCCTGTACAGATTTAGTAGGACTTGCTATACGACTCTCTTTAACTGCTTCTAAACGGGCTCGTAATTCAGGTACTTTCTTGATAAGGGAAGGAGCAACATCTACTAACCAAAAACAATACCGTTCTTTTTTGTTAATTAGCTCATTACTACCTATATAAGGTTTTATGATTTCTGAAAGTTCAGAAGTTCTCTCTAAAAATTTTATCCTTTCACTAGCTGAAAGTACGAGGTGTCCACCATCTGTTGGTTGGCTTCCTTTGGTCATGACAGGCATAGCTGGGTTAAGTGGTTTGCCTCTAGATTGGATAAAGTAGTTGTCTCCTTTGACTAGATAGGCGTTAATGTTATTACATATCTCTTTATTTTCACCATAGAAAAGGAGTTTTGGTGTTTTAGTTTCAAATACAGTAAAACCAATTATAACGACAGAAACACCCGCTTTTTCCCTAGCTTCACTCAACCATTTGAAAGATTGATGAGCAAACTGAATTTCAACACCCTTATTAAAAAGGTATTCCCAAAGTATTCGAACTGACTCTCCTTGTACAATAGAGTTTGTTGCAACAAAGGCAGTGGTTATATCAGTTCCCTGCATGAATTGTGCAGCTTTTGCAAACCATGATGTTACAAAATCCAGTTTTCCATGTTTTTTAAGGTCCGAGAACACATGAGACATATCTTTTTTTTGCTCAGAACTCTGCCATTGATGTCCTACAAAAGGAGGATTACCTATTATATAGTCGAGCTTACTTTTATTAACTATTGTCTCCCAGTTAGTTGTTAATGCATTTCCATTTACAATATGAGTGTATGATTTGAGAGGTAGAAAATCAAACTCTCTAAATACGATATCCTTGGTTTCTTCCAACATTTGGCTTTCAGCAATCCAAAGAGCAGTTTTAGCAACAGATACTGCAAAGTCATTAATCTCAATACCATAGAATTGATTTAGTCTAACTTTAACAAGGTCTTGTCCTAAATCCAATGCTACTGCATCCCCCATATAGAGCTTAATCGCTTCATTTTCTAAGCGTCTGAGAGATATATATGTTTCTGTAAGGAAGTTACCTGAACCACAAGCTGGGTCGAAGAATACAAGACTAGATAATTTAGATTGAAACTGTTTGGCTTTTTGTTCAACCGTTTTAAATTGCTTAAACTGGCGAATCTCGTTTAGTTCAGCTTTTAAATCGTCTAGGAAGAGTGGATCAATAACTTTATGAATATTTTCAATAGAAGTGTAATGCATTCCACCACTTCGACGTGTATCTGGGTTAAGGGTTGATTCAAATACCGCTCCGAAAATAGTAGGACTAATTTCTGACCAATCAAAGCTAGACGATGCATGCTCCAGAATTAACTCACGAAGCTCCTCCGTAAAGTTTGGAATTTCCAACTTATTCTCGGCAAACATCCCCCCATTAACGTAAGGGAAAGCCAGTAGTTCATCATCTAAGTATGGGTCACGTTCCTCAATCGGCGTATCCAAGATTGAGAAAAGATCTATTAAAGCTCTACGGAAATCACGACTACTGAAACGAGCCAGGTAATCATGGAACATCATGTGATGACCAAATATCCCTGCATCCTCAGCATAAAGACAGAATACTAAACGAACAACCAATTGGTTAATAGCATGGAGACTATCTGGGCTGTCAGGATTGATGTACTGTTTAAGAAGCCCCTCGTAAATCTCTCCCACGATCGCTCCAGCTTCAATAGAAACCTTCATCTCACGTTCTAGATGTTCATTTGTTTTATCAATCAAAAATTCTAAGCGATAGGCTTCCTTATCTAAATCAGCCAGTTTAATGACCTTTGGTTCACCATTTGGTTGCTCCATGTCATAGACATAGAACTCTTTGAAATTACAAGTTACAATCCAACGAGGACGTTTAGAGTATGGAAGATTGGCTGAATATCGTTTAGCTTGCTGAAAAGGTGTTAATAAGGTGTTGTCTGATTGTCTAATTGCCTGGTTTAAGTTCTTATCTGCACCCTTCTGCTCAATTAACACCTTAGTAGTATCAATAAATCCGTCGATAAAACTTGTGTGGTCCATCTTAACCTTGTCTTCAAATGTAATGTATTCTGTAGGTTTTTCTACACCATACACAGATTGAAGCAAATCAAGCCAAAATGATTGACTGTCCTGGCGTTCATTTCCGCGATTCTCCCAGCATTTAATAAATTCCTTCGCTTTTTTCTTTTGTTCAGTTATATTCATATTAAAAAATACTTCCTTAATTTATAACGTTATTATACCATATTTTGTTATTAATTTTGCTACTAGATATTAATTAAATCAGCTGCTCTTTCTGTAAATATAAAAATAAAGCCTCGCAAGAAAGCTTCTATTATGAAGTTTCTTGCAGGGCTTCTTTTTTTACAAAGTTTCCTCTCTATATTATAAATCTAATCACAATAATCAATAAAAAGTATAGACTAACGTTTAATATTACTTCTTTTAATAATTATCAAGAGAATAACGAAAACAACAGAAAACATTACAATAATGAAGAAAGGAAATTCTATTATATTTCCATTCGTTTTTATGTTATTAATAGTTTCTTTTCCACCTGCTTTATTTTCACTTTCTTTGCTAGTTTTTGGTTTTGTTGAATCATTTTTATCATTATCACTATCTTTTTTAATGTCTTTATCATTATCATTTTTACTACTTTGACTAGAACCTAGCATTCCAGTCTGAGATCCTATTGCTTCTTGATAGTATTGATTCATTTCATCTTCGCTAAAATTTCCTTTAAGGAAACTACCGTCTTTTCTTTGAAAATCAACTAATCCATAATATGCTGATAAAAATTTTTCGTCTCCTTCCATAACAACAAAACAAGGTATTTCTCTCTTTGATGGATTCTTAGTAACCCTTTTTACCATATAAGTTGCTTTTTGTTTTGTCGTGGCTCTAGGACTTAAATTTTCAATATAGGTTCTTATTTTATATTCACCCTCTGGAACACTTGTTTCTTGCATCCAATGATTTTCAGGATTAATTTTTAATGTTTTAACAACCTCTTCGGTATCTGCTTTTACTACAAGAACGACTACTTCTAACTTATAACCTTCTTGGACAATCCCTTGCACGACAAGAGGTCCTGTTTCTTCAGCGTACACATTAGATATCTGAAATGAAAAAAATAATCCTAATATCGTTATTATTATCTTTAATAATTTTTTCATCATATCAATCCTTATTTATTGCGAATTCTTCATATTTTGAATCAAGATATCGACTTCTTTTATCTCGTTTATTAACTCTGAAAAAGGATCATCTATAGTATTTTTTCTACTTTCATAATAGGCATTTCCTAGTGTTAAAATTAATTTTTCACGTTTTTTATTTTCTTTATACAATTGAGTATTGGTTTGAATTGATTGAGTTAATTCCTTTGTTTTCTTTCCAGCTTTAGAACTAACTTCAAAAAATTTTTCTGAGATATCAGATAAAAAGGATTTTTGAAGATTATTACTGTTAATTTTTGAGCCGCAGGAAATACAGTATTCACTTGTTTTGAAGTTTTTGGTGCCACATTTAGCACAAAAGTTATATTCTTCCCTGACCTCACTATTGTATGGTGGGACATATTCTTCACCGTGACTATTATTTTTTGGTGATACATAATCTCCATCAGGGATAATATTTTCTGAAGTTTCTATTTTTACTTCAACTTCATCATTCATCTGTTCTTCTGGTTCTCCGATACTATTAACGACGCCTTCTGAAATAGGAATAGTTTCAGCATTTATATTTTCTACTTCAAATTCATTATTTTTTTTTGCAGTAAAAAATTCCACTGGACTTGGTTTCCGTTTAAATTTTTCTTCAAATTGAGATAGCCATTCTTCTTTATTCATAATCTCATACTCCTGTATATCTTACATGATAATTATTTTGTAAAATACTAATACGTTTATCTTTGGACGGATATCCTAACTCGCAAAATCCTTTGGCCAAAGATCCATCTTCCTCAGATACAGTATCGATATAATAACAATGAATTTCCCCAAATCCAATCGCAGCCATATACTGGTCTGAAAGATATACGTCACGTTTAACAATTGATTTTACAAACAATAAAAAGATACTTATTAATCCAACTATTAATATTATTGAACCATAAAATAGAATAGCTCCTTCTTTTGTTTCAGAACTACCTGACCAAAATGAGTTTCTGCTGTCTCCATAATTTTTTTTAAAGCCTCCAAATAGTGTTGTTATTAATAAAATTAGTAAGACAATAATTAAAATGATATTTGAACCAACTACCACAGGTAAAAGATTTGGAGCCATATTATGGATTCGATGGAGTTCAAACATAATTTTTGGTTCTAAAAAATATGGATTTTCCAGTAAGCTATCAGTAACGATAATTTTGTTCATACCTATTGCGTAGGCAGCAGGCACATCATTATGAATCATGCGGATTTCAATATTATCTGGTAAGTTTAAACCTTTTTGACGCGCCTTTTGAATAATCTCATTAACAGGTTGTTGAACTTTTTCTTGATAATCACTTCTATCTATTCTCTTCGCTCCAACAATCCAACAAATTAATGATTGACCCTTCTCAGATAAAAGGAATATTAAAAAAGGTATACTAAATAAAGATATAACAGTTTGTACTAACGTTACTAAACAAAAATAAATCAAAATGTTCCATCTTTGTGTATCGTAACAATACTTTAAATATTTGTACAATCTTGATTTCTTAATATAAGACATATTTTCATCTTGATCATCCTGTTCAAAATATTTCCCACAACCACTACATTGCTTACTATTTCCAAAATTCTTTGTACCACATGAGTTACAAAATTTAACATTTTGATCATTTTGTATTTCCGCAACATTTTGTGAAACGTATTCGTTCAACTCTACTTGTGGCTGAACATGTGGCGTAGCATTACTTTCACTGTCATTAACTTTAGAAATAGCCGATAAATCTGATACTATTATTTCTCCTGATTGAACACCAGCTTGAATCTCTTCTTCTGTTGGTACACGGTCGTTAATCTCTTTAAAAATTTCAATCCATTGCTCTTTATCCATCATATACTCCTAATTTTATTATTAAAGTAAAAGGCTGAGGGAGATCACCTTAAAAGGTTCTATTTCCTCCAGCCTATAAATCTATTTATAGATTACTCTTAATTTTACTCACTCTTTCTGCGCAATTTTATTCCAGATAATCCCATGAGGATCGCTCCTAAGCCAAGTAATACTAATCCACTTTGAGAACCAGTATTTGGTAACGAACGTTGAGGGTTATATCCGGTTACTGAACCTCGATAGTTATAGTGATCAGATTGAGAACCAACCTCATTTTTAGGATCAAAAATTTTATGATCTTCATTTTGGATTCCAATTGATTTAGTTTCACTTGATAACTTCGTATATTGCGTCAGTTGTTTATGAGCGTTTTGGTAAGCAAGCTGTACAGCTTCATATTGTGCAGTTGCATCCAATTGATCTTGTAGAAGTGATTTAAGTTTAGCTTCCTCTCTTGCTACATTTTCAAGTGCTAAACGATGCTCTTCAACTGCATTGTCATAAGCTTCTTTTGCTTTTTTCAAATATGCATCGGCATTTTCAAGACGATCCAAAAGTGTTTCTAAAGTGACTAACTTAGTCTTTAATTTAGAAATTTCATCCTTAATTTGATTTTCTTTAGCTTTTAACTCTTCAACTTTATTCTGACGGTTTCTGAGTTCTGCTTCGTCCTTGGCTTTTTCAGCTTTCAGATCTGAAAGAACTTTAAGTTCTTTATCCAATTCTGCACGCGCATCTGCTAAAACTTTTTGTTTTGTTTGAATATCTGCATTTAGATTTTCAACTGCTGATTGTGCTTTTGCATAACGAGTCTTGGCAGCAATCAATTGTTTAGAAGCTTCATCTAAATTCTTTTGTGCAAGAGGTGTCTTATCAGAAATTGAGTTTAATCTTGCAATCATTTGACGTGTATCATTTAAGGCTGCCAAATGTTTTTCATGAATTTTTGTTGCTTCATCTAAATTGTTTCTTGCAGTCTTATCTGTTGCTTTTGCTTTCTCAAGCTCCTCTTTTGCAGTTTCTAATGCTTTTTGCTTAACTTGAAGGTCTGCATTTAAGTTATCCAGAGCTGTTTGGGCTTTGATATATCTTGTTTCAACTTCTTCTTTTTGTTGTTTCGCATTGTCGTATTTCTTCTGTGCACCTGGAGTTTGATCAGGAACTGACATTAATTCTGCTACAAGTTTTTGAGTTTGTTTCAGATTTTGATTTGCATTTTGATTTTCTTGTTTTGCTTTTTCAAGATCAGATGTAGCTTTTACTTCTGATCTTGTAGCCTGGTCTAAATTATCTTTTGCATTTACTAAAGATTGACGCTTGCTTTGAATATCAGCGTTTAATTGATCAAGTGCACCTTGAGCCTTATTAAATTGGGTTTGTGCTTCATTATAATTTCGTGTAGCGGTTTCCAATTTAGTAGTAGCTAAAGGTGTTTGGTCAGGAGTAGCTTTCAAAGCATCTAATTTTGCTGTCGTTTCTTTGAGAGCTTTTGTACTTGAATCGTTTTCTGATTTAGCTTTTACCAAACGTTTCTGTGCAGAATCATTTGCCGTATTTGCTGCAGTCTGTTTAGCTTTTGCAGTTGTTAATTCATCTTCCATTTTTGAAATATCAAATGGAGTAGCTAGAGGTTTAGCAATTCCTTTATCATAATAGTCGTCAACAGTTACAAAATGGTATTCACCAGTTTGTTCATCTTTAACATATTCAAGATGTGCATCTTGACCTTTGAATTCAATAAAGTGCATGCGTCCAACACCACTTGGTGTGAAACTATTTGCAGCTCCAATTGCCCGAATATTTGTAGGAGCTTTCTGCCCAATCATAAGTTTCATGTGTCCAAAATAAGCATGAACATCATTTGTCATAAAACTAATTACAGCATCATATACCTCACGATACAATTGAGACATTGTTGCTTTACGAGTTTCTTTAGCTTCTGAATAATACGCACCATAACCCAGCAAAGTATTATCATAGCTCATGTTTTCTCCAGTCCATACGATGGAATCTAATCCATCTTTCGCTAGAGCAGTATCACTGTGACTTGTGCTATATGGTTTATTTTCTTCAGCATAGGCTTTTGCAATGTTTTTGACACCCTGAACAGATTCTTCAGTGACAATATAATGATGACTACCCCAAACTTGGTCTTGCAGATTGTTGGCGAGAAGTGCATAATATTGGCTCAAAGCTTCAATTTGCTTGTCAGTTAAATTGTCTAAATCTACGACTGAATCATCGATAGGCAAAACAATATCCTTGTTTGACCATTCCTTTATAAATATATTTTGGTGTTCAGGGGAATATTCTGTTAATGCAGTTCCAAAATCATATTTGCTATCTTTGAACCATTTTTGAATAACGTCGTTTAAGGCATTTTTATTTGCGTCTGAATCATCAGCGAGATAAGTCTTGTAAGCATCAATGACATCTTGAGGCAATTGAGGAATAGTGAGATTTTTAATTGCTGCAATTTGTTTATTGAGGGTTTCAACTGCTTGATCAGCCTTCTCTTTATTCCCTTTTGCTTCCTGAGCTGCTGATGTAGCACTCGCTAGCTCATTTGAAGTTTCATTTACTTTTGCCTCTTCTTGGTTTTTCTTAGTAGTTAAAGCTGAAATTTCTGAAGCTTTCTTCGCATCATTTTCCTTAGCTGTTTTGAGCTCTTCTTCTGCACTTATCTTACTATTTTGTTTATTCGCTAAATCATTTGATTTGCTATCACGATTTGCGATTGTTGGGGCAAGTTGCGATTCAGAAGCATCAAGATTACTTTGCGCTGAAACCTTATTTTCTTGAGCTTTCTTTAGATTCTCTTGTGCTTGTTTTTGTTTATCTTCAGCAGAGGACAAGTTTGCTGCCGTTTCTTGACTTTTCTTTATTTGATCCGCTTCAACAGACTTTGCATTTTTTAGTGCAGTTGCTTTTTTATCATCGGCTTCTTTGGCACGATCAAGTTCTTGTTTCGCTGTATTTTCAGTTGCTGTTTTAGCATCTAAATTTTCCTTAGCAGCATCACGTTCTGCTACAATTTCTTCAACGCCAGTACCATCTAATACCTTCTGGGCAGTTTCTTTCTCTTTTTGAGCCTTCACTAATGCATTTGCTGCTTCTTCTGCAACTTTTTTAGCATCTGCTAATTGTTTAGCAGAAAGTTGACTAGCACTAAGTTGCGCTTTTTCATCAGCAGAAGCTTTACTGAGTTCTTCAGCTTTATTTTTGTCTTCATTAATGGCAGTTTCCAAAGCCTTTTTCGCTGCTGATTCTGCTGATTCTTTTTCAGCTACATCACGTTTTGCTTTGTCTCTTTCAGCAATGATTTCCGATGCTCCAGTACCATCAAGATTTTTTTGTGCAGTTGCTACTGCTTCCTCAGCTGTCGAAACTTTCTTTTCTTGCTCTGAAATTTTATCTTGTTCTTTTTTAATAATATCTGATTGCTGATTACGTTCTTTCTCAGCTTCTAGAACTTTATCAGATGCATCTTTTTGTGATGTTTCCTTTTTCTCAATATCAGCTTTTACTTCTGATATTTCATTCTTGGTTTTTTCAATTTTTTCAGGCGTAGCTGATTCTTTATTCGCCTCAGCATTCTTTAAGTCAACATTTGCATCGGAAACTTTTGATGCAGCGACTGCTTCCGAAGACTTAGCGTTTTCTAATGCACTTTCTTGATTTGAAACCGATTTATCCGTTTCTTCCTTGATAGTTCTAGCTTCTTCTACAATTTCCGCAGTTGGCGTTTTCGTTACGGTTGCAATTCCATTATGGACAAATACCCCGTCTACTTGTTTTATATTTGTAGACGAAGGAGACGCCGATTCAACACTTAATGTTGACTCATTTGGCTGAGTTGCAGTTACTTCATCCGCTTGTACAACAGAAAATCCCGCAAAAGCTGTAGCTATTGATACAGCGGATACAGTTGCTTTGATCGTTTTCTTTTTCATAATTCCCACCTTTATGATAGAGTATTGAGCAAATTATCACTATATAATTATAAACACCCGAATTATACTATATTTTAGCAACTTTGTAAAGTTGTAACCAACCTTTCGAGAACTAGAACCTAACCTTATAAGGCTGTAAAATAGTCTTAAGAGGTGAGCAATGTCAGAATTACAAAAGTATATAAGCAAACGAATACGGATTTTGCGGATTCAGTCCGGGATGACTCAGGAACAGTTAGAAGAAAAAGCAGATCTTGGTACCAATTATGCCTATAAGCTGGAAAATTTAGAGCCCAATATAAAAATTAGTACGCTTGAGAAAATTATAGAAGCTTTAAATGTTGATCTACAAACTTTTTTTGATTTAACACTTAAAGAAGAAAGTACTGACTTAGCACAGCTTATCGACACTATCAAATCTTTACCAGAGTACAAACAAAATAAAGTCATTTCAGCTATTAACACAATTATTAACGAGACAAAATAAAAAAGAGTGGAAAAGGATAAGTATAATAACGATTCCTTTCCCACTCTTTTTGTGCATAAAAATCTGGCTATTAGCTATTAGAGCCTGCGATTCTTGGGTAACCAAACGTCATATCGAGGTTATCTTTCTCGTAATTCTTGATCAATTCCCAGAAATCTGCAACTGATAACGCTGCAACTGATTCATGCCAATTGAATTTAAAAAACAAATCTAAGAGAAATTTAATTACTTGATGAACTTTGGCTGTCTGTTCTACAGTATCAAATGTAATTAAAATTTTCTCACACAACGGATCAATTAATTCAATTTCAATATTATCATTTACAAAATTGAATGACACTTCTTGGTCCTGGTCATTCAAGATTGAGATATACTGATCCTCTTCAAATGTTGAATAAAACATTCTAATATTAATTTCTTCATTGTGATTAATTAACTCTGAAAGATATTGTTGAGTTAAAGAAATCACATGGTTTTTATACGTTTTCATTTTGTTTTCCTCTAATTAATTTTTTTAAATATGATTTTTCATTCGTGAATTTTCACGGTGGCCTCACTCTCTCTAATATTATTAAATGATTGTTCTTGAGCATCTGCTACCTCCTTTTTTGAGGAACAAAAAAAGACAGTTCAGCACTGCCTTTTTTTTATCTATACTATTATTATGCCATTTTTCTGTAAAAATAAAAAAATGATTTTTCAAAAAAGGTACTGTCTCCAAAAGTTTAATTTTTACTGCCTAGTTTTTGGCTTGCAGTTCATAATCTGATGGAGGTTTTACAATATTTTTTTGTCTATCAAGAACAACTTTATATCTCCTCTGTGTCCTCAGAACCACACCAACGACATTTTTGAAAGTTATCTGTTTCATCGACATCATAGCTATAGTATCCTAAGCAATCATTACAGTAACGATCAATTTCCATATTATTATCCTCCGTCTGCACTTTTAGATCTAAATTTAACTAATGTCGGTTATAGAATAAATCACATCTTTACGTTCAACAACAACATTACAATCTACTCTCTCTTTTCTTAGTTTATCCAATAACTTTTGATTTGGATTTATAGCCGTAGGATGCCCAGTCATTTGAAGCATTGTAAAGTCACCTGTTGTATCTCCATAAGAATAAGAATTCTCTAAATCAAAAGGTAATCCTTCTAAAATTTTCTTCTTAGACTCTGAATCCCACATAGGAACAACTTCACCACTATACTTATTTCCATCATTTAAGTATTGGGATGCAAACCATAAATCAGCACCCAATTTCTCCGCCATTTTTTCTACTAGAAAATCGGGAGAACCAGAAATAAAAATAATCTTATGTCCTTGTTTTTTATGCCATTTAATACGATCGCGAGTAAAACGATAGAGTTTTTTACTTTCTTTTTCAATCACCTTTTTGGCTACAAACTCAACATCAAGAATTTCTTTATTTGAGATATATTTTGTATACAGTTTAGATGCTGTATACAGATAATCATCATAATCTAGTTCTCGATTTTGCCAAGCATTTTTATGAGGTTTTAGTTCCATCTCTACTGATATTGGAAAAACATCATAAGCAATACACTTCTCCATATGATGAAGAAGAAGGGAATCTCTAAAAATAGTCCCATCAATATCAAAAATTGCTGCAATTTCTTGACTCATTTATTCTCCTAACTCCCTAGCCATTATCTAATTTTTCTTATTTGAATGCGCTTCTACATTCTCTTTCAATAATTGAAAATCTACAAATTCTCCCAATCGACAATAATCACAATCATCCTTACCACAACCACTAGTAAAATCAGCTACATTCACTTTATCCCAGAATTCTTGAATCTGAGTTAGAACCAAATCCATATCCTCTTTTGTAACATTTACAGCATGGATGGAGTATCCTTCTTTTGCATAATCGTCATCTAGGAAAATATATTGCGTTTCAATTCGTTTACCAGTAGTATCTATTTCAGAAGAATTTTCTAATAAGATATTATATAAGACTGCTTGACGCCAATAATCACGTCCTACTGTAAGCTCTTCAACACCTCTCTGAGCAGAACCTGTCTTATAATCTACTACTCGAATAAGATCATTGTCAAATTCTAACTTATCTATAATCCCATTAATTGAGTATTTATCTCCTAATTTGACACGAAGTTCTTTCTCTAAGTTGACATTCTTCCCTTTTAAACTATCAGGAATATAATGATCAAAAAGATTGGTTAGTAAGCGATGCCCATATTCTTTTAATTCTTCTACGGACATTGTATCGATGATTTCCTCTTGATGAAGGCTCAATGAATTATCGTAATATTTAATTGCTTCCTCTAATTGTAAATCTTCTTTATAAATTCGTTCCATAGTTTCATGAATTACAGTACCAAACACAGGACCAGTTGGGGCATGTTTAGCTGTTACTTTTGCAGACTTTTCTTTTGATCCTGCTGATAATCCAGCTGGTTGAGATAACTGTAAAATATCATCAAAATAGATACTCTTCGGACAGTCTAAGAAATGATTTAACTTGCTAACACTTAGACTCTTATAGTTGGATCGGACTTGTTTATAGGTCGCAACCTCTAAGGCTTCGGTATTCTCAAATTTAGGTGCTGTATTAGCTAATGCTTGGAGGCAGTAGTAGCAAGGGTAATTATCTCTGTCCTTTTTCAATACTCCACAACCAGAATTAAAATCACCTTGTTTAATTTTCATAATAGATTCTTTAATCTGATCAAGTACTATATCAACTTCCTTTGGAGTGATTCGTATATCTTCTGTCTCAGAAAAACCATCTTCATTATTTGAATTCTCAACAAAAACATATTTAACGAGTATTTCTTTGCCAGAAATATCGACACCAGCATTTGTAATGAGGATATAATAGAATACAGCCTGACGCCAGTAATCACCACCGTGGGGTTCTTTTTCACTCGGTGGCACTAGTTTATCTTTAGCATTTCCTGCTTTTCCTGTTTTGTAGTCAATTAATCGTATAATACCTTCTTCACACTCAATTTTATCAATTTTTCCGTTTATCTCAACATCAGATACGGCCGATAAATCAACTGTTGTGTCCAATAAATCGCCTAGCTTGATTCCTTTGATATGCTGCTCGACTGCAATTACGCCATCTTTGAGGTAGCCATCTTTCTTGTAGAGATTTTTAATAATATTTCTTCCTCTAACATAAGCATCCTTCTTTATTCTATCTGAAGATAATTGATAAGATTTTTCTTCAAAGATTGTCTCAAATAATTGTAAAGCTTCTTCTAAAGGAAGAACTGTTTTTACTGTTAGTTCTGAACTTTGCGAATCATCCATAGAAATATATATTTTTTCTAATACTTCGTGAATGATGCTACCAAATACCATAGCTTCGTTTGTTTCAGATGGTAATTTTAATCCCTTATTGAAATAAAAACTCAAAGGACATTTAAGAAAAGCATTTAATGTACTAACACTTAAACTTAACTCACCTAAAATCTCACTCAGAATATCGTCAGAAAACTTTGGTATTACTACTTCGTCTATAGCTTGACATTCCTCGAAAGATCCTGTTACATCCACCGGATCGGTAAAATTCTCAAATTCATTAATAAAGTGTGTTTTAGCCGAATCATCAGAATAGGAGAGATGGAGAACCTTCTTTGCTCGAGTCATTGCAACATAAAATAGGCGACGATTCTCCTCTTCTTTTAGTTGAGATTCATTCTCAACTTTTCCATTTAAACTTGGTGGATAAGAGAATCTACCCGAATTATTTTCACCTCCTGGCCATTTTCCATTATTCTTTCCATCATTACATTTCATCATAAATACATGTTCAAACTCTAGACCTTTTGAACCATGGGCTGTCATTAATTGAACACAGTTACTTGGAGAACCTGAAATTTCTTCAATTGGTAAACTAACTTTCATTTCTTGTAAGGACGATAATTGATTCAAAAATCCTTTTACAGTCAATTTAGGGTGGAGCAGACATTCTGTTGACATTAACTTATAAAGTTCATTTAGAACTGAAACCAAATGATATTTTTCTTTTGATTTCATAATATATTCATCAATTCCTAGAGTTTTCAATATATCACTTAGGACATACATAGGAGATAAGTAATTTTCTGATCTACTAACTTTCTTTCGAATCGTTTCTAATTTTTTATCAATTTCTGCTATGGAAGGAATAGTAATTTTTTCATCCTTCTTGAGATTCCGTATTTTTGCGATTTCTGAGAGTTCCACCTCAAAAAAATCAAAATATACGATATTGCGAAGTGCTCTGATATCTCTGGATGGTTGACAAAGATATTTTAAAATAGCTACTATTTTTTTGAAGATAGGTTCTTTGAATAAATCCTGATTTTCTTTCATTTGAACGAAAATACCATTATCACGGAGAATCTTCGCAAACTCTTCTCCATAGGAATTTCTTCCATAGATGACTCCAATTTCCTGAGGAGATACACCCGACTGAATCAACTCTTCAATCTCACTCAGTACACCATACATTTCATCTTTTGCATTTGAATATGATTTCAAGATTGGCAATTGATAATCATAATTTTTATTATCGCCAGCTGCAACAAGAACTTTCTCTTCTCTTGGATTAAGACTGATTAGTTGTCTCGAAGCATCAATGATAGCTTGTGATGAACGATAATTTTCTTCAAGAACTATTTTCGTAGGTTTATACTTCTTATCAAAAATTTGAATATTATCTGCACTCACTCCTTGAAAACGATAAATACTTTGATCATCATCTCCTACAACAAAAATATTTGGATTCTTCTTCCCTTTTACTAATAAATCTACGAGTTTGTTCTGAATAACTGAAGTATCCTGAAATTCATCTACAAACAAATATTTTATACCCTCAGAGACACTTCTTTGGAAAGCATCATCTTCCTCCAACTTTTCAATGGTCCATAGAATCATATCATCAAAGTCAAAATAATTGTGATTGCTAATATCATCGCTATACTTTTCAACAATTTCAACTCCAGCAAGTAACTTTTCCATATTTTCTTGTAATTCTTTTAATGGTTTATCTTTATAATCTCCAACTTTCTTGTCTTTAGACTTAGAATTTATAGCATACTTAAATTTACTATACAACTCATCTCCAGGTATAGATAAATCAATCATTTTAAAGTATTCATCTATCTCTTTTTCGAAGTCATCCTTATTTAGATTCTCACGTTTCATTCTTGTAAAGAGTTCTAAAAGCTGTTCTTTAGAAGAATAACGATTCCCAGAATTTTTATATAAAGGACTCTCTTCTGTAACATGCTCATCTATAATTTCTTTGAGAATTTCATACTTAGCTGCAGTAGTAATTACTTTAGGCTCTTCACCAAATAAATCAGAGTTTTCTAATATCAACTCGCTACAAAAAGAGTGGATAGTCGATACTCTAACGTTACGGCCTTCTTCCCCAATCAATCCTTCCAAGCGATCCAACATTTCAGATGCACCTGCCTCTGTATATGTCAAACAGACAATCTCTTCTGGATTTGTATGATAATTTGTCAAAATATTGGCAACTCGACGAGAAAGAATCTGAGTTTTACCTGTACCAGGGCCAGCAATAACCATCACAGGCCCTTCTACAGTATCAACTGCTCTTTTTTGTTGTGAATTCAACTTTTGATATTCTTGTTCATATATGTCCTTAAAATTCTTCATTACCATTTTCTTCTCCTCACTTACTAATCATCGCTTTTAAAATAATTATAACATAGTAATAAATCTATTTGTATTCGTTTACAAGCATAAAGACTATTACATTTTAAAATCACTTCTCCTTGTTTCTATGATTCTTATTGCGGATTTTATAGCATGAAATTCATCAATCAAGTTTCCAATAAGATTGTAATTTTGCCTAGTCAGTCTTCCAGACATTACTTTTTGAGAGATTTCTTGGAATTTAAACAAATGACTCTCTACACTTAGCAACATTTCCTTTGTATCCTTTAGGTAATACTTTCTTGCTAAATTTCCAACTTCTTCCTTAAATGAGTCAACATTATACTCATGAATGGTAACCTTATTTCCCTCCATAAGGATATCATTTGCTTCATAACAAGTAATAAATTTTTGTTCAAGTGTATTACATACAAAGATGACACCATAATCTGAAATGTACTTTTTAGCTTCTGGTTGTTGTTCAACGGACGAATCATAAACTGTTAAACTGCCAATTTGTCGCCCCACCCATTTAGGAAGTAAATCCGTACTCACCTGGAATCGTTCCTGAGCTCTTTGAACAAAATGCTCCGTCCATGTATACTGTGGTGCATAAGAAAGTCCCATACTCATTCTCCTTCCATTTATTATTGACTTAAAACTTCAAAAACTAATTCAACCCCATCAGAATCTATAATCACCTTATCTCCCTTATTAAGACGATTATTGATAATTAACTCTGACAAAGGAGTTTCGATCAGTTTAGTAATACCTCTCCGAATTGGTCTAGCACCATTCTCAGGATCGTAGGTTCTTGTAGCAAGCAATTCTACTGCTTTTTCTGTACACTCAAGTTCATATCCACTTTCCTTAATCATCTCTACTTCTTTTTCAAGTAACAATCTTGTAATTCGAAGAATTGTTGATTCCGAAAAAGGTTTAAAGGTCACAATTTCATCAATACGATTTAAAAGTTCTGGACGGAAAAAATTATGGACTGCTTCCATCGTTTGTTCCCGAATAATCTGTTCACAAATTTCATTCGTTTCAACCATTGTGAATCCAACTCGTTTATCCTTTTTAATTGCATTTAAACCTAAGTTAGAGGTTAAAATAATGATCGTATTTGTAAAATCAACTTTTTGTCCCATACCGTCCGTTAGAATACCGTCATCAAAAACTTGTAACATCAAATCATAGACTTTAGGGTGAGCTTTTTCAATTTCATCAAGTAGCACAACTGATTTTGGATTACTTTTAACAGCATTTGTTAAAATTCCACCTTTACCAAATCCAGCATAACCTGGGGGAGCGCCTATTAATTTTGAGACTTCATGTTCTTGTTGATATTCTGACATGTCTAGTCGAATGAGGTCATCTACAGATCCCGTTAATTCCTCAGACAAGACTTTTGCTGTTTCTGTCTTACCAACACCACTAGTACCTAGAAATAAAAAGACTCCAATCGGTCGTTTAGGATTTCTAAACCCTGTTTTAGAACGAATGACAGCTTCCGCTATAGAATTTGTAGCATCCGATTGGTCAATAACTTTCTCAGCCAAAATATTTTTTAAATTAGAAAGACGGAGCAACTCTTCGTTATCTGCGTCTTTTCCAACCTTCATATCTTGATTTTTGACCTTAAGATTAGTTTTATGTTCCACAGCCTTTTTTATATCATCTTTTGTAATTTTAAGATCATAGTTAGTAGAAGTTAAATTATTACGTGCTCCCTGAAATTCACTTAGTTTAAGATTAAGTTTTCTTCGTATTTCTTCAACAGCCACCTCGTTGTATTCAATTCCTTGTGCAATTTCCAACTCTTTCTTTAATTCGTCAACTTCATTTTGATAGTCTCTAATTAGAGTAACTTCTTGATTCGCTTCAATACGAACCAGGGCTCCAGCGTTATCGATGATTGTAAAAGCAGAATCAGGAAGTTTTTCCCTTTTGAGATACTTTTTAGCTAATTTAACTGCTAACTCAATTGTGTCATTCTCAAAATTTGCATGATGAAAATTTTCATATGCTGGTGCTACCGTCTCAACAATTTTAATCGTATCTTCGACACTTGGTTCCTCTACCATTACTTTTTCAAACCGTCGTACGAAAGCTGTATCACCTGAAACATATGCACTCCATTCCATAGGGGTTGTTGCTCCAATAATTCGGAAATCACCACGTGCCATTAAAGGTTTTAACAAATCTGTTAGGTGTTTTGCTCTTCCTAGCATATGAATTTCATCAATAAATAAGATAACGTCTTTTTCCCGTTTCATCTCTTCTATGAATCTTTTAATACATTCGCTTGGAAATGCTCCAAATGTTGCACTTAAGTCATTTAAACTAAACTGAAGTATTTTCTTACCCTTTAAAGACAAAACTTCATCTCTAGCAATACGCATTGCAATTCCATCAACTATTGCAGACTTTCCTACACCACCATCACCTAATAAAACAACATTATTTTTATCTCTACGTGTGAGAGCAATCTCTACCTTTCGAATTTCATCATCACGTCCAACAACCTCCATTAACTCCCCATTTCGGGCTTTTAAAGTTATATCTGTTGCTATATCATTTAATAGAGAATAGTCTGGATTTGATAATTTTGAGGAGATATGCGCTGCTCTTCTTTCTTTACTAGCTCTCTCTCTTTCAGCCTTCCCATCAGATAAATCTCGAAATCGAAACCACGAATTCGTAAAGACATCTAATAGGCCATCATCAGAATAACTACTTCTACCAGTCGACAAATATTGTTTGTAAATCAGTTGATGCGCATTAGTTTCCTGCTCTTGAGAAATTCCTGATAAAAGCCAATAAGAATCGATTACACCATCAGGAGAATTCTGTAAGCGCATCTCTTCAGCAAAATCAAAAATCAACTTCAAATATTCAGAAATCGGAAATTCATCACACTCAGAAAGATAATACGTAGAAGAAGGCTCTTGAATAATTTCTACAGGTGATGAAGTAATCCATTCATGCATCACTCTCCTTTTAGATAAATTTTTTAACTCGTCGGTTTCAAGAGTACAACGTTGTTCACTTCCAATAAATTTTCCTTTAGAATACTCTTTTAACAACTTACTTTTTGTCAAAGAGTAATATCCTAAAGCATAACCCATCCCCGTATCGCAAATGTCTAATATACAAAATAGAATATCCTGTGTTTCGATCACCTTATAGTCTTTTTTAATAATCCGATGATTTAATTGTTCCAACGCAAGTTTTAATTGCCTACTGACTTTGTATTTAACAATATTTTTTTCTAGCATGAACTTTCTCCTTTTACAATTTTATTAAGGACCTTTTTGGCATCTTCATTCAAATACAATACCTCTGAATATTCATCAAATCCAGAGGACCAAGCAAGGAATTTACCTTCTACCAATTTTTTTAGATCTGACAAAGATAATGAGATCATCTGTCCACCGTAAAAGTTACGGTGATAATCTGATACTTCTTTAAAAGTTTCTAACCATTTAATTTCGAAATCCTCTTCAATTCTTTTGCTACCCATCTCTTAACCTCCTTTATAATTCGTAACTTAATTATAAAAAAAGACATGGACAAAATATGTCCATGTCTTTTTATTTTTTATAATTTTTTAACATTTTTTCTAGGGAATTTTGTATACTATCAGCTAAACTTTGAGGATATAATACTGTGATTTCATCTTCTTGTCCCAAAATCCATCTCTTAAGTCCTGGTGTATCCTGAGTTTCAATTTGAACGATCATATCTCCCTTATCACATGAAATAATTTCGTGATTTGGAAATTGATCAAAGACAATTTCCTGGATCCCTGTATAACGTAATTTTACATTAATTTTGTCTCCCTCGAAAGCGTCCACCTTTTGATTTCGTACATCCCCATCACGATACTTCCGTCCATAAGAAATCTCTGGTTTCTTTACATATGATTCACTAAGTCTCTCAATTCTATCAACTCGAAACGTTGTATAATTCTCGTGTTTCAAATGGTAGGCAACCAGATAAAAATAGTGGGCATCATAATAGAGAGAAACAGGAAAAATAATATGGCTTTTGGCATCTTTTAAAGGGGCTTTATATTCTATTTCGAGCATTCGTTCCCTACGAATAGCTTCCGATAATTTCCAAATCGTGTCAATTCTGTCCCTATCATTAGTCAGTGACTTATAGTTAAAACGCTCACTGCTAATAATGGAAATTACCTCTTTTTTTTCTTCAATTGAGAGTAAAGCTAGAAGGCCTTCGAGTAATGAATTAAGTTCTGATTTGTTTAGTGCACGATTCTCCAAAAGGATTTTTGAGATTACTAAAATATCCTTTTTATTAAAGATTGTTTTGCCAATCAAACGGTAAGTATTGTCTAAAGAATCGAATACAATCTCTAAGCCTAAATGAGATTTTTCTTCGAGTGTTCCTTTCAATCTACTTATATCTCTTTGAATTGATTTGGGATCAACACCAAACTCTGTAGATAATCTTGCTTTTGACAGTCTTTCACCTGCTTGTAAACGAAGAAAAATTGTTAGTAGTCGCTCTTGAGAGTTCATCATTATTCACCACTTAACTATCTTTCCACTTTAGTAAGTAACGATTTAATACTATTAAAGTCATTAAGTTTAGTTTTTTTGAATTCTTTAGAATTCTTTCTATTAACTGCTCTAAAATTAGGAACTGAGATAACATTACCATCTGTTATCCCCCCTCCTTGTCGTCCTGTTTGACAATAAAAGAAACCTTTTTCTAGCAAACTTAGAACTAACTCGTTATCAAAACTTTGATTTTTTCCTTTTACTTCTTTAAATATTTTTTCAAACAAGTTTTTCCATGCCGTATCATACTTACGAAGTACAAATATAGGGTTTTGCTCCTTCTCGTTTTCTTTTTTATTTATTAGATATAAATATACTCTTCTTAATATGATATAGATTCCTAATCGTGATAAATCTGAATAATTAATAAACTTGTATCCAATTTCTCCTGATTTTAAAGATGGATTAGATCCAGAAAAAGGATAGATTTCCAAATTACAGAATTGTTTACTAAACTTTTCAACTTGCTCTCTCTTCCCCTCTAGCTCCTTAATATTTGGCACTTTTTTGTCTTGTATTAGCTGATAATAGAAATTTTTTAAAAAATAAAATTCAATTAAATCTTTGCTACGTTTCGAAAAACTATATTCTTTTTCAAAATCTTCTTTAGTAAAGATGTTAAACATATGATTAAAATCACTTTCTAGCGCACTCTCCTCACTAAAAATAACTTTTTTTACAAACTCACTAAAAATAACTTTTTTTACAAACTCACTATCAATCTTTTCTAATTTATATCTATGCTCTAATTTATATCGTTCCTTTATAATCTCCTCAATGTTTTCATTTCTATTATTTTCCTCCCTATTATCAGCTGTTTTTTTATAATAATCTTTTAGAAATAACGCAGATTCTTTTTTCTTTCCCCATAAACTATCACTGACATAACCTCTTGGATTTTCCATACAATGAAAAATTATAGCTTTGTCAATATCTCCATGACAATGTTCTGGTATTTGATATCTCATATTCGTATATTTCTGTTTATTTTCTTTTATTTCTTTTTTTAACTTATCATCTTCAAATTCTTTCCATCTCTCATCAGCATCTAAAATATCTAACCAAGAAAAATCCTTATTAGAATCAGGATCATAAACAGCATTTACGAATTTATCAATTAAATCTATACCTGCTCGTTGATGCCAAGGACTAAACTTTTTTAAAAAACTCTCTTTATTTTCTATGTCTTCTATATCGAAACCCTTTGTATCAGGGCTCTTGACTATAGCCGCAAAAAATATCTCTAAATTTCTTTCTAAAATATCTCTTTCTTCTTTTGTTAATTTTTCTTCTACTTTTATTTGCTTATCCATAATATAATTCTCCTATGTTTGATTTTGATATTATTTTATTTAATAATTATATTTTAACACATTTAGTGGACAAATTATGTCCATGCTGAAAATTTTATAAAGAAAATATCAGAAAAGCAATTTGTTATATTATACATCACCTAAACGAACTATTGAATCTACAAGATGAAAACATAGAATGCATGGATTATACCATCTTAAATTTAATATTGAATATCTAGAATATGTTATGAAAAATGAAAAAAACTATCCACCTATGGATGTACTGACCCCAAAAGTTAAATTTTTACTGTCTATCTTTTGGGTTGCCGTTCAAAACGAGTGGGTTTTTCTTTTTTTTATTTTTATAAAAAAATGGCATACTATTATTGTAAATTAAATTGAGTAAGTAGAGCCATTAGTCATATGGTGAGAAAGTTTGTTACTGGGCACGGTTAACGTACTTATTTCTCATATGCTAGTCATTGCAAAGGAAAAAACTAAGAAAAAAAGAAAGAAAATCTAAATGGTTATTCTCTACTGAATAACATGAAGTAAAGAATAACCATTTAGTAGATAAAAAGTAAAGAAAAACGTGTTTAAGGTAAAATAAAAAAGGTGAAAATAAAAGTAAAAACTAAAAAAATAACTAGTTTACCAAAGTAAAAAAATAATGTAATAAAAAAAGTAAAATAGAAAAGTTTTATAAGCTCGAACAAGCAATGACATCTTTATGATCCTTCCAAACATAGATTACGGTGAGTACTGAAAATCTATCGCAAACATTAAACTTCAAGAGTTAGCCTCGATGGGAAGTATCAAAAGCATACCCAGCTTATTAAAAAAGGGTGGGAGGCAGTTTAACAATAATATGTATTTATTTTAGAAAGGAATGTATAATGCCAAGAAAAAGAAACTCCCTCAAGCACGATTTATTTATTGCAGCTTCAAAAAATATCACAAACAATCGAACGAGGACAAGCTATAAAAGAGCAATTACTCGCTTCACAAAGTGGGCTAAAGAACACAATATTAAGAAAAAATCAGATATTACTGAAGAAGTAATTCAACTATACCAACTAGATCTAAATGATGATCCAAAACAATACTCTGTTGCTACCATCCATACTTATTTAGCACCTATCTGCAAAGCAGTTGATATCAACATGAATAGAATTAGAAAAGACAAGCGTTCCAGTGACAAAATTATCCGAGGTCGTGTAAAATCAAAAAACTCACAAGGTAAACATCAAGAAACAGACTCTCGCTTCTCTCGGCTGGTTAATTTTCAGCGGGCAGTTGGGATTCGTAGATCCGAATTAAAAAAATTAAAAGGAAAAGATATTCGAAAAGATAATAATGGAAATTACTATGTTTTAGTTCAGCGTGGGAAGGGAGGAAAATTTCAACCTCAACTTATTCTTCCTCAAGATGTTCCAGTAGTCCTCGATACTTTTAAAAATAAACAAGAGGATGATTATATCTTTACAGATGTGGAAATGAATAATCTAATCAATCTACATGGGATGCGAGCTCAACATGCAAGAGAGTGTTATTACTTCTACTTGAAGAAACTCCAAGATAATCCAAATTTCAAGGTGAATTTAAAAAATTTTTTAATAGAACGTTGGGAGGTTGGTCACCAAAATTTAAGGGATAAATCATTAAAGAAATTTGAGAAACAAAAGAAAAACTTCATTAATGAACTAAGAGATGAACCTTATAAAATTCGTGGATCAAACTATAAAAAAGCCTTAAATTCAGCCCTGCCTACAAAATATAATCGTTTAGCCTTGATGGCTGTCTCGGTCTTCCATCTTTCCCACTGGCGTCTATCCGTTACAGTTACCAACTATATTCTTTAAAGTATTTCATTTTCGACTAAAAAATGAAGAAAAAAAACGGAAAAAAACAGTTTTTCGGCGTTTTTATGGCATACTCAAAATATAGACTGTTGTATAGCTAACAGTTTTAACACATTCTTCAGACATAATATAATTTTAAAGGAGTAAAAGAATGTCAATTAAAAATCTTTTGCAAAGAGAATTCAAAGGCTCAAATTTTGAAATTCGTTAAAAACTAATAACAGAAACCTATTTCACTAGCTTTTTAGATTACGTGAGTTTACCTGAGTCAATCTCTAAATTAATTAAAGAAGGCTATGCTGATAAAGGAAATCAGTTAGATGAATACATTGATTTTGCACTTCATCATAATTTAATTACTATGCAAAAAAATATGGGAACTATATACCAGTTTACACCAACCACAAGATATAGTATTTCCGATAATATCAAAAAAGGCGACTTCCTTTTGAATGGAAATCGTCTTTTAATAATGTCTAAATTCTTTAGAGTGTTCTCTCATATACTCTGCCAACCATTCCATACCATAGGCAATTTCAAAGACTTCCAATATCAGTGAAATGTCTGGTTGAAAACCGTATTCTTTGAGCTTGTGAATAACATCTTTTATGGAACGGATTTTAACCAGCTTAATAATGTCCCCAGCATCCTGCCTGTCTCTATCTCGTCCGCTTTCTAGTTTCATTCCGAGAATGTAAGAAAGTGTCGGAACAAGGACAGTCAGGTTTGAATAGCTATATGCCTTCTCACAGATAGAGCGTGGCGGTATTCTATTCATATTGGCAACGTTATTGTTTAACCACAGTTCTTCAGGCTCGTTCACTCCGAAATCATTTCCAACTTTCTCAATAATGCTTCTAATTTTAGTATCTTCTTGATAAAAGGCATCGACATCTTGCGTTCCTCGGAGATTATAATACTCAAGGACGAAGCCACCAACGCAGATAATTTCAAGTTCAATGTTTTCCTTAGTTAATTCAGTATTGAGAGCTTCAAATAAGATTTTCTTATCCATAATTCCCCTCTCTAAATAGCTTCAGAATATCTTTTGGTTGACTTTTACGATTTGCTTGTAAAACGTGTTCTCTTGTATATGTGCCGTCTGTCAAGGCATCTTGAAGAGTTGCCTTTTGGAAAGGTGTCAAGATAGGATTTTTCAACAACCTTTCCACGTCATCATTAGTCAATTTTGTATCGTCGTCTTGAATAACCTTATAAAGATAGCGAAACCATAAATCGCCATCACTTCCAGCATGTTCGCTGGCTCTTACCATGTAATCATACCATGTTGTCATTATTCGTCTCCCTTATCTTCTCTAGAGTTATAGTGCATTGCTATCCAAAGTTTCTTATCAAAATCAGATAGTTCTTTTTTCTTTGGATAAACGCAGTCATTCAAATCAGGGAATTTGAGACTATACTTTTTCTCAAAAAAGTTTTGAAACTCCTCTTTATTCTCTGCGACATCAATCAAGGCTTCTAGCTCTACCATGTGTTTAGCAATTGCTTTTTTATCTACTTTTTTGAGGCTTTCTTTCAACGCATCGTAGACACAAGTCTTTGTTAGTTGAGCGTAAAAAGAACGATGGTTAGTAACAAAATCAAAACTGTACTTCTTATTCCAGAATTTCGTATACTTGTCATAAAATCTATCAGAAAGACTAACCTGATACCCAATTAGTTTACTATCAACTCTTCGAGAAATAGACCTTTCCAATTCAAAATGTAAATCATTTAGTGTATTAGTAGCCATAAATCAGCTCCCTATATTTAGTACGGACACAGGCATTTGAAAGTAAGAAATTAAAACGCTGACTATCCGAATAATCACGAGTATTGTAACGGAAAACAAATTCATCTACATAGTCTTGAAGATATTTCTTAGACCATGAATGATAAATTCCTAAAACGCCACGTTTCAATCCAGCCCAAAAGCCTTCAATCGTGTTAGTATAAACATCGCCTTGTACATATTCACGAGCACCGTGATTTACAAAGTTATGTTGATACTTCTTAGCCACTTTATTATAACCCAGCCATTCGTCTGTGTAAAGTTGAGCAGTCTCTTTGACATATTTAACGATTTGCTCGGTCAATGTTTTTGTCTTTGTATCTGGCACATGATGAGCATTGACTTTTCCTTGGCGTTGTACCATACCTACTACAGCAGATTTATCTTTCAAAGAACGTCCTTGTGCGTTTTTGACTTTCTTAGAATTATGGCGGTTCTTGTTTTTACCGCCAATATAGGTTTCATCAACTTCTACAACATCATCAAGACCATTGCCATTTTCAGTACCAAAGCATTTGCGAATACGTTCCAGCATAAACCAAGCTGTTTTTTGCGTAACACCTATGTCTTTTGATAGTTGCACAGACGAAATGCCTTTTTTATGGGAAGTTACAAGCCAAATTGCAATGAACCATTTACGCAGTTCAATCTTAGTATTATCAAAAAGAGTGCCAGTTTTGACATTGAAGTATTTTCCTGTATTCTTGCAACGATATTTATTACCTTTGCATTTATACACTTTTGAAGTAGCATCAAAAGGACTGACAATCACATCACCCCAAATCATATTTTCTAAATGGTCTATACATGACTGTTCGTCAGGAAAAGTAGATTGTAAATCGAATAATGATTTAAATTCAAACTTCATAACTGTTACTCCTCACTTCTTAAGTGTATTATACCGAATCAAAGAGTATCTGTCAATAAAAGTGTAAACTTCTACTATACAAAATACAAAAATTTTGATATAATAGAAGTATCAAAACATAAAGGAAATTGAGTATTATGAACGCAATCACAGCTCACAGCTCACAGCTCACAGCTCACAGCTCACAGCTCACAGCTCACAGCTCACAGCTCACAGCTCACAGCTCACAGCTCACAGCTCACAGCTCACAGCTCACAGCTCACAGCTCACAGCTCACGCTGATTATGTAATCGGACGTGTTTTTTGTCAAGCACTAAAACAGGCTTTTTCACGTTTTTGTGGAGAAGTCTTTTCTGTTGTTCCTCAACTCAATGAGTTTATTGTTGGAGGTGTAAAATGACTCCTCTAGCTATTGATAGAAGTTGGCAATCTGGAAACGAAAGGGCTGACAATCTGTTTTTTTGGAGAACATTTGGCTTTGAAGAAAAGGAAACAATATAACCAAAAAAATTTTTAAGCCAATTATACTCAATTATGTACTTTATTTAAGTGAACACTGGAATTTTTTACTACTCTCAATTCAGGTGAAAATGTACTTTATTTAAGTGAAAACTAAAAATATTTCAAATGTACATTTTGACAATAAAAAAACACTCTAATATCAATTTAATGAAATTTAGAGTGTTTTTATTTATCTATATTTTTTTAAACTGTACAAAGTGTTCTTGCAAAATACCACTCCAGAATAATGTACAAAACAAAAATAAAGTACACTTTTTAAAGAATGTACTTTATGCTTCTAATTCAGTTGTATCAATGGTTTAAGTCTTGTTTAGTCAATTGTACATAAACTTTTAGTTTAAAACACTTAAAAACATAGAAGTTACTGAAGAAAGTATGACATAAAATTACGAAATATTATATAATAGAAATGTAAAAAAAGAAAGAAGAGGATTAAGAATGAAAAACCCATGGAAAAAAATCTACAAAGGTGATCGTTCTGGAGAAAGGTTTATTGTAGCAGAATCAGATAAGCCTTATATTGAAGAATTTTTAGATAATAAAAGATACGTTCCAAAAGAAGAGCATAAATTGCATTTCAACATGATGTCGCAACAATTTATCGGAAATATTCTAAAAGCAAAAGTAATCTTTCTATCGAATAACCCAAGATACGACGATGATTATCTTGATCAATATTTACATACAAATGGATATGAAGATATTGTCGAAAACAATCTAAAACTAACTCCAAGCGCAAAATTCCATGCTTTTGACCTTTCTTTAGAAAAACGTGGAAAATACTGGAGCGACAAATTTAAAGTCTGGTTTCCAGAAGAGGTTTCTGAAAAAATTAGGCTGAACGAATTGAAGTTGAATAGTCCAGAAGAATTTGGTGAAAAAGAAACAGAATTAAATGATAAACTAGACGAATTCTTCACAAAAAATATTGCAATTATAGACTTCTTCCCTTATTACTCCCTTTTTCTTGATAAAAAATGTGAAAAATTAGCAAACAAAGATTACTTGCCATCCCAAAAATTTGTCTTTGAGGTTCTAAAAGAAAGAATCGAAGACAAAAATGATGATGTTGTGATTGTTTTGCTAAGAGGCCAATCTTTGTGGCATAAAGCTATCCCAGAACTGAAAGACTATAAAGAACGCTATCATGTAACAAGTTGGCAAAATCCGTCAATCAAACCAGAATGCATTTTAGATGTATCTGGAAATCATGTGACAGAAAAAATTGAGCGATTAATTGAAGAAATGAAAAAATAAAACAGAAGGATTTTCCTTCTGTTTATATGTTTAGATAATTTTTTAATGGGGTCGGCAGGGCTTACATTTGCTTCAGTTAAGGATGAATTGGCTTTTATTGAACCTGTTTTATAATTGATGTCTAAACCTTTTTGAGCATTTGGGATAAAGACATTAAATTCATTCATGATAACATCATCTTCTTCTACTTCAAACGCTTCTTTATTTGGCGTTTTAGCTTCTAAAATAA
The DNA here is from genome assembly GCF_041431945.1 of Streptococcus sp. 27098_8_66. Classification (NCBI taxonomy): domain Bacteria; kingdom Bacillati; phylum Bacillota; class Bacilli; order Lactobacillales; family Streptococcaceae; genus Streptococcus; species Streptococcus sp. 27098_8_66. Next base: position 211,661 of record NZ_JAPVYS010000001.1, on the reverse strand, counting down.
CACCTCTAGGAAGGTATTCAAATTCTTGCTCTGCCCCTTCTGAATTCTTTTTAAAGATAGGCGTAACTCTATATTCAACATCAATTCCTTTTTCTAATGTATTAAGTATAACATTCTCAAAATAGAACATACCACAAGCTTTTCCAGTTTTGTGCTTAGTATTAGCTCGATTGCACCAATTAGTGATCATAACGAGGTTTTCCCGTTTACGGTAATCAAATTCGTCACAATAAGCAATAATTGAATCTGCTATTAAATGTCCTCGATTAAAAATATCCTCACTTGAATGCACTGAACAATCAATGTCTATTTGTTGTTTGCCATAGGCATTATCAGGTTTAGTGCTCCAGTCTAAATACTTCCCTTTTTTTCCTTATGGGTCTTGGAAGATTCAGAATTATCTTTGTTATTATTAAACCGTTTAGACAACAATACCTTTATTGTTTTAATTTCAATATTTTGTTTTTCGTCCAAAATAACTTTATGCTGACAAATACTAGGCCATTTATCATCATCAAACATCTTATTGTTATTCAGAATGTAGAATCCACCATCATCATCTAAAGAATTTTCTAGCAAATTCTTTAATTTAGGGTAGTCAAGGTAAGCTTGTTTAATATCTAATTCTGAAGGCTTTAACTCTACTGTATATTTATCACTACTGCTCATATGTTGTCCTCCTAAAAGTATAATTTTCCTTTCCTAAATTATAACACGGCTTTTACATGATTTAATCAGATAAATATAGAACTAAAATGTACATTATTCACTTCCTAAAATAATGTACAAAACAAAAATAAAGTACACTTTTTAAAGAAGGTACTTTATGTTTCTAATTCAGTTATATCAATGGTTTAGTTCATGTTAAGTCAATTGTACATAAACTTTTAGTTTTGGTACTAACAGAGAATACAGACGGTATTGTAAAAGGTACTTTATTTGAGTTTAAGAATAATATTGCAGACCTTAATATTGTTCTCGTACAAGCTGTTCATTATCTTTCTAAGTTGAGAAACAAAGGTGGTATTCCAATACCTAGTAAAATTGTCTTAATTGATATTAGTAAAGACCATGCTTACGTTTATGATGCCACCCAATATCGTTCTGAAATTGAGCAAGATTATACAAATAGTGCTTCTAAAGATGTTAAACAAGTAACGCTTAAAAATGCTACAAAGCCTGAAAATGAGTTTGATTTTACAGTATTTCAACCAAACAATCCTAAAAATAAAGCACTAAAAGACCTGTTCAATGTGGAAGTCTATCAAAAATTTGATATAAATTTTCCAAATGTCTTAGGTTGGGCAAATTATATTTATCATTACGATAAATCCGCAACTAAATCCCAAATGTTTGAAATGCTTAAAAATCCATCTAATTCCATAGTTGAGAACTATATCTTACCTTGGAATGGAGACGAAACAGATTTTGATGCCGTGATGGACGCCTTGAATGACCCTGTAAACAGAAAAGACCTAGGAGCGTTTTATACACCGTTACCTTATGTTAAAGAAGCTACAAAACTTGTTCGCCAAGCTATTGGTAGTCTTCCTAAAGGTATGGACTATGTTATTTTGGATAGATGTGCTGGCACAGGGGCATTAGAGCATTATTTAACCGAAGAAGAGTTAAGCCATGTTGTCTTGAATACTTATGAAATCAAAGAATGGCTTGTTTTATATAACAAATACATTGGAAAGGTGAGAGCCATTATCCCACTGCTTACAATGGTACAAGCAGGCATGGGAAACTTAGTAACAGGTGGAGATGCCTTGGCAAAAGATTTTTTGACAATTCCAATGGAAACAGATGGAAAACATAATACCTTACAAGAAATCATAGATGACAAAAATGTTGCGATTATTGGTTATGAAAATCCCCCTTATTCTAGCGAATTAGCTCGTGCTCAAGAAGGAAATATTAAATCAAAAGAAAAATTCAGCTACATAAGAAAATTGATGTCTGATGAATTTACTGGTGATAGTAATCATGCTAAAGACTTACTCAATCAATTCGTTTGGTCATTTGAAAAATATTTTATGAGAGATGAAAATGACTATTATATTTTGTTTGCTCCTGTTAAGTATTGGAAATCAGTTGGTCTGATGAAAAAAGTCTTTGTTGATGGTTTTCTAGCAAACAGAGGGAACTTCAAAGCACAAGAAAGCTCTGTCTTAGTTGCACTTTGGAAAAACAATCAAGATACAGAAACTGAAAGTATTACTGTATCTGCTAAAGAAATTTGGAAAGATGATAAAAAATGGGGGACTGGAAAAGGGGTTGCAGTCATTGATGTCCCAGAAGATGCCGTTCTCAAAGAGGTTGAAAGGGTAAGCATAAAAAAAGTTTACAAAACGCTTGGAGAGTATTACTCAAAGAAGCTTAAATCAGACGCATTATCCAAAATAGCTACTGGTTATGATGGTAAAGAAGTTCCGTTGAAAAATTATGGAAAGCCTATTTATAACGATAATATTTTGGCAGTGATAGAAGCCAGTGGTTTTGGCATTACCCCACAGGATATACGAATGACTAGAATTGCAATATACCATGGTCGAGGTAGTCAAGTCAGAGTCAATAATTACGCGGAGCAGACAGCTTTATTTGTCGCTAAACAATATCCGCAGAAAAACTGGTATGAGAGAGATGTTTACTATACAACTGCTGATAAAGGGGATTTGTATAAAGAGGATACAGATTTTCTTAGAAAAGCTACATTATGGACTTGTATCTCTCAAAAAAATCATTGTTTGAGCTTTGATGGCTCTGATGGGAGGTTTTACAATAACGAAATGTGCCTAGATGAGAACTCTCTAGTCCGTAAAGAATTGGTCGAACAAGAAAAATATGGAAAACTTGATAGATCTGACTTAATGTTGCTAGGTGTCTTCGATGAATTACTTGAACTAGCTAAAAATACTCAAGAATATAATCCAAAATACAATTATGGCACTTATCAAATTGAATTGGATATAAATACATCATACAAAGATGGTAACGGTAAAAAGATTTTCAATAATGAAAAAGTTAACACTAAACTAAAAGAGCTTAAAACAAGGTTATCTGATTACTACGAAAATGAGCTTGAAAGTAAACTATTTGAGTATGAACTATTGAAATAGTGAAAAGACGATTTCTAAACGGAAATCGTCTTTTTTCGATATTGTTGAAGTACTACATCTTGTGATTGGTGTAAACTTGTATATAGTTCCCAAAAATATTATTCAAGCTACTGATCTTGGTTTAGCGTGGGTGTGGTGGGCTTATGCAACCAGTTGAATGCAATGATTGAATTTAGGTTAAAATAGCACTATAATTTCTGCATATCATAAAACTAACAAAAGAATAATAGTGTCTATTTTGTTGTAGAAAAAAATCCCCGCCAAGATCTAACTTGGCGGGGATTTGGTGGGGAATAACTCCCCTATTTAAAATTTAAATCACCTTAAGCAATTCTTAACCTTAATATACTAGGCTTTCGCATTCAATTTGCGTTACTCGATTATTTAAGAGTAACTGAAGCTCCAGCTTCTTCCAATTTAGCTTTGATTTCTTCAGCTTCAGCAGCTGCAACACCTTCTTTGATGACACCAGGTGCACCATCAACAAGTTCTTTAGCTTCTTTAAGACCAAGACCAGTGATTTCACGTACAACTTTGATAACGCCGACTTTCTTGTCGCCTGCAGATGTCAATTCGATATCGAATGAATCTTTAGCAGCACCAGCGTCAGCAGCACCAGCTGCAGCAACAGCTACAGGAGCAGCTGCAGTTACACCAAATTCTTCTTCGATAGCTTTTACAAGGTCGTTCAATTCAAGGATTGAAGCTTCTTTAATTTCAGCAATAATGTTTTCAATGTTCAATGCCATTGTTATTTCCTCCAAATAAGTTTTAATTTTATGTTTTTATTTTTTTGTAGCTAGGCTACGCTGCGTAGCTTAAGATTAAGCTGCGTCTTCTTTGTTGTCTGCAACCGCTTTGACTGCAAGAGCAACGTTGCGCACTGGCGCTTGAAGTACAGAAAGGAGCATAGAAAGAAGTCCTTCGCGGTTTGGAAGAGTTGCAAGTGCAAGAATCTCTTCTTTAGATGCGACAGCGCCTTCGATTGCACCACCTTTGATTTCAAGTGCTTCAGCGTCTTTAGCAAAATCGTTCAAAATTTTCGCAGGTGCGATAACATCTTCGTTAGAAAATGCTACTGCAGAAGGTCCAACGAATACAGATGCAAGATCTTCAAGACCAGCTTTTTCAGCTGCACGACGCAAGATTGAGTTTTTAATAACTTTAAACTCAACTTCGCTTCCGCGAAGGTTGCGACGGAGAACTGTATCTTGCTCAACTGTCAAACCGCGAGAATCTACAACGACGATTGATGCAGCAGCTTTCATTTTTTCAGCTACTACGTCAACTAGTTCCGCTTTTTTAGCAATAATTGCTTCACTCATTAGTGTGTTCACCTCCGTAATTATTTTGCTTGGGGAATTTTTCCAAAAGAAAAACGCGCCCAAACCTAGACACGAAAGTACAATACGCTTCTTTTAATTGATACGTTTTGTCCTCGGTAGGATTTTTATGAGTCGAGCTCCCCTACTGTCTTAGGCAGTTTTTTCAAACCGTAAAATAGTTTATCACATATAAAAAAAGAATGCAAGTACTTTTGCAAACTTTTTTTATATTTTTTAGTCGTTGTAAAGACTCTTGATATTATTCAACCAAGCATAGGCTAGTCCCATTAGGACTCCTCCTCCTACCCAGTTGGCAAAGAAGGTAACACCATAGTGACGTAAAATATTTAAAAATTCAAAATGTGGCAATTGACTAGATACTGAATTAAAGCTTAATAATGAGAAAGAAGCAAAATTAGCCGCCAAGTGTTCATTGGTCATAAAGACAAACATATAAATAGCAGATAGGGCTAAGAGCACTTTCGCTGTTTCATCTTTGAAATATAGATAAGAAAGAATAGCAATATTTACAAAGATATTGGCAATGACACCTTCAAAGAAAACCACTTGATTGCTCCGTTGGAGTTTATTTTCTGCCACCGTGGCTAGGAATCCTTTTGGATCGATATGAGCAAAGGCAGTGGTTTGATTGAACAGAAAAGCTACGATTAAAGCACCAATTAAATTAAAGAAGGTACAATAAAGAAGAATCTCCAAAGCTTTCTTCCAGTGAATTTTCTTTAGATAGGTTCCCGCCGTCAAATACATCATATTTGAGGTGGTTAATTCCGCATTTAAGAATAAGAGGTAAACCAACCCTCAGGCAAAGATGAATGGAAATAGGAAACGACCCGTTCCAGGTACAAAGGTATTTAATAAGTCAGCTGCAACCGCTCCGACCGCCGTACTTAAAGTAAGAAATCCTCCAGCAAAAATAGAGCGAACTGCATAGCGAGTTTTAGATTTCTGATAAAGATCCTCTTTCTTATTACACGCTGCTCCCACTTTTTGAATAAAACTAGATTCAGACATAATATTCTCCTTATGTAATGTTTGTGAATAAAATCATTATATCATAGACAAAATAGTTTGAAAAGGTTTTCAGGAAGAATTCTTAAAATTCACAATATATACGTTTTATATCGAATGTACGAATGTAGTAAAAACCAAACAAAAAAACAGGCATCTGCCTGCTTTACTTTTAATAATTTAAACGGTTAGCCCAAGCGATATCCAAATTCAAGATTTCTTGTGAAGTGAACTGTTGACGATATGGATTGTATACCGAACCAGTGATACCACCCTGAACATTTGGTGAATCATATTGAGTCAAATTATAGGTTTCAATGATATGATTGAGCTTTGCGTAGTAGCTAGTATCTGTCGCATAAACACCTGTCAAAGCTGCTGTTGCGTCTTGATAACTTGATGTGTTACTCTTCCAAGCACCTGCAAAATGTCCTTGTTTCAAAACTGCTACATAGTCTTGCAATGATTCATAGTAAGATGGGTATGAACGGAAAGCATCATTAATCGTATACGCATTTCCAGCACCATCATCTTCCCAAGTTTGCATCACTGCAGATTGCCCAGCATAACTTCCTTTAATCCCAAAAAGGTTGTAATGTGGATAAGAAGCCAAACCAGACTGTCCTGATCCACTTTCCAAGATCGCTTGTGCAATCATAACGGAAGCATAAAGATCATTCTCTTGACCAAGCTGACGAGCTGACTCACCAATTTGTGAGATGAAAGCTTCAGTTGGGTCTGAGTATGCTTGGTAAGTTCCATCATTAGCACCAACTGATGTTACGTGCTCGCTCATAGCAGCGGCAAATGTCCCCACTGCTAATACAGAAACGAACAAACCAAATAATTTCGTTTTATTCCGTATTTTCTTTCTCATAATACAATTTATCTCCAATTAATTTTTTATCATCTTTTATCTTTATTGAGATTATACCATATAAATAGAAGAAAACAAAGCCACTTATATTACACTTGTATTACAATTGCGAGATAAATCCAAAACAAAAATGACATTTTCATGTCATTTCAATTTATTTCGTAAAATGCATTTTCCAAAATAGCATCCCATGACTTTTCTAGTCCTTCCTTGGTTACCGAAGAAAAGACAATAAAAGTGTCTGCTGGATCAAAATCTAATTTTTTCTTAATGATGGATTCATGTTTGTTCCATTTTCCACGTGGAATCTTATCTGCCTTGGTCGATACTAAGATCACAGGGATCTCATAATATTTTAAGAATTCATACATCTGAACATCATCTGCAGAAGGTTCATGACGAAAATCGACTAGGCTAACGACTGCTTTTAAGTTCTCACGACTGGTGAGGTATTCTTCAATCATCCGTCCCCACTTCTCGCGCTCTTTTTTAGAGACACGTGCATAGCCATAACCAGGTACGTCTACCAAACGGAGTTTGTCATCGATATTGAAGAAATTTAGCAATTGGGTTTTTCCTGGTTTGCCAGATGTTCTGGCCAGGTTCTTTCGATTTAAGAGAGTATTAATAAAAGAAGACTTGCCGACATTTGATCGACCGGCAAGTGCAACTTCTGGAATCTCATCTTGAGGATAATGACTCTTATTTGCAGCGCTTAAGAGGATATCCGCATTATGTGTGTTAATTTCCATATTTAATCTTTCTATGCTGTTTCAAGAACTGGTTTTTCTATTCCGTCAACAGCTTCTTTTGTGATTCGTACAAGTTTGACATCTTCTTGACTTGGAATTTCAAACATGACATCCATCATGGTTTCTTCGATAATCGAACGAAGACCACGAGCTCCAGTCTTTCTTTCGATAGCTTTATTCGCAATCTCTTGAAGAGCTTCATCATCGAATTCCAATTCAACATTGTCATAAGAAAGCAAGGTTTGGTATTGTTTTACCAAGGCATTGCGTGGCTCTTTTAGGATACGGACAAGATCCTCAACTGTCAATTGTTCAAGAGCTGCAAAGACTGGAAGACGACCAATCAATTCTGGGATAATTCCAAATTTTTGAATATCTTCTGCAATGATTTCTTGCATGTAAGAGCTGGATTCATCGATGGCTTTATTGTTTTTACCGAAACCGATGACCTTTTCACCGAGACGTTGCTTAACAATTTCTTCGATCCCATCAAAAGCCCCCCCTACGATAAAGAGGATGTTCTTGGTATCCACTTGGATCATCTCTTGTTGAGGGTGTTTACGTCCCCCTTGAGGTGGCACACTAGCGACGGTTCCTTCGATGATCTTCAAGAGAGCTTGTTGCACCCCTTCACCAGAAACGTCACGTGTGATCGAGACATTTTCACTTTTCTTAGCAATCTTATCGATTTCATCGACATAAATAATGCCACGTTCTGCACGCTCAATATTGAAATCCGCTGCCTGAAGAAGTTTTAAGAGAATATTTTCAACGTCTTCACCCACATAACCGGCTTCAGTTAAAGCTGTTGCATCTGCAATAGCAAATGGAACATTCAGGCTACGAGCCAAAGTTTGGGCCAAGAAGGTCTTTCCTGAACCAGTAGGTCCAATCATGAGGATGTTTGATTTTTGCAATTCAACATCCGTCTCATCTTCGCGTGTATCGTGGAAGTTAATGCGTTTGTAGTGGTTGTATACCGCTACAGCAAGGGCACGTTTAGCCCGATCTTGACCGATGACGTAGTGGTTCAAGATATTGAGCAATTCGATTGGTTTTGGAACTTCGCTAAGGTCAGCAAGTACTTCTTCAGCAAGCTCCTCGCGGATGATTTCTTGAGCTAACTCTACACATTCATTACAGATAAACGCATTGTTTCCTGCAATGATTTTTTGGACTTCATCTTGACTCTTTCCGCAAAATGAGCAATAAACCATCATATCATTGTTTTGATTCGTTGGCATGTATTTCCTCTTTCTGTCATTTTCTGTTTCTATTTAGTTTAAAATAAGGTCATGTAAAAGGCGTGAATAGAATTCACAAGATTGGTAAAAGCATTTAGTAAGAATAAAATAGCGAGGCCGAACCGTTTTTTACGAAAGGTTTGTAAGGCGCAAATCAAACAGATGACACATAGGACAGCTGTAAAAAAACCAAAGACACTTCGCTCCATTAGTCTAAATCCTTTCTCTTATAATAGTTGACCGTAAAATCATATGGATTCTTCTCATCTTTCGGATGATAGACTTGACGGACTCTTTCATAGTGGCTCTCTTCAAATGTTGGTGCCAATGTATCTCCATCAATCGTTGCATGAATCATGGTCTGGATCAATTCTTCTAACTGGTCAGAGAAGAGCCTTAAAATCTGACTGCCTCCAATAATATAAAGATTCTTCTCTTGGTTCTGATACCACTCCAAGACTTCTTCCTTGCTGTGCATGACGAGTACAGCATCATTTTCAGGATCATAGGCTTGATCTTGCGTTAAGATAATGCTAGTCCGACCTGGTAAAACCCGTTTTTTCATACCATCAAAGGTCACTCTTCCCATAAGAATCGCTTGTCCCATGGTTGTTTCTTTGAAATGCTGAAGCTCAGCTGGCAGATACCAAGGCATGACTTGGTACTTTCCAATAATGCCATTTTCAGTTTGAGCCCAGATACCAATAATCTTTTTCATTCTCTCATCCTTTACACTGATACTTCTATTTTATCAAATTTTCTTATAAAAGACTGATTTCAACTATCTAGTTTGGAGGATATTTTTTCAAATACAAACAGAAAAACCGCGAGATTTTCGCGGTTTTTCTTAGCCACAAGTTAGCTTAGTCTTCTTTTTTGCGTTTTGCAAATCCGAATAATGACAGACCTGCTAAAGCACTAAAGATTGCAAGACCAGCAGTAGAAGATTCTTTTGTTCCTGTGTTTGGAAGTTGTGCAGTTGGATTTTGTGGATCGATATACTTCACTTCTTCTTTCGTTTCTGGAATGACAGGAATCGTTGGTTCTTCTGGTTTTGGTTGTGGAGTTGGTTGTGGTTCTGGTGTTGGTTGTGGCTGTGGAGTAGGCTGTGGTTGTGGCTCTGGTGTCGGAGTTGGATCCGGTGTTGGAGTTGGTGTCACAGTCTTCTTGTAGATATGTTGAATGTTTCCATCTTTATCTACAATAGTCTTCACAAAGTCATAACCTGGGATATCTTTCTTCGGTTGTTCCCCATCTTCTGTAGGGTTACCTGGGATAGGAACACCATTTTCGTCTACGTATGAAGTTGTAACTTTTTCATAGACGTGTTCAGTATCACCATTAGGCAATTTCTTCGTTTCCACAAAGCGGTAACCTGGAATTTCAGCTTTTGGTTCTTCTCCATCAACTGCAGGATATCCTGGGATTTCCTTACCTTCTTTATCAACAAACTTAGTGATTGGAAGGACAGTTGGTGTGTAAGTTGCAGAAGCTTTGGTTCCGTTCACATCTTCGCGAACCACTGTTACAGCTGGTGCAGTTCCAGTGAATTCAGGTTCTGGTGTGAAGGTTACGGTTCCGTCTGCTGCTACAGTGTATGTACCAACACCTGGAATTGTCTTCGTAGTTGAACCATCTTCAAATGTTGCTGGAACTTTGTCATTCATTGGTACACGGCTATCACCTTCTGTGAAGGTTGGTTTGCCTGTTTGGGTTTGACCCTTCTTACCAATTGAAGTAACTGATTCTGCAGTTGGTGTAACTGGTGTTACTGTTGGTGTGTAAGTAGCGGTTATTGGTGTACCGTTCTTATCAACACGTTTCACGGTTACGCCTGTACCTGTTCCTGTGAATGATTTTTCTGGTACAAAGGTTACGGTTCCGTCTGGAGAAACGGTGTAAGTTCCTTCTCCTGGAATAACTTTAGTAGTTGATCCATCTTCAAAGGTTGCAGGCACATCATCATCCATTGGTACACTTGGGTTACCAGGCGTGAAGCTTGGTTTACCTGTTTGGGTTTGACCTTGGATATCTGTAGATGTTGCAGGATCAGCTGTTGGTGTAACAGGCGTTACGGTTGGTGTGTAAGTTGCGGAAGCTTTTGTTCCGTTCTTATCTTCACGAACCACTGTCACTGCTGGTGCAGTTCCAACAAATGATTTCTCTGGTACAAATGTCACTGTTCCGTCTGGGGCTACTGTGTAAGTACCAACACCTTCAACTGTCTTCGTAGTTGAACCATCGTCAAATGTTGCTGGAACATCGTCGTTCATTGGTACACGGCTGTCGCCTTCAGTAAATACAGGTTTACCTGTTTGAGTTGCACCTTGCACATCAGTAGATACTGCTGGACTTGCAGTTGGTGTAACAGGCGTTACGGTTGGTGTGTAAGTTGCGGAAGCTTTTGTTCCGTTCTTATCTTCACGAACCACAGTTACAGCTGGTGCAGTTCCGACGAATGATTTTTCAGGTACAAATGTCACTGTTCCGTCTGGGGCTACAGTATAAGTACCAACACCTTCAACTGTCTTCGTAGTTGAACCATCGTCAAATGTTGCTGGAACATCATCGTTCATTGGTACACGGCTGTCACCTTCAGTAAATACAGGTTTACCAGTTTGTGTTGCACCTTGCACATCAGTAGATACTGCTGAAGTTGCAGTTGGTGTAACAGGTGTTACAGTTGGTGTGTAAGTTGCAGTAACTGGAGTACCGTTCTTATCAACACGTTTCACTGTTACGCCTGTACCTGTTCCTGTGAATGATTTTTCTGGTACGAAGGTTACGGTTCCGTCCGGAGCAACTGTGTAAGTTCCTTCTCCTGGAATAACTTTTGTTGTTGAACCATCTTCAAAGGTAGCTGGTACATCATCATCCATTGGGATTGCAGGGTTACCAGGTGTGAAGCTTGGTGTACCTGTTTGTGTTTTACCTTGGATATCTGTCGATGTTGCAGGATCAGCAGTTGGTACAACTGGAGTGATCTTCGGTGTGTAAGTTGTCTCAGCAACTGTTCCGTTTGTATCTTTACCTTGAACCTTAACTGGAACAACATCACCTGAGTAAGATTTATCCGTTGGTGTGAAGGTCACAACACCTGTTTCTTTATCAACAGTGAAGGTACCGATCACATCACCTGCTGGTGATTTAGCAACTACAGATTCTGCTGGCTGACCATTTTCGTCTAGAAGAGTAATGGTATCCTTGTCGATTGGTGCAACTGGGTCACCTTCAGTGAAGGTTACAGTTCCAGTTTGAACCACACCTTGAGGAGCTTCTGATTCAGCTGGACTTGCTGTTGGTGTTACCGGTGTCACAGTTGGTGTGTACTTAGCAGTAACTGGAGTACCGTTCTTATCGACACGTTTCACCGTTACGCCTGTACCTTCTCCTGTGAATGATTTTTCTGGAACAAATGTTACGGTTCCGTCTGGAGCAACAGTGTAAGTACCTTCACCTGGAATTGTCTTGGTTGTTGAGCCATCTTCAAAGGTTGCAGGTGTATCATCATCCATTGGGACATTTGGATTACCTGGTGTGAAGGTTGGAGTACCTGTTTGCGTTTGACCTTGTTTGTCAGTAGATGTTGTATCTTCTGCAGTTGGTGTAACTGGTGTTACGGTTGGTGTATATGTCGCAGAAGCTTTTGTTCCGTTCTTATCTTCACGAACCACTGTTACGGCTGGTGCAGTTCCAACGAATGATTTTTCTGGTACGAAGGTTACTGTACCGTCTGCTGCTACTGTGTAAGTACCAACACCATCTACAGTCTTCGTAGTTGATCCATCATCGAAGGTTGCTGGAACATCATCGTTCATAGGCACACGGCTGTCGCCTTCGGTGAATTTAGGTTTACCAGTTTGAGTCGCACCTTGGATATCAGTTGTTTCAGCTGGTGTAGCTGTTGGAGTTACTGGTGTCACAGTTGGTGTGTACTTGGCTGTGATTTCAGTACCGTTCTTATCCACCCGTTTCACTGTTACGCCTGAAGCAGTTCCAGTGAATGATTTTTCTGGAACGAAGGTTACGGTTCCATCTGGAGAAACAGTGTAAGTTCCTTCGCCATCTACTGTCTTAGTGGTTGAACCATCTTCGAAGGTCGCTGGAGTATCTTCATCGATTGGAACATTTGGATTTCCTTCGGTGAAGGTTGGTTTACCAGATTGTGTTTGACCTTGAATATCTGTCGATGTAGCATCTTCAGAAGTTGGAACAACTGGAGTAATCTTCGGTGTATAAGTTGTTTCAACTGTTGTTCCATTTGCATCAGCTGCTTGAACCTTAACTGGGACAACATCACCTGAATAAGATTTATCTGTTGGTGTGAAAGTAACTACACCTGTGTCTTTATCAACTGTGTATGTACCGATCACATCACCTGCTGGTGATTTCGCTTCTACTGATGCTGCTGGTTGACCATTTTCATCAAGAAGAGTAATCGAATCCTTGTTAATTGGAGCTACTTCATCACCTTCAGTGAAGGTTACAGTGCCAGTTTGAACAAGACCTTGAGGTCCAGTAGATTCAGCTGGTGTTGCAGTTGGAGTTACTGGAGTTACAGTTGGTGTGTAAGTTGCAGAAGCTTTAGTTCCGTTCTTATCTTCACGAACAACTGTTACGGCTGGTGCTTTACCTGTGAATGATTTTTCAGGAACAAAGGTTACAGTTCCGTCTGCTGCTACTGTGTAAGTACCAACGCCATCAACTGTCTTAGTTGTTGAACCATCATCGAAGGTTGCTGGAACATCATCGTTCATTGGCACACGGCTGTTGCCTTCAGTAAATACAGGCTTACCTGTTTGGGTTTGACCTTGCTTACCTGTTGTTTCAACTGGTGTCGCTGTCGGTGTGACAGGAGTTACAGTTGGTGTATAAGTTGCAGAAGCTTTGGTTCCGTTCTTATCTTCACGAACAACCGTTACGGCAGGTGCTTTACCTGTGAATGATTTTTCAGGAACAAAGGTTACAGTTCCGTCTGCTGCTACTGTGTAAGTACCAACGCCTTCTACTGTCTTGGTAGTTGAACCATCGTCAAATGTTGCTGGAACATCTTCATTGATTTCTACTGTTTTCTCAACGCCATCAACTGTTACGGTTCCACCCTTGAATTCAGGTTTACCTTTTTGAGTTGCACCTTGAATGTCAGTTGTTTCTGCTGGAGTTGCAGTTGGAGTCACAGGTAATACAGTTGGTGTGTATGTTGCAGAAGCTTTGCTTCCGTTCTTATCTTCGCGGACAACGGTCACGGCTGGTGCAGTTCCGACAAATGATTTCTCAGGAACAAATGTCACAGTTCCATCTGCTGCTACTGTGTAAGTACCAACACCTTCAACGGTCTTAGTTGTTGAGCCGTCGTCGAATTTTGCTGGAACGTCTTCATTGATTTCAACAGTCTTCTCAACACCATCAACAGTTACTGTTCCACCCTTGAATTCAGGTTTACCTGTTTGAGTAGCACCTTGGATATCTTCTGTTTCAGCTGGTGTTGCTGTCGGTGTGACAGGAACGATTTCAGGTGTGTAGGTTGTATCTACCTTGATACCGTTAGAACTTTCAGCTTGAACCTTGGCTGGTGTCACTGCACCAGTGTAAGATTTATCAGTCGGTGTGAAGGTCACTTGACCAGTTGTAGGATCGATTGAGTAAGTACCGATTTCAGTCGTACCATCAGCAGCATAAGCTGGTGTCGTTGAAACTTCGTTACCATCTTTATCTAGCAATGTGTAGCTATTGTCTTTAATGGTAATAGCTTTATCTTCACCGTTTACTTGAACAGTTGTTCCTGCAAAGGTTGGTGTACCGGTTTGAGTTGCACCTTGAACATCTTTAGAAGTTGCAGGGTTTGCAGTTGGAACTGCTGGCACAACAGTTGGTGTGTAGGTCGCATCTGAAGTAATGGTTGCAGTCTTACCATTAGCATTTGTAATAGTAGCAGTTGCCTGAACAGTTACTCCTTTTGCAGTACCGACAAAGTCTTTTTCTGGCGTAAATGTTACTGCTCCAGTCGTTGGGTCGATAGTATAGCTACCTTCACCTGCTACTGTCACTGTTGTTTCATCAGTTGGTTGACCAGTTGCTGGATCTACCAGTTTCTTGCTAGTGATTTCAGCAGTCTTATCATTACTCAAATCAAAGGTTGGTGTTTGTGTTTGAGGAACATTTTGAACATTCTCAGAAACCTTGTCTGTAGGAGTCACTGTGATTGGAGTAACCGTTGGTGTGTATTTAGCGCTTGCTGTCTTAAGGTATTCATCACGGACGGTACCGTCTTTATCTTTTCCGACAGGAGCTGTTACAGATACGGTAACACCTTGAGCTGTACCTGTGAATCCTGGTTCTGGAACAAAGGTTACTTTACCAGTAGCATCATCAATGCTGTAAGTTCCTTCGCCCGCTACTGTTACAGAGGTTGCATTGGTTACTTGACCAGTCGCTGGGTCCACCAATTTAGCAGGGTATTCCAAGCTTGGAGTGACAGAGATCTTTTCGCCATTAGCATTCGTTGTAGTTGTGTTAAAGGTAGGTGTACCAGTTTGAGTCGCACCTTGGACATCTGATGAAGTCTTATCTACCCCTTCAATTTCCGTTGGTGTAACTGTTGGGATGTATAGACCGTCCATAGTATTGATGGCAGTATCGACATTGGCTTCATCGGCTGGGAATTTTGTTGACCAACCCGTATCGTAGCCATTGCTGTCTGTACGACGGATAGAGATACCGTCAGCTGTTCCAAGGAAGTGATCTTCGGGAATGAACTCAACATCCACAGATGTTCCGTTTGAAGTGATCTTGTACTTCCCTTGACCAGCTACAGCATAGTAGCCATCTGCACCAGGTGTTACGACTTGCCCTGTACGGTTATCTATCATTTGTGGAGCTACTGTTTCATCAATTTTCGCTGCTTCTGTCAGGCTATACCCTTGCAAACCTCGAGCAGTAAAGGCTACAGTTGCAGTTTGCTTCGCCCCTTGAAGACCACTTGTTTCTTTGAATTCTCCTTTTGGTGGGTGGGTGATTTGAGTCTTGAAGTCCTCAACTTCCCCTGACAAGGCCATACCTGTTGGACTTTCAATTTCTTTAGCATTCTTAGCGATACGAATCCGAACACCCAATTCATTGACACTAGGATCAATATAGGTTTTACTCTTTGTAAAGCTTAACGTAGCCGTTCCATCTTGGGTAATAGTTGTTAAATCAGAACGTTCATCTTCATCGAAGGTTCCGTTTTGGTTGAAATCTATCCAACCATAGATGTTAGCTTCTGCTGCTCCATCCGTATGAGCTTCCACTGAAATCGTGTAATTACCTGGACGTGTCCGGTCCATCTTGATCAGCTCATTGGTTTTTCCTTTGAGATCATTTGGAAGCAATTGGTCGATGCCTTCATCCGCAGTGGTCGCCTTGTCATCACCAGTCCAATCAAGCGTATTGTTTTCATCCATATCAGGGCTTAAGTGACCTAGATAAGGTTGAGATACTTTTTTACCTGTAATTCCATCTACAGTTGCAATCGAATGAATCGCCTTACCGTATGATTCAGGCGCATCTCCTTCATCAAGCGGGAAAAATCCAACCATAGCAGATTGTTTACCACCTGAAGCAATGTAAAGACCGATTTCAGAAGCTCCCTTTGTCATAACAAGAGGAACAGCAACATCACTTGCAGAAATATTTGGACCGAAGACACCTGTACCGAGACCTCCAGTTGTTAAATCGGCACTTCCAAAATACTTCCAAGCGACCTCTTTTTTGTCTGGTCCAACTTGAGTTGTTCTACGAAGTTGGTCAAGATTAGTTCTACCGAAATTCATACCGTTTATTTTGGTGGTAGGATTTGAACCAAATAAATTGTCTGTATCTTGTGGAATGTAGTTTACATTATATCTTCTAGTCGATTTTTTCCATTCCCCTATATGTTTCCATCCTTCTCCATTGGTGGTAAACAGAACCAATTCACCAGGGTTAGCTGACTCACCATCTGCCATGACAATGGCAGGTTTGACGGCTTTGCCACGGAAGGTCGCAGAAACTTCAAACTGGATCCCAATGTTCCCGCCGGTTAATTCTGAACTAATAGTAGTTTTCTTAGTTGTACCAGTATCAATCCCCTCGCTTTTAATTTCAGTCCAACGGTTTTGAGGCTCGGCAATAACCTTAGCTTCTTCACCGGCATTAAATTCCGCCAAGGTAAACGGATTTGCATTTCCATTCACATAACCATTTCTAGCATTGGGGTCATAGGTCGCTTTTTCAGCTTCTGTTGCTCCTCGTTCTTCAAGGCGTTTTTTGTATATTTCTGTCGCTTGGAAAGGCTTCAAAGATTTTACCTTGATGGTTACAACATAGCCAGGCATGATTTCCTTGGTGTAGGTCGCGCCGACTTGGAGAGCAAGTTCCCCTTTTGATGTTGTAGTAGTCCCTGTCCAGTTGGCTGTATCGCCAAAGTCCAACCAGGAGATTTGACTAGCAAGGTCTGCAGCATTTACATTTGTTGTAAAGCCAGGTTTTTCAACTTTCGGAGTTGAAGTTGCGTCTTCAACGTCATCCCCGATCAAGCTTGGATCATTTGGGTCACCAAGAGCACGACGATTACGACGCTTAGGACCAGAAGTCTCTGCTGTCACAGCATTGTTTTCTGAGGCTGGTGCTACGACACCAGCAGCCACTTCTTCTTTCTTATCTGTTGCAGCTGCTTCTGGCGCCTTGTTTACTGGCGTAGCTGCTTCTAATTTTGGAGTTGCAGCTGTTGATGTTTCCGGTGCAGTTGAGGCAGCGGATGCTGCTGTGCTTGTGCTACTTGCTTCACTAGTTGAAGCAGGTGCTGTTGATGTTGCTGCAGCAGTTGAAGTCTCTGGTGCAGTGATTGCTGCGTTTGCATCATAAGTTGTAGCTGCTGTACTAGTTGTTGCGGCAGTTGATGCTGCTGAAGTAGCTGTTGAAGTTGCGGGCGCTTCCGACGCTGTTGCAACTGCTGCTACATTTTCACTTGTCGTATCTGTCTTTTCTTCTGCGGCTGCACTTGCGGCTGTCCCAACCATGACAAGTGTCCCCAAAAGTACTGAGCAAACACCCACATTCAATTTACGAATTGAGAATCTGCTAATACGATCATTAAATAAGTCTTTCCCCATCTAATGGACCTCCATATTTATCTATAAATTAACATTCTTTTTAAAATTGTTTAGTTTTTTCCAAACCTTATCTATTTTAACAAAATCCGAACGATTTTCAAAACATTTTGACTCAAAAATGAGTAAAAATTTTTAGCTAAAATTGTTTTAATTCTGAAAGGATTTTAGCAATAGATCAAGGCATCAAAAACTTGATTTTATCACTAAATCGCAAGATCAAACTTCAATTGTGGCTTCACTGGATCATAATCGACCAGTTCAAAATCTTCTGCTTTGATGTCAAAGAAATTGGTTCCATCTGGCACATTTAAAACCAAGTGTGGCTGGCAATCTGCTGGCTCTCGCCGGAGTAACTCTTCTGCCTGTTCAAATTGATTATCATAAATATGAAGGTTATTAATGAAGTAAAAGAACTTTCCAACCTTCCAGCCAAAGTGCTTGGCAATCATCATCTGTAGCGCTACATACTGCATGGCATTGATATGGTGGGCCACCAACATATCATTGGAACGCTGGGTCAAGGTCGCATCTAGATAGATTTCTCCATCCACGCGCCGCACGTCAAACATGGTTTGAAACGCACATGGCAAAAGACCTTCTGTCTCTTCAAAGGCATCATAGTCCCAGAGCGAGATAATATTGCGGCGATTCCAGGGATTGGCTTCTAATTGCTTGAGAATTTTATTGGTGATGTCATGCTTTTTGACCACTGCACCATAGCGCTGACCGATGGTCCGACTCTCCCCCACTTCCCAGTCCTTCCAATAATGGACATTGTACTTTTCTTCTAAAACTTCTAAACTATTGGACTGATCTTGGTAAATCCAGAGCATCTCTTTGATAGCGGATTTAATAGCGATAGGACGAAGGGTCGTAATTGGAAACTCGCCTTTTGCAAGATCAAACTCCATAAAGGCTCCCGTGATGTATTTGGAGTTGGCAGTTGTTCCATCCTTGTATTTAGGGCGTGCCTGTTCTGACCAAACGCCTTCTTCCATGATTTTCCGAATGTTTTCTTTAAAAATTGTATCTGCTTTTGTCATATACCCTCCTTGAATCCAGTTTTGTCTTCATTATATCACAGGATACAGAAAAAAGGAGATCCTAGCACGAACCAGATCTCCATTTCATCTTATTGTAATACAAGGGATGCAGCACCGATCACACCTGCGTCATTTCCCAAAGTAGCAAGCGCCAATTGAGTAGATTCACGTACTTGTGGGAATGAGTTTTCTTCAAAGACCTTGCGCACACCATCCAAGAGGAAGTCTCCAGCAGCAGATACCCCACCACCGATAACGATCTTAGACGGGTTCAAGGTTGAACCAATATTGGCTGCAGCAAGTCCAAGGTAACGTGAGAAGTTCTTATAAACGATCAAAGCAAGAGCGTCACCCTCTTTTGCTAGATCAAAGACCGTTTTAGCTGTCACTTCTTCACCATTGTCGATCAAGACTTTCAATTGAGAGTCCCCTTCGTACTCATCTGCATAACGACGAGTCAAGTTGACGATCCCTGTTGCTGACGCAACCGTTTCAAGACAGCCTTTTTTACCACAGGTACATTGGATTGGATCATCAAAGTCAACCGTGATGTGACCAAGTTCCCCAGCAGCTCCACGCACACCATGCAAGAGACGACCTTCAGCGACGATACCACCGCCAACACCTGTACCAAGTGTCATGAAGACAACATCTGGTTGGTTTTCACCAGCCCCTTTCCAACGTTCACCCAAAGCAGCAACGTTGGCATCGTTATCAATGAAGAATGGAATATGAAGAGCACTTTCGATCTTTTCTTTAACTGGTTGAAGGGTCTTCCAGTTCAAGTTGTAGGCCCCGATAACTGTACCTTTTTCACGGTCCACGACACCAGGTGATCCCATTCCAATTCCTTGGAACTCAGAAGCATCAAGCTCAAGCATTTTCAAACGATGCGCGATGGATTCGATCATATCATCTACGATATGGCTACCTTCATCCAAGATATTTGTTTTAATAGACCATTTTTCTTGAACTTCCCCATCCAAAGTAAGGATGGCAAACTTAATGGAAGTTCCCCCAAGGTCAATCCCAATAATTTTTTTAGACATCTGTAACTCCTTTCAAACTTGTAAACACCTACAGTTCTATTATATCAGACTTTTTATCAAACGCAAAGGTTTGCACGTAACTTTTCTTAACTTTTTAACAAGAGACTAAAGGATTGAAATCCTAGAATGAGGAAAATCAAGCCAATAATATTTAAAAGAAAGACACTAATCGAGAGTGGGCTAACAATTAAGAATAAACCGATGAAGAGCTGTAGCAAGGCAAAGAAAATATAACGCTTGGACAGTTCTTCAACCTTTCTCGAGTAGAAATTGGCTTTTCGGAAGTTTAGAATCGAACGGTAGATCAGCCAAATTCCTAAAGTGACTGGAAAGACAATCGGCAAGGTCTTGTAGCCATAGAGCAGTAAGTAGACCGCAAAAACCAAGGCGACCATACTATGAAAGAGCTGTTGCTGCTGAATGATACCAGCCTGACGCAATCGGTAATAGCGTGAAAAACGCGAAAGGGAGATTAAAAAGAAACCACAGGAAATCAACCAGCTAAAAGAGCCGATGTGCTCAATCGGATTGATAAACAAGACGATACCGATAATGGTAAAAATAGTGGCTGAAATCCCAAGGGATATCCGGTTCAATTGATTCATAGGGCCTCCTTATTCATCTAATTCGCTCAAGTATTCATAGCGATCGTACTTTTCAAGCAATCGCTCATTTTCCTGATCCAATTCCTTTTGAAGGGCTGACAATTTGCCAAAGTCAGAGCCGTTTTCATTCATCTCCACTTCAATCTCTGCGATCCGATTTTCAATGGCTTCGATATCTGCTTCAATGCTCGCCCACTCCTGCTTCTCCATGTAGCTCATGCGCTTCTTCTCTTCTTTTGGCTTAACTGGTTTCTCTTTTTCAACCTTGTGACTGGCCGTTACTTGAGCAGCTTCAAAGGCTTTTTCATCTAGGTAATCCGTATAATTGCCAAAGAACTCACGAATGCCCCCATTTTCAAAAGCCAGGATCTTGCTTGCGACCTTATCTAGGAAATAACGGTCGTGACTAACGGTAATAACTGGCCCACCAAAGTTTTGAAGGAAGTTTTCCAAAACCGTCAAGGTTGCGATATCCAAGTCATTGGTCGGCTCATCGAGGAGAAGCACATTGGGTTTTTCAATCAAGAGTTTCAAGAGAAAGAGACGCTTCTTCTCCCCACCGGAGAGTTTTTCGATCAAGGTTCCATGCATAGAGCGTGGGAAGAGAAATTGCTCCAAAAGATCTGCGATCGAAGTTGTTCCGACAGTCGTCTTCACTTCCTCCGCAACCTCTTGTAAGAAATTGATCACGCGCTTGCTCTCATCCAAGCCATCGATCTGTTGAGAGAAATAAGCCACCCTCACGGTTTCCCCAATGATCACTTGCCCTGACTGAGGCTGGAGTCGCTCAGCGATCAGATTGAGTAGGGTCGATTTACCGACACCATTGTCCCCGACGATCCCGATGCGGTCCTTGTTTTGCACCAAGAGGTTAAAGTCCTGTAAAATCGGCTTGTTTTCAAAAGCAAAACTCACCTCTTTAAACTCGATGACTTTCTTTCCAATCCGGCTGGTCTCAAAGTTCATCTCTAGATCCGTCTGGTTGCTTTGGCCAGACAAGTCTTGCTTAAGATCATGGAAACGATTGATTCGAGCCTGTTGCTTGGTCGCACGCGCCTGGGGTTGTCGCCGCATCCAGGTCAACTCCTGCTTATAGAGTTGCTGCTTCTTATGAAGAAGGGCTGCATCACGCTCATCTTGCTCGGCCTTTAAGCGGACATAATCCTGGTAATTGCCTTGATACTCAATCAAACTAGCTCGATCCAACTCAAAGATCCGTGTTGAAATATTATCCAAGAAATAACGATCGTGGGTAATGAAGAGCACGGTTTTCTTAGAGTTCTTCAAGAAATTGGTCAACCATTCAATAGTATCAATATCTAGGTGGTTGGTCGGCTCATCTAGTAAGAGAAGGTCGTGGTGAGACAGCAAAACCTGGGCCAGTTGAACCCGGCGACGCAAGCCTCCAGATAGATCTCCAACTTTTGCATTTAAGTCTTCAATCCCAAGTTTTGAAAGGACTGTCTTGACCTGACTTTCGATTTCCCAAGCATTAAGTGAATCCATCTCCGCCATCACCTTTTCCAGACGTGCTTGGTTCTCTTCTCGGTAATCCGCCATCAAGAATTCATAATCACGAATCAGCTGCATTTCACGCAAATCACTAGATAACACCGTATCCAAAACAGTTTTTTGATCATCAAAGTCTGGCTCTTGCGTCAAGTAACCAATCGTATAATCACTCTTGGCAGAAAAAGGACTCACATCTCCATCAAATCCAGAGCGACCAGACAACACATCTAACAGAGTGGTTTTTCCAGTCCCATTGACCCCGATCAATCCGATCCGATCCAAGTCGTGAATAATAAAGGAAATCTCACGAAAGACGGTCTTATCTCCGACAGATTTGGTTAATTTCTCGACAATAAAATCGCTCATTTTTCCTCCTCTTTTACTTGCTGGATATAGGCGATGATGGCCTCTTTTTCATTAGCCAATTCCCCATCGACAATGGCATATTCGATCTTTGTCAACATCTCTCCCAAGGCTGGACCTGGTTGAAAACCATAGTCTTTGATCAACATACCGCCATTGACCACCACTTCATGCTTATCATGAATGGTCAAGCTATCATAAACACGCTCGATGGCCAAATAATCCACACTCAAGGCATAGGCTTCCCGGAGCTCTTCTGCCACTAGCAACAAATGCTTCTCATACTTGTAGCAGGCACGCTTGTCTAGACTTCCATTTTCTCGGAGCTTAAGAATCTCCACGATCTGCTCCACCGTCTTGGCAAAGTCTCTAGAGGTCTTCCATTTCTTAAAGAATCTTGGAATATCTTGAATCTCTAGTGCTAAGACTAAAGCAGCCCAGGCTTGCTCAGAAGTTGAAAAGGTATACTCCAACTCTATGTCAAACAAACGCTCGATCGCTTCTTTGCGATCCTTCATCTCTGGCAGATAGTGATAGGCTCCACTTGCCAGCATAGCCTCCAAGCCCTGTCTCCAGTATGGAGAAAGCAAGAGTTTATCAAACTCGATGAAGGTACGCTCTACTGAAATCTTCTCAAGTAATGGAGCACACTCCTTCATGGCATCAAAGGTTGCCTCTTCTAATTCAAAGCCGAGACTGGCTTGAAAACGAAATCCTCGCATGATCCGGAGCGCATCTTCGTTAAACCGTTCATGAGGAAGCCCAACGGCCCGAAGGACCTTGTTTTCTAAATCTTCTAGTCCATGAAAGAGGTCAACAATTTCTCCTTTTTCATTTAAGGCAAAGGCATTAACCGTAAAATCACGACGCTTGAGGTCTTCTTCTAGTGAGCGTACAAAAGACACGGAGCTTGGACGGCGATAATCTACATAGACATCCTCCGTCCGGAAAGTCGTAATTTCATATTCTTGCCCATTTTCAAGGACCAAGACAGTCCCGTGTTCGATACCGACATCTACTGTGCGATCAAAAATCGCCTTGGTCTCTTCTGGGTATGAGGAGGAAGCGATATCGACATCGTGAATGGGACGATCCAAGAGGGCATCTCGGACAGATCCCCCTACAAAATAGGCCTCAAAACCAGCTGCTTTAATCTTCTCTAATATTGGTAAAGCCTCCTGAAACTCAGAAGGCATCTTTTCTAATCTCATAGTAAGTGTTCCAAACCATAAACAAGCTCATGACGCTTGACAACTTCTTTAATCCCTAGATTTACTCCTGTCATGAAGGAAACACGATCATAGGAATCATGACGGAGAGTCAACCCTTCGCCTTGGCTACCAAAAATCACCTCTTGGTGAGCGACTAAGCCAGGCAATCGAACTGAATGGATGCGCATCCCTTCAAACTCTGCTCCTCTTGCTCCAGGCATCAACTCTTCTTCATCTGCTGCACCTTGCTGGATCTTCTCGCGCTTCTCAGAAATCAACTCAGCTGTCTTAATTGCTGTTCCACTCGGTGCATCTTTTTTCTTATCGTGGTGCAATTCGATAATTTCCACGTTCGGGAAATACTTGGCTGCTTGCGCTGCAAATTGCATCAAGAGCACGGCTCCAATGGCAAAGTTCGGCGCGATCAAGCCACCCAAATCCTTTTCACGTGAAAGGTCTGTCAATTCTTGGATCTGCTCAGGAGTGAATCCAGTCGTTCCCACAACAGGCGCAAAGCCATTCTCAATTGCAAAGCGAGTATTCTCGTAAGCGACCTTGGGCATGGTAAAGTCGACCCAAACATCTGCCTCTAGACCCACAACATCTTCTTTGCGGTTAAAGACAGGGACTCCTGCAGCCTCTGTCTCATCAGTAAATGGATCGATCAAGCCGGCTAATTCTAGCTCAGGATCTTCAGAAACCATCTTATAGGCTGCTTGTCCCATTCTTCCCTTGAAACCTGCGATAATGACTTTAATTGACATAGAATTCTCCTTAAACGATAGGGATATACCCAACTGCTAAGCTATGGTCACCTAAGTGCGTCCCAATAACTCCTCCAAAGGTAGCAAAAGGAATGTCACCTTCCACTCCTTCTTCGATGAGCAGTTGGCGAAGTGCTTCTGCTTTTTCAGGGACATTGGCATGGATGACAAAGACTTGGTAATGACCATCTGCGATATCAGATACAACAATCTCTACCAAGCGTTTCATGGCTTTCTTTTCCGTCCGGACTTTCTCAAAGACCTCAATCACGCCTTCATCATTAAAATGAAGAATAGGCTTGATGCTTAAGAGGTTCCCAAGAATAGCAGCCCCATTTGACAGACGACCACCTTTAACCAAGTGGTTCAAATCATCCACCATGATATAGGCAGAGGTTCCATCAATCTGGTGTTGGACATTGGCAACAAT
This sequence comes from Streptococcus sp. 27098_8_66, assembly GCF_041431945.1. NCBI lineage: Bacteria > Bacillati > Bacillota > Bacilli > Lactobacillales > Streptococcaceae > Streptococcus > Streptococcus sp. 27098_8_66. The sequence goes on along the minus strand of NZ_JAPVYS010000001.1, from coordinate 187,204 downwards.
TTCATCAAAGGAACGGCCTTCACCAGCCCATTTCAAGCAGTCTTCTGCCATCATTCCTAGAGGTGCACTGGTGATTTTTGAATCCGGAAATTCGACGGTCAAGCCTTCAAACTCGTCCTTCAAATATTGGATATTTTGGTAGAAACCAGAAATACCAGATGATAAGAAAAGACCGATAGCATGCGTATAGCCCTTAGCTGTCAAACCAGATAAGACTTCTTCTAACTCTGCTACACTCGGCTGGCTAGTCTTTGGCAATTCCTTAGACGCAGCCATCTTTTGGTAGAACTCATCGTGTGTCAGGTTCTTCCCTTCAACATAAGACTCCCCATCGATATAGATCGGGATCTCTAAAATAAATAAGTCGTCGTGATGGAGCACGTCTTGCGTTAAATAGGCAGACGAATCCGTGATCACTGCTAATTTCATTGATTAAAACTCCAAATTAATACCCGGTAAATCGAGGGCAATTTCTGTGACTTCATAAGTCAAACGGTTGAGCATATTCAAGCAAGGGCGAGCCAATTCTTCCACTTCGTCTTTGCTGAATTCGCTTGGTTCATTGACATAACGACCAAACAAGTGGTTGATTTGAGTGATGGTTCCACTGATCACAAAACCGTCAAAAACAATCATGTAGCTCAAGATGACAATCAAAGAAGTCGTGTTTTGTTCTTGATCACGATTGATCAATTGAAAGTTTACATCTACTTTTGTTTCAGGGATGCCATTTTCTTTTTCCCACTCAAAATTACGAGCATCATAGTGGTATTGGCTGACAAATTCTTTTTCACGTTGAATATCCATTTTTATTCTCCTAAAAATATGCGTTATGTTTATTATATCATAATTCAGCTCAAGATACCAACGTAGAATGAGGTGATTTTTTCGCTAGTACAAGAAGAAAAGACCAGGGAAGTTTGGCCAGTCTTTAACTTGTTTTGCTCAATTCTTCGCTAACTCTTTTGTAAGGATCGAAAAAACAAGATAAAGACTTTTGAATGAAGATTAGTCATAATAATACCAACCGCCATCCCTATAAATTCTTATGGGTTGCATCTCATAAATTCCAAATTCCTTTGGTGTGCTGGTAGCATTATTTATAGAAAAGCCAACCATGAATTTTGTTTGTTCATTCTGATTCACCTTTCCTCGCAGTGTTAACATATAGCCACCGCCTTGAGGTGTTCCATTGCCTACCTGACCAACTTCCATACTCTCCCAATCAAACTGAACACTTTTAACCTTAGGACTCAAAGATTTTACAAAATCAGCCATTTCTTTTTCGTGTTCCTTTAAATAAACCAGTTGCTTCTCTCTAGCGCTAGGTTGCTTGCTTGGTTGAGTGTCATTTAAAAAGATGTTTTGTTTTTGACTAGCGATAATCACACCTCCTGCTAATACAGAAGCGATGGCTAAAAGAATTGCCAGTTTACCTTTTTTCATGCTTCATCCTCCTTGATAAGGAAAAGTTATAATAATTGTATCGAAATCTATAGAGATAAGCAACTTCATCACTAGTTGGTGTTTTTGCGCAACAAAAAAGGGAGTGGGAAAGAACTCTGACGAATTAAAAGAGTTCGTATTCCCACCCCCGCACAGTTGATTAGGTCATCTTTGGAGCTTGTATAGTGAACAAAGATGCCAATCAACCACTGCGTCATATATTTATTTCTATCAGACTTCAAAGGCTGGACGATTTTTGCCCAGCCTCTTTTAGATAGAATTAGTTTTTAGGTTTGCGAAGCAATCCGAACAAGATACCACTTACGACTGCACCGATCAATACGAACAAGATGTAAAGAAGTGGATTTGATGTAAGGGCGATAACGAAGATTCCTCCGTGAGGAGCCATGAGTTTCAAGCCTGCAAGACCAACAAGGGCACCTGTCAATGCTGAACCTGCGATGAAGCTAGGGATGGCACGAGCTGGGTCAGCTGCACCAAATGGAATGGCACCTTCTGTGATGAAGGAAAGACCCATAACAATGTTTGTCAAACCAGAATCGCGTTCTTCTTGTGTGAATTTATCTTTAAACAATACAGTTGCTACGAATACTGCCAATGGAGGAACCATACCAGCTGCCATAACAGCTGCCATAACAATAGAACCACCTGAAGCAACAGATTCAGCAAGTGTACCTGTAGCGAAGACATAAGCGGCTTTGTTAACTGGTCCACCCATATCGACAGCCATCATACCGCCGACGAGAAGTCCAAGAAGGACAGCTGAGCTACCTGACAAGCTTGAAAGGAAGTTATTAAGACCAGTATTGATAGCAGCCATTGGAATATTGATGAGGAACATCAAGAATCCTGTCAAACCAACACCAAGTAATGGCAAGAGAAGGATAGAGCGGATACCATCGAGTGAACGTGGAAGACCTGCAAGGGCTTTGCGAAGTAAGAGAACAACTCCACCTGCAAGGAAACCACCTACCAAAGCTCCAAGGAAACCTGATGATACGGCTGCTGGTAATTCACCTTTAGCAGCACCGTAGGCGATATTTCCAAATGCTGACCCTGAGCTAGCAATAGATCCAGCGATAAACCCTGCTACAAAACCAGGTTTTTCAGCGATTGAGAATCCAATGTAACCTGCAAGTACAGGAAGCATAAAGCCAAAGGCTACTCCACCAATTGTTTTAAATTGTGCTGCTAATACATGATAAGAACCAAGACTAGACAATTGATCTTGAGGCACACCCATAACTTGGTCAATCAAGAAGGCAAGGGCGATCAAGATACCACCACCGATAACGAATGGAAGCATTTGAGAAACCCCACTCATCAAGTGTTTGTAGAAGGCTCCACCCAAGCTCAATTTTTCTTGGCTAGCGCTAGCTTGTGCAGCATTTTCAGCGTGGAAGACATCTGCTTTGCCATCCAAGATGGTTTGGATTAATTCTTCTGTCTGACGGATACCGGCTGCGACTGGTTTAGAGATCAATTTTTTGCCATCGAAACGAGCGGTTTCAACTGCTTTATCTGCTGCAATGATGACCCCTTCAGCTTTGGCGATTTCTTCAGCTGTCAAGCGGTTGCCGACACCAGATGCACCGTTGGTTTCAACGCGGACTGTAACACCCATTTCTTCACCTTTTTTGATGAGGGCTTCTTCTGCCATGTAAGTGTGGGCGATACCCGTTGTACATGCTGTTACGGCAACGATGAGAGGTTTGTCAGATGAAGCTGCTTCTTTGACAGCTTCTGCTTTTTTCGCTTCTTCAGCTGCAGCTTCTTGCTCTTCTGCATCAAAGGCTGCGATCACTTGATCAGGAGTGCTTGCTTGGCGAAGTTTGTCCGCAAATCCTGGTTTCATCAAGTACTTAGACAATTCAGCTAGGGCTGCCAAGTGAGTATCGTTTGCTCCTTCTGGAGCTGCGATCATGAAGAACAAGTCTGTTGGTTGACCATCAAGCGAAGCATAGTCCACACCCTTGTTTGATTTTGCAAACAAGACTGTAGCTTCTTTAACTGCTTCATTTTTGCTGTGGGGCATGGCAATTCCGTCACCCAAACCAGTTGAAGTCTGTGCTTCACGGTTCATGATTCCAGCCTTGAAGGTGTCAAAATCTGTCACCACACCATTGTCAACGAGCGATTGAACCATCTCATTGATTACGCCCTCTTTATCTGTTGCCTGAAGGTCAAACAACATCACGTTTTTGTTTAAAACGTCTTGAATTTTCATAGTTTTTCTACCTCTACTTTTTCATAAGTTTCTTTTATATAGTCAGCTGTTGCCAAATCATCTGAGAAGGTGGTCGCTGTTCCACAAGCCACGCCCCATTTGAAGGCTTCGATGACATCTCCCGTCGTTGCGAGCTTCCCAGTGAAGCCTGCTACCATGGAATCTCCAGCCCCGACAGAATTCTTCACTTGACCCTTGATTGGTTTTGCGAAGTAAGTGCCGCTTGGACTGACAAGGAGAGCACCATCACCCGCCATGGAAATAATGACGTTTTGTGCTCCTTTTGCCAAAATTTCTTTGGCATAGCGTTCAATTTCTGGCAATTCCGTCAAGGTAACGCCAAAAATATCTCCCAACTCATGGTTGTTTGGTTTGACCAATTGGGGATTGAACTCCAAGGAATCAATCAAGGTTTGCCCTTCAAAATCACAAACCACTTGCGCACCTGTCGCACGTGTTGCTGCGATCAATTGTTTGTAAATGGCATTGCCGAGTGAAGATGGAGCAGATCCTGCAAAGACTACAACATCATCTTCTGTTAAGCTCGATAAGATGTTGAGCAATTCTTGCAACTGAGCTTCCGTCACTTCTGGGCCATTCCCATTGATCTCTGTTTCCTCATCGGCCTTGATCTTGACATTGATCCGTGTATCTTGGTCCACTGTCACAAAGTTGGTTGAAATGGCTTCGCTAGTCAGTACGTCTTCAATGAAGCGTCCGGTGAAACCACCGATAAATCCAGTCGCTGTGTTCTCGATATCGAGACGTTTTAAGACACGACTGACATTGATTCCTTTACCACCGGCGAATTTATCTTCCGAAGCCATCCGATTGACCGCCCCTGTCTCTACATGATCGAGACGGACAATATAGTCAATTGCTGGATTCAGTGTTACTGTATAAATCAAACCTCTATAACCTCCGTTTTTTCTTTTAATACCTTTAATCGTTGCGGTTCACATTGATTGGTGATAATCATGGCTCGCTTGATAGGAGCCACTTTGACAAAGGATGTCACCCCAATTTTCGAATCATCCGCTAGGATATAAGTTTTTTTCGCATTTTCGATAATCGCACGCTTAACAGATCCTTCTTCCAGGTCTGGAGTGCTGTAAAATTCATCATCGATTCCATTCATTCCAAGAAAGGCCTTGTCAAAATTCAACTGACCGATCTGATTGAGCGCGATCCCTCCGATACTAGCATCTGTAGAAGATTTTACCTTCCCACCGATGATGACCGTTGGAACATTTCGCTCGACCAACTTGGTCGCATGGTGAATCGAGTTGGTCACCACGGTTACCGTTGGATTGACAATTTCTTGTACCAACAGTTCATTGGTCGTCCCGGCATCGATAAAGATCACGTCATGATCTTTGATCAATTCCGCTGCTTTTACCGCGATCTTTGACTTAACTTGAATGTTTTTGATAGATTTTTCTTTATTGCTTTCTTCCTCTTGAAGAAAATGCAGGCTTTCCGCACCGCCGTGAACCCGGCGAAGTTTACTTTCAGCTTCTAATTCATCCAAGTCACGTCGAACCGTTGATTCAGACGTCCCCAGCTCTTGTACAAGGGTTTCTAAGGAAACAAATTTTTCCTTCAGTACCTTCTCGAGGATGAATTGTTTTCGTTCAGACTTAAGCATTTCTCCTCCTTTTGCAATTGATTACAAAGACTATTATACTCCATCTCCAAAAAATGTCAACACTTTTTATCAATTTCTATCATTTTCTTTCAAAAATTCTAAAAGTGTACAAAAAAAGAGCAGGAAAGAACTCATTTTGTTAAAAGAGTTCTTTTCCCACCCTCATATATCTTCTTTGAAGATTTTAAGCAATAAAGTGTCTAAGTATCTATTCTATCTTCGGTATGTCTTAATCATTTTTTGAAGATTGTTTCTTTTTCTTGAAACCAAACAATCCAGCAAGTAACCCAACGGCAACACCTGTTGTTGCTACTGCATATTTGGAAGAATCTGTACTTGCCACAGCTTGGCTATTTTCTTTTTTGGGTTTGATTTCTTCTACTTTAGCTTCTCGTTTTGGAGCTGGAGTAGCTGTTGGTGCTTGCACTTGTGGACTATTGTTATTTGTTGGAAGAACCGTTGGTCTATCCGGGAAAGTTGTTGGATTGCTTGAGCGGATATCCATTGGCATATCTGCTGCTTCTAAAATAGCTGGATCTATCCGTGAGGCTAGATCTTCATATTGGGAATTCAACAGTTCCACGACACTTTGATAAGATTGAAGGGTTGTGAATTCTGCTTCCAATTTTTCTTTTTTATTCTCTAAATTAGCCACCGCAGCTGATAAAACGGATTGGGCTTTGACCAATAATTCTGGAGCATTTTTAAAGTCAGAAAGACGTTTTTCAGCAGCAACCAAGCGCTCTTGAGCCGCCTTCAAGCCCTCATGCGCTTCTTGAACGACTTGGGCTTTTTCTGCTTCTTCTGCTTTTAATAGATCTAATTTCTCACGCGTGGCCGCTAACAAATCTTTCGCTTTTTGAAGGGCTGCTTCTTTTGGTTGGATGGTTGCTTCAATCCGACCTCGAGATACATCAAGAGTCGCCTTCGCCTTTTCAACCGCATGGTCCTTGCTAACGAGAAGAATCTTGTAATTTTGGATGGTTTTTTGGACATTGGCCATCTCTACTGCCACATTTGAATTGGCATGGCGGGCATCTTCTAATTTGCCTTGCAAGATAATGATTTGAGACTCTTGATTGGCCTTGTCCAGCTTGAGATTAGCGACTTCATCAGATTTTGCTTTCACATCTGATCTTGTCGTCGTTGCGCCAGCTCCCTGACGCAATTGGTAAGCGAGTGCACTGGTTGACACTGCTGAATGGACCGGGCTGTGTAAGAAAGCTGCTTCTGACATGGCATTGCTAGGGTCATAAGCAACTGATAAAGCTGTCGCTTTGTTGTCTACCATTTGGAGGTAGTGACCAACCTTAGCAAAGGCCTCAGCCCCAATTTTCATATAAATGTCATTGGCATCGATTTGTGTTTCGTCTGTTGGTAGACCATATTGAGCCGCTACTTCCTGATAAGCCGCTTTTTCATTGTACCAAAAGTCTACCGCACCAGCAGGTGAGAAGCCATAAGCGATGTTCTCGTTTGGCAAATACTTAAACATATGCCAGTTGGCTTTTTTGAAGTATTCCAACTGTACTTGACTGGCTGGAAGGGAATAGGGATCCAGTTCCAATTCAGGCAAGCCGGCATTGCGACGATAGCTATTGATGGCATCCGCAATTTCAAGAGCTCGGAGGTTAGCTTGCAAAGAGCCAGACTCTCCAACCGTTAAGCCGTCTTCTTCCCGACCACGCTTGTAGAGGGCTAAAGCGCTTGCTGCAGCTTCATTGCCATTGTCAGCTAAGTGTTGCAAGTAACCTTCATAGGTTGCTTGACTTAACTGAACTGGGCTATTGGCCGCTGCTTGTTCTAAGGCTGCCAATTCTGCTTCCTTGGTAGCGATGACCGCTTTCAAATCTGTCAGACGCGTTTGAGCCAGTTGAATGTCGCTCTCAATTTGAGCCACTGTATCTGAGCCGGTTTGCTGACTCGCTTGCAAGGTTGCAAGGTAATTCTGAGATTCTCGGATACTTTGCTCGACTTGACTTTGCTCCAACAAAGCTTGGTTGAGCACATTCTCATCATTTGAAATCGGTGCTTTGACTTGGTTCAATTCATTTTGTGCTACATCGACCAAAGATTCCTGAGCAGTAACCTGATTTTCCTGTTGACGAACAGCCTCTACAACTTGATCATGTGCAGCTTCTGCTTCTCGAACTTTATTTTCTTCGATAGTCACATAGGCTTGAGCCACCTTGACGTCATTTTCTGCATTCTGAACTTGGGCATCCGAAGTCGTTGCGATCAGGTTTTCCGCATCCGTCACTTCTGCTTTCTTTTCTTCCAGCTCTTGCCCAGCCGCCTTGACTTCCGTTTGAGCATCGATCACTTTTTGCTCTTGGTAGTGGACATCTTTCACCACTTGGCCTTTTTGAGCAGTAATTTGCTTCAACTCATCAACTGTAATTGGTTTTTCAACTACTTCTGTGCTGTTGGTTTCTGGATTTTCATTTTGCTTGACCTCTTCGGCATTTGCTTTGTGATGAAACATACCAGATAGGACTGTTGTTGCAGCAATCCCAGTCGTGAAAACCGATTTCCCTAATTTCTTTCCCATTAAACTCACCCCCAAAACTTAATCATTTTCTTGAAGTTTCTCTACCCCTTAGCATACCACATTTTGTTACCAATAACTAGTAGGTTTAAAAAGTTTTTTTTCATAAATTTTTGAGGCAAAAGAAAAACAGCTGACGCTGTTAGTCTTCTTGTTTAATTTGTTCCAGTATCTTCTCTTCTTCTGCTGTCAACTCATAGTTTTCTAGCAAGTCTGGCCGACGTTCTAAGGTCTTTTTCAAACTCTGATAGAGGCGCCACTGACGAATATTTTCATGGTGACCACTCATGAGGACATCGGGAACCGTCATTCCTCTGTATTCATATGGCCGTGTGTATTGAGGATATTCTAGAAGACCAGAGGAGAAACTGTCATCCTGGTGACTGGACTCTTTTCCAATCACCTCCGGAATCAAGCGCACCGTCGCATCAATCATAGTCATGGCCGCTAGCTCGCCACCTGTCAAAACATAATCTCCAAGAGAAATCTCATCTGTCACCAAGGTCTTGATCCGCTCATCGTAGCCCTCATAGTGACCACAGATAAAGATCAATTCTTCTTCCTGAGCCAACTCTTCAGCATAGTCTTGGTCAAAGGTCCGACCAGCAGGATCCAGCAAGATCACGCGCGGATTCTTTTTCTCAATGGCATCAAAGGCATCAAAAATCGGTTGAGCGCGTAGAAGCATGCCTTGCCCGCCCCCATAGGGTTCATCGTCCACATGGCGCGCTTTCTCCGCATTTTCACGGAAATTATGGTAGTTGATCTCGAGAAGTCCCTTTTCACGCGCCTTTCCGACAATGGAATGCTCCAAAGGCGAAAACATTTCTGGAAAGAGGGTTAAAATATCAATCTTCATCGTCTAACCCTTCTAAGATATCTACATCCACCCGGTTTCCTGGAATATCGATATTGAGCACCACTGGTGGGATATAAGGCAAGAGAAGGTCTCGTTTCCCTTTGCGTTTCACGACCCAGACATCATTGGCACCTGGTTGCAGGATTTCCTTGATCTGACCGATTAGCTGGTCATTTTCGTAAACATCAAGGCCGATGATCTCATGGTAATAGAATTCGCCATCCTCCAAATCCGTCAAGTCTTCTTCTGCAACCTTGAGGCTAAAGCCTTTGAATTTCTCAATGGCATTGATATGGTACATATCCTTAAACTTGATGATGTCAAAGTTCTTGTGTTTGCGATGACTGGCAATGGTCACCGTCTGGACAAAACGATCCTTCTCATCAAAGAGAGCCAACTCAGCTCCTTTTTTAAAACGCTCTTCCGCAAAGTCTGTCACAGACAAGACCCGCATTTCTCCTTGTAAGCCTTGGGTATTGACAATCTTCCCAACATTAAAGTAATTCATTTTATTCTTTACATTCCTCTTTTAATTAATTTATCACTACAAGTCTCTAATAATAGTTGCAATTTTTTCCGACTCTGACCACTGTAGATAGTGGTGACTTCCACCTAGAATGAGTTTTGTATTAGAATTCCAATATTCTGAATCTCTGTACTCTTTTTCTCTATACGCCTGACAAAATACGAAAACAGGAATATTATCTGCTAAGGACAAACTATCAAAATCTTCAGCGGTAATAGTTACAGATATCTGAAATCCAGGAACTTGCTTTTCCAATTCTAAGCCCTTTTCTTCCATCAATTCCTAAATCAGGCTATCAGTTTCAGGTTCAAATGTTGCTTGAGTTAGTCCCTTAAAATAATTTTCCGGACCACATTCTTCAATCATCCTCATTTGCTCTTCCATTTCTGGATAAGGATTTTTTGAAAAATCAGCAAACATAATATTTTTTGTTGTTGGTTCAATTGCTATCAAAGCTTGACACTTAATTGGTTTACTCATTAACTTTAAAGCCAAAACACCACTTAAACTATGAACACAAAGTATATAATCGGAAATTTCCAACCCTTCCAGGATTTCGAATACCGCTTCAACAAGATTATCCAAATGAATTCCTGACTGACTATGAATCGGACTCCTACCTGTATTCGGAAAATCAATCGTTAAGTAACCTATTGAGGAAGGAAGTTTTTCAAGTATTGGTAGGAAATTTTCATAACTTGGTATCAAACCAGCACCATTTAAACAAACTAGTACTTTATTTCTCTTTTTATAAGTAACAGAGAGACAACCAATCTTTGTAGTTACTTCAAATCGGTTCATATCAAAATAACTCTTTCTAAACAACAATTCACTTAACATTCTTAGGTTTTATTTTATCACGTTCAAAAGATTTTCTCAAATGGACTTTCTTGCTAAAAAGCCTTCCAAATCTTGTTCGTGCTGATACTTGATGGCTGCCTTCTTGTCTTTTTCAAAAATGGTCTTCGTTAGGTCGATATGGTTGATAGCTGCAATTGCCACTGTGTAGTGAATGATATCTGCTAACTCCTTTGCTAATTCCTCGTTTGAATCTTGGACACCCTCTTTTCTACCTGAACGTCCATTTAAAACTTCAGCGACTTCTCCAACTTCTTCCACTAGTTTGATAAAAAGTCCTTCTTCTGTTCTAGATTGTTGGTAATGATCAAGTAAGTATTCCTCTAGTTGTCTAACTGTTAAATCTCTCATTCCTTCTCCTTGCAAAAAAAAGCGGGACCAAGTCCCGTCTTTTTATTTTTCGTCAATAACGATTCTTACTTTTTTATCTTCAGTTGGGACAGAGTAGACAATCGTTCTTATCGCAGAAATGGTGCGACCTTTTCGACCGATTACACGACCAACATCGCTAGGATCAAGGTCAAGGTGGTACTCCAAGAATTCAGGAGTATCTCCGATCTTGATGGTTAAGGCATCCGGTTGTGAAATCAAGGGTTTCACAATTGCAATAATGAGATTTTCAATCGTATCCATACATCAACCTACTTAAAAAATTATTTTGAGAATTTAGAATCGTGGAATTTCTTCATCACACCAGCTTTTGAAAGGATGTTGCGAACTGTATCTGAAGGTTGAGCTCCATCAGCCAACCATGCAAGAACGCGGTCTTCTTTCAAAGTTACTTGGTTTTCTTCAACAAGTGGATTGTAAGTTCCAACTGTTTCGATGAAACGTCCATCACGTGGTGAACGTGAATCTGCTACGTTAATACGGTAGTAAGGTTTTTTCTTAGAACCCATACGAGTCAAACGAATTTTAACTGCCATTTTTATAAGTCTCTTTTCTATATTTTAATTTTCGGTGAAATAGACAAGCTATTTAGCACATGATCTATTATAACACATTTTATAGAGCTGTCAAGAAAAAAACTTGACAGTATTTAAAATTTTTTATTTTATCAGTAAATCGGCGATTTCTTGATAGTTGCTAACGGTATAAGTCGGTACTACCAGGCTGGTATTTTCCTTACGATCAGGATTATACCAGACGGTATCAATCCCTGCAGCATTTCCTCCTGCGATATCCGCCGTCAAGGAATCTCTGATCATAAGGGTCTCTTCCTTGCTAAAACCTGGAATCAGTTGGCCAACTTTGTCAAAAAATGCAGGTTCTGGTTTCTGAGTATGAAGCTGTTCAGAGATAAAGACCTCTTTGAAATAAGAAGCAATTGTAGAATGAGCTAAGCGTCCTTCTTGAATGGCAGTCACTCCGTTCGTTGCACCATAGAGCTGGTAACCTGCTTTTTCAAGTCGAGCCAGTAAGTCCTCCGCACCGTGGAAAGACTGCCCCTGAAGACTGATGTAATCTTGGTAGCGAAGAGCCATCTCAGCCCCATCAACCGTGATCCCAAAGTGGGCAAACCCAATCGCAAACCGACTATCCACGAGCTCTTGCTTGGTTAATTCTTTTGTTCCAAATCCTTCCAGAGCCCTTGGTTCATGGGTTTGTAGTAATCTTTAAAGGCCTCTACATCTGGAAAATTCATGTCTTCTAACATCTGCGTCAAGGCTGTTTCTTCAGCAGATTCAAAGTCCAACAAGGTATGGTCCAAATCAAAAAGTAAAAATCTATATGCCATTACAAACGATCCTTCAATTTTTCTACAAATAAATAAGCCGCTGGGCAAGTGAGGGTATTCTTGATGGTTAGATGGTTGATCTGATAAATCTTCTTGCGATCGGTGTGAGGGAATTCCCGACAAGCTTTTGGACGAACATCATAAATGGAACAGAGATTGTCCCCACCAAGAAAGGGGCAAGGCATGGATTTAAAAACCTTGTCCCCATCTTCGTCAACTTGAAGAAATTCTGCCTCAAAAGCAGGAAGTTTCATCTTGAAATATTTGGCGATCCGCGTGATATCGGCTTCCTTAAAATCGGGCCCTAAGGTCTTGCAGCAATTAGCACAAGCCGTACAATCGATTTCTTGGAAAACTTCATCGTGGATTTCTTGCGCTATTTTATCTAAATTCTTAGGTGGCTTCTTCTTGAGATTCGCCAATACCTTGCGGTGCTCCTTTTGCTTTTGGAGAGCTAACTGATGGTATTTTTCAATATCAATTTCCTGTGTCATCCTCTATTTCCTCTTCTAAACAATAGAAGCATTATACCACAAAGACTGTGAAAAAGGGAGTGGGACAGAACTCCGAGAAATTCAAAGAGTTGAAAAGATTCCCCAAACCTTTTCAATCTTCCCACCCCCGCATAGCTCCAACAGTCTGGGAGACTGTTGGAGGTTGCAGATAAAGGAAACTTCGTTTCCCTCATTAGGCTATCTTTGGAGCTTAAAAAGCGAACAAAGATGCCAATCAACCACTGCGTCATACTGTTATTCTTATCAAACATCGAAGGCTAGATAGTTTAAGTCAAACTTCCTCTTCATCAATCCGTTACAGCGCCCGTTCCGTCTAAGCTCCATGTGTCTTCGATGTATGGGATAAAGGTTTTCAAGGTTTCTGCATCCCCTTCAAAAGAAATGGTATAAACTTTTTCACCCTTCTGGAAGATCCAAGTAATCAGGTATTGACCAGATTTCATGACAATTTGAAGCTGGTAGGCGTCTAGACCTGCGACTTTAGTCCGCGCTCCCGTCATCTTTCCAACATCCTGGTTATCTTGCCACATTACGGCTAGTTTCTTGGCTAGAAATTCAGCATTAAACTCGATATCTGCAGGAACTTTGGCCTTTTCCCGGGTAAAGCTGTTCAAGGTGACAATATTATAGCCACTGCCATCTGTATATTGGACAGCTTCTGTCCCATCGATATCCGTGAACTTGAACCATTTACTTGGAATATCGATGTATCCATAATCTGCATTTCCAATCCGCTTGGTTTCTTGACTGGGAGTGTTTTTCTTTGTAGAAGCAGTATTCTTTGACGAAGAGCTACTTGTTTGCTTTTCGACTTTACTGCTACTTTCTTTTGTAGAAGAAACTGCTGTGTCCTTTTGAGTAGTGTGACTACAAGCCATGAGTGCGCAGGTAGAAAGAATCGTCAGTGATGTGACCAATAATTTGTGTTTCATGCTCAACCTCCTTGAGAACGTTTTCTTTCTTCTAGTCTACCATGAAAGTGGGTATTTTAAAATAGGATAAGTGTCACATCTGATGGAACCTTTCTATTTCAGTTCATTTTTTTCAAGCCTAAAACAAAAGGCTGGGACAAAAGTCCTAGCCTCTTAATTGTTTTTGGATTGTCGAGCAAGACGCAGTGGTTGAGTGGGCTCTACTACACTGATTTCATCAGCTTTTACAGCCCTACTCAACTGTGCGGAGGTGGGACGACGAAATCGAATTCTAACGAATTACCGATTTCTGTCCCACTCTCTAATTGTTATTCTTCATCCATTGACAAGACAGATAAGAAGGCTTCCTGTGGTACTTCTACAGATCCAATTGCCTTCATCCGTTTCTTACCAGCTTTTTGTTTTTCAAGAAGCTTGCGTTTCCGTGAGACGTCCCCACCATAACACTTGGCCAAGACGTTCTTACGAAGGGCCTTGATATCTGTACGGGCCACGATCTTATGACCGATCGCCGCTTGGATAGGCACTTCAAACTGTTGACGAGGGATAATCTTCTTGAGTTTCTCAACGATCAACTTACCACGTTCATAGGCAAAGTCCTTGTGAACGATAAAGCTGAGGGCATCGACAGTATCGCCATTGAGAAGGATATCCATTTTAACCAATTTAGAAGGTCGGTATTCAGACAACTCATAGTCAAAGCTCGCATAGCCACGAGTAGAGGATTTCAATTTATCAAAGAAATCAAAGACAATTTCAGCTAGTGGGATTTGATAGATGACATTCACCCGATTTTCATCGATGTAGTCCATGGTCACAAAGTCCCCACGTTTGCGTTGGGCTAATTCCATGACAGCCCCAACAAACTCTTGTGGCACCATGATTTGGGCTTTGACATACGGTTCTTCGATCGAAGCGATCTTGGTTGGATCTGGGAACTCAGATGGGTTGGAGACATCCAGTGCTTCTCCATCTGTCAAATTAACCTTGTAAATAACAGACGGCGCTGTCATGATCAAGTCAATGTTGAACTCACGCTCCAAGCGCTCTTGGATAACGTCCATATGAAGGAGACCCAAGAAACCACAACGGAAACCAAAACCGAGGGCTTGAGAAGTTTCCGGTTCAAATTGAAGACTGGCATCATTCAATTGCAATTTTTCCAAAGCTTCACGAAGATCATTGTATTTGTTAGATTCAATTGGGTAAAGACCAGCAAAAACCATTGGGTTCATTTGCTTGTATCCATGTAGTGGCTCACTTGCCGGATTGGAAGCTAGGGTCACCGTATCCCCGACACGGGTATCCGCAACGGTCTTGATAGAGGCCGCTATATAGCCAACGTCTCCAGTTGCAAGGAAATCGCGTCCAACTGCTTTAGGAGTAAAAATACCAACCTCGGTGACATCAAATGTCTTACCATTGCTCATGAGTTGGATCTTATCGCCTGGTTTGACCATTCCATTGACCACTCGGACCTGAAGGATTACCCCACGATAGGCATCATATACAGAGTCAAAGATCAAGGCTTGAAGAGGGGCTTCAACATCACCCGTCGGTGCTGGAACTTTCTCAACGATCTGCTCCAAAATTTCTTCAATCCCGATACCAGCCTTGGCAGAGGCTAGGACAGCTTCACTGGCATCCAGACCGATGACATCTTCTACTTCTGCGCGCACCCGTTCTGGATCTGCAGCTGGCAAGTCAATCTTATTAATGACTGGCAGGATTTCCAAATCATTGTCCAAAGCAAGGTAAACATTGGCTAGAGTCTGGGCTTCAATCCCTTGAGCGGCATCTACTACGAGAATGGCACCCTCACAGGCAGCGAGCGACCGCGAAACCTCATAGGTAAAGTCCACGTGTCCTGGTGTGTCAATCAAGTGGAAGATATAGGTTTCCCCATCTTTAGCCGTGTAGTTCAATTCGATAGCATTCAGCTTAATGGTAATCCCGCGTTCCCGCTCTAGGTCCATACTGTCTAGAAGTTGGGCTTGCATCTCCCGACTAGACACGGTTTCGGTTTTTTCTAAAATTCGATCGGCCAAGGTTGACTTTCCATGGTCAATATGGGCGATGATCGAGAAGTTCCGAATCTTCTCTTGTCGTTTTTTTAATTCTTCAAAATTTGGCATAATCATCTTCCTAGTCAATTTAATCGTACTCTTCATTATAACAAAAAAGATAGGCCTTTGCCTATCTTAATTCATTATTTTCAAAAATCGCTTTTGTGTTTTATTTCCCTCATATCCAATCCGTTCGTAAAAGACATGAGCTTCTTTTCGATGAGAGGCAGAATTTAAACGGATAAAAGCATAATGCTTGCTTTTGGCAAGTTCTTCAACTCGCTCCATCAATTGGCGACCAATCCCACGTCCTTGAGCAGATGGAAAAACCGCTAGACCCAAAACATTCAGACCGGCGTCACTATAGAGACTTTCATAAACTTCTGCTTCCACATAGCCAAGAATATGGCCTGTTTGGTCCTCTTCATAAACAAAGCAAAAATGATCCGAATCTGGCGAATTAAATTTATCAATCTGAGCTGCCACTTTCTCCAGGGTCGAATCATACCCCAATGCTTGGTGACATAAATCTCTAATTTGACCTGCATCTTTAACTTGAACAGTACGAATCATGCCTTCACCTCCATGAACCCTTTGGTATTATCTTAGATCTTTTTCCTCAAAAAGTAAAGGAATATCTGATAAAATTTAAAATGAAAATCCGATTTATATCAAATTCATCTTTTTTCGCATTTCTCAGGGATTTCTATTTACTTTTTCGATTTAATTCATTATAATAGTAAGGGTAAATACAAGGAGGTGAGTACGTTGGCTAGAGGTCGTGGAAAAGCAAGCCCTCAAGACAAAGAGGCATTACGGATTATATCGGAAAAGATTAGAGAATTACTGAAAGAACAAGGAAAAAAACAGATCGAATTATCTCGTATTACTGGAATCCCTGCAAGTACCCTGACTGGATATGTAAAAGGAACTTCTCTTCCCGTTCCTGAAAATTTAGAGAAGATTGCAGCCTTTTTCCAGGTAGCAGTCGCTGAAATTGACCCTCGATTGCGCAATGATTTTGTAGTCATTGATTCAGAGATTGAACGATTGTATAAACAGCTCGATGAAGGAAATCAAGAAAATCTTCTTTCTTACGGAAAGAGTCTCTTGACCCATCAAAAAGAAAGACAGAAAATTGAAAAGCAATACCACTCTTATTCTGTCTATGATTCTTTTGCAGCTTACCAAAATCAGAAACAAGCGGATATCGTCTGGTTTGATCAAAAGATTCCTTACGATTTGGCTTTTTGGATTCATACAGATTCCCTCGAGCCTAAATACGAAAAAGGGGCTGTTGTGTTAATCAAGCAAACCTATTATGATCAGGCCGGGGCTATTTATGCCATTGATTTTGATGGGCAAACGTTGATCAAACGTGTCTTTCGTGAGGCCAACGGTATTCGACTGGTTTCCCTCAATAAGAAATATAGTGATCAGATCATTCCACTAGATGAGGAACCTGGGGTGATTGGAAAAGTGATTGATGGCTTTGTGCCTCTTGATTTGGAGGAAATCAAATGATTAAATTAATTGCGATTGACTTGGACGGAACTCTTTTGCATGAGGATAAGACTCTCTCTAAAGGCAATATTGAAGCTCTTCACCGGGCCCATGAAGCCGGCTATGATATTGTGATCTGTACTGGGCGTCCCTTAGCGGGTGTCCGTCCTATCTTTGAAGAGATTGGACTCCCTGACGGCAACTACTATATGATTATCAATAACGGGTGTACAACCTTGTCTACTCAGAATTGGGAAATCATTGGCAAGGAAGAATTGAGTCTTAAGGACATGCACCGGTTGCAAGTTTTGACGGAAGATACAGACGTCCAGCTAACCTTATTTGACATGGATCACTACTTAGTGGTCGCACCTGAAGCCAGTGAACTTGTCACGATGGATGCGGGCATTGTTAATAGTAAACCGACACCTGTCTCAGAAGAAGATCTGCCCAACCTTGTTCCTATTTTTCAAGCCATGTACGTAGGAGATCCTTCTGCTATTTATGACTTCCAAGCTCAGAACGAGGCTGCATTAGAGGCCGATTTTAACACTGTTCGTTCACAGGATATCTTGTTTGAAATCTTGCCAAAAGGCGCGAGCAAGGCTTCTGCTCTTCAAGCATTAAGTCAAACATTAGGCTACAGGAGAGACCAGGTCATGGCTCTTGGAGATGCAAACAATGACCTTGAAATGCTACGTTTTGCTGGTTACAGCGTCGCTATGGGAAATGGCAATGCTGCTGTCAAGGAAATAGCAGACTTCATCACCCTGACCAATGATGAGGATGGTGTGGCCCATGCTATTCACAAATTAATTGAAACTGAAAAAGGAGAATGATCATGAAATACCAAAATTTGTTGGACAGTTTTATTACCTATGTAAAAGTTAACACACGTTCAGATGAAAATTCTACAACCACTCCAAGTACCCAATCACAAGTTGATTTTGCAACAAACGTCTTGATCCCTGAAATGAAACGCGTGGGTCTTCAAAACGTCTACTATTTACCAAACGGCTATGCTATTGGAACGCTTCCAGCTAATGATCCAAGCTTTACACGCAAGATTGGATTTATCTCTCACATGGATACCGCTGACTTCAATGCCGAAAATGTCAATCCACAAATCGTTGAGAATTATGATGGGGGTGTCATTGCCCTTGGTGACTCTGGTTTCACACTCGATCCAGCGGATTTTGCTCATTTGAACAACTACAAGGGACAAACCTTGATCACAACGGATGGTACTACTCTTCTGGGGGCAGACGATAAGTCAGGTATCGCTGAAATCATGACAGCTATTGAATACCTGACAGCTCATCCTGAAATCAAACATGGAGAAATCCGTGTCGGCTTTGGTCCAGATGAAGAAATTGGAGTTGGCGCAGATCAATTTGATGCAGAGGATTTCGATGTAGACTTTGCCTATACTGTCGACGGGGGTCCTCTCGGAGAGCTTCAATACGAAACCTTCTCAGCAGCTGGAGCTGAAATTACCTTCAAAGGACGCAATGTCCACCCAGGTACAGCCAAAGGTCAAATGATCAACGCTCTTCAATTGGCCATTGATTTCCATAACAAACTCCCTGAAGGAGCACGTCCAGAATTAACCGAAGGCTATGAAGGCTTCTACCACTTGATGAACATCGATGGAACTGTCGAGGAAGCAAGTGCCAGCTACATCATTCGGGACTTTGAAACTGAAAGCTTTGAGAAACGCAAAGACCTCATGAAATCTATTGCCGATCAGATGAATGCGGAGCTCGGTAGCGAACGCGTTCTCCTCACCCTCAAAGATCAGTACTACAACATGAAGCAAGTGATTGCAAAAGATATGACGCCGATTACCCTTGCTAAGGAAGTCATGGAAGATCTTGGCATCACTCCAATCATTGAACCGATCCGCGGTGGTACAGATGGATCTAAAATTTCCTTTATGGGAATTCCAACACCAAATATTTTTGCCGGTGGCGAAAACATGCATGGTCGCTTTGAATATGTTAGCCTCCAAACCATGGAACGCGCCGTTGATACCATTATCGGTATTGTGACCAAAAAATAAGAAACAAAAAGGATTCGGATTATACATCCAAATCCTTTAAATATCATTGAGAATGTACCGAAACTTTCCGCTGTGAGAAAAGTGCCTGAAACAATTACGTTTCAGGCACTCGGAATTATTGAGACCTTAGGCTCAATAATTAGTCATGGAACTTCTACGAAGTTCGCTGACGTCCGTCCTCACCCAAGGAAAGTTTTAAAATATAATTTTATTTTCAATCTAAGGATTCGGATAGATTGTCCGGATCCTTTATTGTAGATTAGAAAGCTTGACAATTTCTTTGACCTGATCAATGGTCTGAATCAGGCGAAGGCTTGTCTCATTGATAGAAAGATAATAGACTTTATCTGCCAAAGATTCTGTAAAAGGACGATTCGTGAGTAAGATCACCTGTTGTCCTTTTTCTTTCAGCTCTTTCACCTGCTTTCTCACCTTTTGGTAAAAACGCTCATCGCAGATTTCTAGATCATCCACCAAGACACAAGCAGCGTCCAAACCCAATGATTCATTGGTTCCGTTTTGGGTCAGATAATAGGATGCGCCCGCTTTGACCTCATATAAGCCAGCTGATGGCTCAACCGGAAGGAAGGCTGGACCGGTTGCAACTTCTGCTTCTTTTTCCATTGCTACAAGATTGGCTAGGACCTGCAAATAGACAGGTGCTAATTTACTCAAATCCAAGAGTTCCTCAAACTCAAAACCACGTTTCAAAGCTTCTAAGATATAGAAGAGCCGGTGGGGCATATGACGAGCAATTTTCTGGATTAATTCATCATCGCTCATTTCCTCAGGAAAGATGGTCAGCAAGTTCTTGTCTTTAATGGTTTCTAGGGCTTGTTGATAAGCTTCATCGATTCTCTTTCCAAATCCATAAACTGCCCCATAAGAGTGAATTTGGGTATTGAGACGGGCATTTTTAGCAGCATCAGAAAAAATCGGAATCTTAAAGAAGATATAGTCCAAACTTGGTTCGTAAACGGCCTTTAAATCCTTTAACAAGGGGTGAGGCAAATGCTCAAGAGACCGCCCCAATTGCAGCTCTACTCCTTGCTCAAACAAGGAATAGCCCAAGCCCATAGAGGCCATCGAGATACTATCTGAAGCAAATGGATTAACTTCTAGGATATAAAAAGCATAGCTCGTCGGATCCAAAGCAAACTTGATCGAAATGGCTCCTGTCAGCTTCAAATAGCGACTGATGTGGATCGCTGCTTCACGAAGATTTTGAAACTCCCGGTCTGTCAGGGTGACCGCTGGCATAAATTGATAAGAGTCACTAGAGTGGATCCCGACAGGATCAATGCTTTCAATAGAGGCCGCCAGATAGTGATTGTCTTCGCGATCGCGCATGACTACAAAATCCAATTCCTTAAAGCCATAGGTCGAAAACTCTAGCAAACACTGCTGACTTGGAGAGACCGAAAGTCCCGTTTCTACTGCTTCGCACAAGTCATCTAGATTATGAGCAATCTTTCGCCCCTGCCCTTGCTTACTCGCTACCGGCCAGATCATAATGGGAAATTGAATGCCTTCAGAAAACTCAATGGCTTCTCGAACAGAACCAACCAGTGCGGAAGCGGGTACCTGGTAGCCCAACTCTTGAAAGAGGCGTCGTTGATCCGCCTGCTGATAAAAGGTGCGGTAGCGTTGAAGGCTCGGTCCGATAATTCTAATCGATGCGTCTTTGAAAAATCCAGTTTCTTCCAATCGAAACAAGAGGTTCAAAATCTGTTTATCCGCAAAGGTTAGGAGCAAGCGAGATCGAGTATAAGAAAGAAGAATCGTCCTAAGAGCATCCAGCTTAAGCTTACTGACTACAACCTGTTTTCCAGCTTCTTGGGTGATAGTATTTTCTTCGCCCAGATAAAGGACCAGAGCATTCCCATCCTTGGCATTAAGTTTTTGTGCTTCCTTTACCGCAGCCAAGAGGCTAATATCCTGATAAGAATCTCCACATAGGAGAAGCAATTTCTGGTTTTCTTTCATCATTCCTTCTCCCTTCTACTTTCGTGAATTTTGGCATCAATCAATTCTAAAAATTCATCGTAAAAATAGAGATTTTCCCTTGGCCCTGGACTCGCATCCACTTGGAATTGAACCCCTAAAATCGGTTGGTAACGATGGCGAAAAGCTTCGATACTATGGTCATTGACGTTTTCATGCGTGACCAATAAATCATGGGGTAGGCTATCGCGTGCGATACTATACAAGTGATTTTGACTCGTTATCTCGATTTTCCCTGTCGCAATTTCACGGACGGGAATATTTAAACCGAAATGCCCAACTTCCATGGGAGCTAGCTCAGCCCCGTAAGCTTGAGCCAATACCTGTGCTCCCAAGCCCATACCCCAGATTGGAATCTGACCATTGAGCTTTTTGATCAAGCGGCAGAGTTTTTTCACCTGATGGGGATCGCCAGGCCCACTGGATAAAATAACTCCATCGGGCTGCTGTTCCATCAGTTCATCATAAGAGATATCATAGGGATAAACTGTCACATTACAGTCCCTTTGACTCAGCTGGCGTAAGACAGAGTGCTTGACCCCTAGATCAATCAAGGCAATACTCTTTCCAAAACCTGGTACAGCATAGGCCGTTTTTGTAGAAACTTGACGCACTTGGTCTTTGGGAAGGACCGTTGCTCGCAACTGATCCAGTATATGCTCGATCGAATCCCCCTTGTTAATGACAGTCGCCTTCATCCGTCCATACTTGCGGACAATTTTGGCCACCTGTCGTGTATCAATCCCTACAATACCAGGGATCTTTTTTCGCTTCAAGAATTCATCCAAGGTCATCTGCTGCCGCCAATTGCTCGGCATCTCCACCAGATGCTGAACGACTACTGCTAAACAAGTGGGCGTAATCGATTCAGAATCATCCCGGTTGATCCCTGTTGCACCTATAACTGGAAAGGTAAAAGAGAGTATCTGGCCACTAAAAGCCTGATCTGTGATCAATTCTTGATAGCCTGTCATGGCTGTCGTAAAGACCAATTCACCAGTCACATATAGGTCTGCACCAAAGGCTTCTCCTTCAAATACAGTCCCATCCTCTAGGACCAATAATCGTTTCATCGAACCCCTCCCTTCTTTCATTCTAATCCAATTTTATCATAGTTCCTCAAAAAAAGGAAAGTCAGATTCCATGTAGCTCTCTACTCTGTCCTCTTTCTTTCCTTTCAATGAATTGTCAGTTATCTTATTTTGCACCGCGACCTTTAAGGACGGCTTCAATGATGGCCATACGGACAAAGACACCGTTGGTCATTTGTTCTACGATGCGTGATTTAGGAGCTTCTACCAAGTGGTCCGCAATTTCAACGTCACGGTTGACTGGTGCTGGGTGCATCAAGATCGCTGTATCTTTCATACGGTCATAACGTTCTTGAGTCAAACCATGAAGACGGTGGTAGTTTTCTTTAGAGAAGAGTGATTCGTAATCATGACGTTCGTGTTGCACACGCAAGAACATCATCACATCTACATCTTCAATGACTTCATCGATAGTGACGAAGGTTCCATAGTCTTCAAATTCCGCACTTCTCCATTCGTCTGGACCTGCAAAGTAGAGGGTTGCTCCCAAACGTTTCAAGATTTGCATATTTGATTTTGCCACACGTGAGTGATCCAAGTCCCCAGCGATACAAACTTTCAAGCCATCAAAGTGACCGAATTCTTGGTAGATAGTCATCAAATCAAGCAAGCTTTGGCTTGGGTGTTGACCTGAACCGTCACCACCATTGACGATAGAGGCTGTGATCGTTGGACTTTCAACCAATTCTTTGTAGTAGTCCACTTCAGGGTGACGGATGACACAGACATCCACTCCAAGAGCTGACATGGTTAAGATGGTATCGTAAAGTGTTTCCCCTTTGTTCACAGAGCTTGTCTTCACATCAAAGTCAAGGAGATCACATCCCAATTTCAACTCTGCCACTTCAAAGGCTTTGTGGGTACGAGTTGAAGGTTCAAAGAAAAGGTTAGAGATGATGTGTTGGTCTTCGTAGGATGCTTTAGCTCCGTTTTTGAACTCAATCCCACGTTTGATCAATGCCATTACTTCTTCATTGGTAAGAGTTTCCATTGAGACAAGGTTTTTAAGAGCGATTTGATTTTCAGACATGTTGATTCTCCTTTTATAATGTGAATGCAAATAATTTACAATTTGTTTAAGCTTCTTTGATGAGGACGCGGTCTTGACCGTCTAGCTCCACCATCTCGACAATGATTTCCTCTGACTTACTTGTCGGGATATTTTTCCCAACAAAGTCCGGACGAATCGGCAACTCCCGATGCCCACGGTCGACGAGAACCGCAAGACTCACTCGAGCAGGACGACCGTGACTGACCAGATTGTCAATGGCAGCGCGAATCGTGCGACCTGTATAGAGGACATCATCGATCAAAATGACTTCTCTATGAGCGATATCAACTGGTAAGACCGTCGTATCCTCAGTCGCCTTCATGTCATCTCGGAAAGGCTTGGTATCTAGTTCTGCTACAGGGACATCGATTTGTTCCAGCTGAGAGAGGCGTTCTTGGATCCGGCGAGCGATGTAAACACCACGCGTCTTGATCCCCACCAGCACAATCTGGCTCAAATCTTTGTTTCGTTCAATGATTTCGTAGGTGATCCGGGTAATGGCCCGTTTCATCGTCAAATCATCAACGACTTCTTTGGTTTTCATTCAGTCCTCCTTAGTTGTAAAAGAAAAACCTCCTTTTTCAAGGAGGTTCAGCAAATGGATGGTCTAAGAGGATAGAGTCTCGCTCTATGGTCCTAGCCATTGTTTTTCACAGTCTCCTTGCCTGCCTCACGGGACAGGATTAAAGGATTTATTTAATTGAGATAACTATATCACAGTTTCAAACGACATGCAAGAAAAAACTCAACATTTTTCAAAAAAATTTAAAAATATTTCTTTTCGTCCGAATAACGTTCGGCTTTTACTCAGAAACAGCCGATTTTCGCTTGATATTTTTGATCCCATAGAGCACATAGCCAGCCAAGAGATAGGCGATAAAAATGATCACCACCCATTTGCCAACAAAGGCCCAGCCGTATTTATTAACATTGATAAAGAAATAGGCAAAGGGACTATCTTTTGCACCTGGAATTGGCCACTTCAAGACCAATCCATTGAGAAGGGCAAAGAGCATGTAAGCCAGGGGAATCGAGGTCCAAAGGAAGGGATCGAGCTTACGGTATTGCTTGGCTTTATCAATCACTAGAGTATCAAAGAAGAACATCAAAGGAACGATGTAATGACAGAGGAAGTTTTCCAAACGATAAAACTTCTCTGGTGTCGCAATAGGCGCCAACATAAAGTGGTAGATGACACAGGTGATCATAATGGACATGGTAACTGCGCCTTTCATACGAAGGTAGCCCTGAGTCTGGGTCGAACGACCTCGAACCATGCGCCAAACCATGTCTCCCATAAAGAACATGACCAACATGTTAGATAAAATGGTGTAATAGAGCATCATGCCAAAGCCACCATGCTTGGTCAGTTGCAGATAAACACCGAGTACACTTAAGATAAACAATAGAAAACGATAGCTAAATAATAGTTTGAATTTCATAGTATCCTCCTGAAAGAAAAGGGGCTAGGCCCTTCTTTTTATCTTTAGATTTTCTTCACAAATTCTGATTTGAGTTTCATTGCACCAAAGCCATCAATCTTACAATCGATGTTGTGGTCTCCTTCCACGATACGGATATTTTTCACGCGCGTACCTTGTTTCAAATCTTTCGGTGCACCCTTCACTTTCAAATCTTTGATCAAGGTCACTGTATCGCCATCAGCCAATTTGTTTCCGTTGGCATCAATCGCTACGACACCCTCTTCTTCTTCGACCTCAGCTGGGTTCCATTCATACGCACACTCTGGGCACACCAAGAGCGCTCCATCTTCATAGACGTATTCAGAGTTACATTTTGGACAGTTTGGTAAGTTATTCATTTTTATCTCCTTATTCAAATTAACTTTCATAGTATACCATGAAAGCGAAAATTTGACAAATCCTGCTCGACTGTAGCATTTTCATAAAAAAAGGAGGCGACTTGGCCTCCCTACTTAGATGATATTTTTCAATCTTCCTGCAATTCTTGAATATCTCGAATCACGCGCACGCCTGCTTGATTCTTCTCGCGCAGTTCAGCATCAGAGTATGGGAAGGTATTGATCAAGACACTCTCCATCCCGATACTTTGGGCAACAGCGACATCTGTCGTAAAGTCATTCCCCACCATGACCGTTTTCTCAGAGTTCAACTGGTGTTCTTTCATCACTTCCAAGAGAAACTCTGGCTGAGGTTTGCGAATACCTGCATCAGATGACAAGTAAATGGCATGGAAAAGCTCTCTCAAACCAACCAAATCAATCTCCGGATTGGTAAAATCTGCTTGGGCATTGGATAAGAGAAAGATTCGGCAACCTGCAGCTTTCATATCCTCTAATACTTCTTTCGTATGAGGATAAAGCTCCAACCGCTTGCGAGAAAGGACACGGAAAGTCCGCGAAATCAAACGTCCCCACTCTTTGAGGTGGACAACACTATTCCCGCTTGGATGGCCTTCTAAATACAATTGCACAAAGATAACCGTCAGATCAATCTCAGGGTAGGCAACTTGTTTTTCCTTAGCCAAGTCTTCTTCTGCTTGTTGCACCAACTCTCTATAACGCAGTCGCAAGCCTTCTCCTGTGTAGCTTGCCCCGTAGGATTGGTAGATCTGAGCCATGGTATCCCATAAAATGGGACTCGACTCATCCGTTTCGATGTCGACCAAGGTTCCATAAAAATCAAAAATATAGTTTTTAAATGCGTACTTGTGCGGATTCATCTCTCACTCCCGTAACAAACATCGTAAAGGTTGCCTTGCAGACATTGGCCCCGTCTTGATTGGTAATATCGACATCCACAACTCGAGTCGTCCGTCCACTGTGGACACATTCGCCATGGATCGTGAGGACATCCCCCAGACGCCCTGCTTTTAAGTAATTGATCGAGGATTGCAAGGTCACCCCATCGACCCCTTGAGAAACCACGACTAAACCACTGATCTGATCACACAGGGTAAAGAGATAGCCTCCATGCGCATTTCCATAATAATTGAGCGAGGATTCCACGACCTTGGTTGTCACCACTACATGGCCATCTCTCATCTTTTCGATTTCATAATTTTCAAATGCAGCAATTGCATCAAAGTGAAAATCTTTCATATACTTGCCACCTTTTCTAGCATCTTTTCAACTCCTCTATCATACTACAATTAAGAAGCAGATACAAGCAAAGGGGCAATTCCTTAGAAGCAGAAAAGGAGACTCCAACTAAGTAAGAAGACGATACTAGGCACAATATATTTTCTTGGGTGCTTCCAACATTCTCTCTTTAAATTCCATTTTCTTAAAGGGAAATAGATTTCAATCAGTAAGTGCAAAACAGCTTCCACTACTGCTAGAATCATCACTCCTAGTAAAAATAGGATCCCCAAGTCAGGCATGACCACCATTTTTAATAACAGAGCAACAAATAGATTCACAGATAGGAAATAGGTCAGCAATACACGGTAATACATCAGGTAGAAGAACAGACTCTTAGGAAGAGACTTAACATGATCAATCAAATCTTTATCAGCGGAAATGAGAGTGGTTAATGGCGTATTGACAGAAGCAATCGTTAACAGGATGATGATTTTTAAAGGAGCCTCATAATCCTGTATCAGAATGAGAAGGAGGAAGATGAGAGTAAAGACAAAATTGATGGAAAAATAGCGCTCTTGAAATAAGGAAATCCAAAAATAATTGCCACTTTTTCTCTTTGCGACAAGCAACTGATCATTTTTTGAAATCGCGATTAAGTCCTCATTTTTAAAAATAAAGATAGTAACGAAGGCTGAAAGTAAGATCATATAGGACACTTGTTGAATCCATAAAGAAGATGCTGTAAGAACAGTCGTTACAAAAATGAGCACTCCTCCTAGAAGACTTGGCCTGGTATTGAACTGGATAAAGATATAAAACACACTCAATACCACCAGTAAAGAAAGGAGGACCAGCTTAAAGGATTGTAGCAGGTCTAACCTGACTCCTAAAAAGAGGATCAATAACAGCACGCGCTCTAGTAAATTGAGAAGAAAGGTTACCGTCAGAAAAGACCCTTTAAAACGATTGAGAGACAAAGGAAGCTGGTAGTAGGCCTGGACCCTGTCCATCGAAAAGTAGGAATACAGCAATTGAAAGGTTGATAGAGCAGTAACAATAGCCGTACTGATCAACAAGACTTGAAAGCTCGTAGAAAATTTTGCCCCAACAAGATAGTAATAAAGAGCAAAGGCTAAGGAAGTCAAGAACAAGAAGAGCCGATTTTTGGATACCACATCTCTAAAAATTGCTAGTAGCATGTTCTACCCCCTCTGACGATTGACGTCATGAAACCAATCTTCTAAATTCGATTCAATCGCGTCTAGGTGACCATCTTCAATATAATAAGCTGTATCACAGACCCGAACGATACTCTCTGCGATATGCGAACTCATCAGAATAGAGCCTTCTTCTTTATACTGCAATAGCAAACCATATAGAAATTCTGTCGCATCAAAATCAAGGCCATCAAATGGTTCGTCCAAAATAAGGAGGGTAGGTTTGAGATAAAAAGCTGTGATCAAGAAGACTTTCTTCTTATTTCCCGTTGACAAACTACCAATGTCTGTGTTGAGAAACTCTTCAAAATGAAAGCCTGAGATCAGGTCCTGCAATAACGTTTCATCTCTCTTTCGATGATACAAACGACAGACAAAATTAAAATAATGAACAAAATCCCAGTTTAAAAAACTATTGTTTTCAGTAAAAACTGTATAGGTACGGCTCTTATAGAAATTCGTATGAAAAGAGGTCGCCTTGTCTTCTATGGTAACAGTCTCAACTGCATACTGCCGATGATCAAAGACACTACTTAAAGCTTTTAGCAAGGTTGTCTTCCCAGCTCCATTTCGACCAATCAACCCCACTACAGAATGATTGGGTACAAGCAAATTCGTGTCTTTTATAACGGGCTTGTCTTTTTTATACCAAACGTTTAGCCCCCTTATGTTTAAACACTCACTCTTCATCGACGCACTCCTTTATAAAGGTAAGAAGCCCCAACTAAAAGCAACAGCAAAGCGTATAACCATTCCTTTTGAAAGGCAAAGACTAAGGCACCGATCAAGAAGCAAATTCCTATTAGAATTCTAAATTGTAATTTCATATCTTGCCTTCTTTCTATTCACAGTATGAAAGATTACAATTGTATTTTATGCTTATACTATAGTACTTTTTCTGAACAGATTCAAGCACGAATGAAATATTCTTTCTTCTTTTACCTTTCAAGCAAAAAAAGCTAGATCCCTCTAGCCCTTTGCTTAAAATCTTAATTTTTCCCAATCATCGTCTGTTCGTTTACGATAATAGTACTCGGACAAATCTGGGTCTTCCATCACTTCCAGCAGAGGAAGCATATCGTAGGATAAATCCAACTTTTCTAATTGATCCTTCTCAACCCAATAAACTTCTCCTTCTTCAGACGATCTTAGCTGGCCTGTAAATTCTGTCGCTTTGTAGCAAAAGACGATGTAGCGGCCGCCCTCATCTTGTGGCCAGTCTTTGACTGCGACCAGTTTTGGATTTGTAATTGTAAGTCCTGTCTCTTCGTAGATTTCACGAATGACGGATTCTACAAGGCTTTCTCCTTCTTCGATATGGCCACCTGGAAAAGCATAGCCAGCCCAGTGAGTCTTTTCAGGTGAGCGGTATTGGAGGACTACTTTCCCATTTTCAAGATCTTCGACCATGCAAAGATTGCACAGTATAGTAGGCGTTGTACGTGACATATATTTCCTTTCTATCATGTAATTCATTCATCAAAATAAACTTTTTTCTTTATCTCCTTATTCATCACAAAGGGATTCACCAACTCATGGTATTCATCAAAAATATCCAAAAGAAAGCCTCTCTCAAAGACAATGGTCTTCTTTTTTATCGAATTTTCCGACCTTATTTCTCTTATTTTTCCTCAATTTTATTATGAATAAGATCAAGGCCGCTAGAATGAAGAAGATCGCATAGGTCACGATAGGAAACCAGATGTATTTCAGATTCAAGGTGTAAAGTGCTGGAATATAATCTCCCATACGTCGTCCTTTGATCCCAAACCCAATATGCACAACAGACGTAATTGCATTCACGTACAAAAAGACGGTTGCGAAAAATTCAATGGAAGCTCGGTCTTCTTTCTGCACTCGAAAGACATTAAAATATAATCCATTCAGCAATAAATATAGATTCATAAATAAGGGAAATAGATAATTAAAATCACGGTAAGTCCTTGGGATTAGATGATTGTCAAAAAGAAAGACACCTAGGGTAGCTCCCATTGACAAAAACATGATAAAATCCAAAAGCATACCAATACCTGAATGCTTTTCAAGCCACAGGTTTAAGCGAACTAACCAGCTTCTTTTACTCTTTATTTTATTTTGATGGTTGACCTTCTTTACAGTATTTTTCTTCTGCTTCATTAACCTCATTTCCTAACGTTAAGGATTTACTCAGAGTTTTTTCATTTCTGCTGCTACCTTTTGGAGATGGTGTTCCCGCATGCTAGCGGTGTTCACATCCCGGCCGACTTCTCCCAAGATACAGACGCGCTTGGTTTTGATCCCACAGTGGTTCAAGACGGCATTCTTCAAAACAGAGATACCATAACTATCCGGAATGTTGAGAGGACCTGAAAAGATCTTGTACCACCAAGTAGGCGCCATGGAGGTCGCATATATACTAGCTGTTTTCCCTTTGAGCAACTTCTTGAATTGCTTGCCTCTGAGGTAATTCCAGATAAAGCTGCCCTGATCATTAGCCGAGTAAGCAATCCCAGGTGTGAAGACCCGATCAATCCAACCTTTCATGAGGCTCGGCATACTGCTCCACCAGATGGGATAGACAAAGATCAGGTGGTCCGCCCACTGGATCCATTCTTGAGAACGAAGGATAAAGGAATCTTCCTCCATCCGCTTTCGGTAACCATAGCGAAGGACCGGATCAAAGTCCTCTTCATTGAGACTGATCACTTGGAGCTCGTGGCGATTTGAGTCAATAGTTTCGACAATGGTTTGAAAAATAGCCTGACAGTAACTTTCCTTATCCGGGTGTCCATTGATGACTAAAATTTTCATACTTCCCCTCCGCTTAATCCAAAGCCTTGACTTCCAACATCCTATCGCGGATTTGCGCTGCCAGCTCGAAATCAAGCACTTCGACTGCTTCTTGCATTTGACCTTGCAGTTTCTTGACTAGTTCCTTGCGCTCTTGGCGGTTGAGACTGGTAATATCCACTTCCTTGTCCTCTTCCTTGGCCACCGCCTTGGTAACAGAGATCAGGTCACGGATTTCCTTCTTGATGGTTTGTGGAACAATGCCATGTTCTTCATTATAAGCCATCTGGATTTTCCGACGGCGAGCTGTTTCATCAATGGCTTTTTGCATAGACTGGGTCATGGTGTCCGCATACATGATGACGTGACCCTCACTATTACGGGCAGCACGACCGATGGTCTGGATAAGCCCACGTTCATTACGGAGGAAGCCTTCCTTATCCGCATCGAGAATAGCAACCAGACTGACTTCAGGTACGTCAATCCCTTCACGAAGGAGGTTGATACCGACCAAGACATCAAAAACGCCCAAACGCAAATCACGGATGATTTCTGTCCGCTCCAAGGTCTTAATGTCCGAGTGCATGTATTTGACCTTGACCCCCATTTCCTTGAAGTAATCGGTCAAGTCTTCCGCCATCTTCTTGGTCAGGGTGGTAACAAACGTCCGCTCTCCCCGTTCTACACGCACATTGATTTCACCCAAGAGATCGTCCATTTGACCCATGGTCGGACGCACTTCCACCTCAGGATCGAGTAGACCTGTCGGACGAATGATCTGCTCGATGACAGTATCCGTTTGTTCCATCTCATAATCACCCGGTGTCGCAGATACATAAACAATCTGGTGGACATGGCTTTCAAACTCCTCACGACGCAGTGGCCGGTTATCTAAGGCTGACGGCAAACGGAAACCATAGTTGACTAGCATTTCCTTGCGCGAGCGGTCTCCATTGTACATGCCCTTGATCTGTCCCATGGTCATGTGACTTTCATCGATCATAATGAGGAAATCTTCTGGGAAGAAGTCAAGAAGGGTGTAAGGAGGCTCTCCTTCACTCCGGCCATCCATGTGACGAGAGTAGTTTTCAACCCCATTGGTGTAGCCCATCTCCCGCAGCATTTCAATATCATACTCGGTCCGTTGTTTTAGACGCTGAGCTTCCAAGAGCTTGCCTTCTTTTTCAAAAACCTTTAACTGCTCTTCAAGTTCCGCTTGAATCTTGGCAATAGCTACTTCCATATGGTCGTCATTGGTCACGAAGTGAGTGGCTGGGAAAATAGCCAAGTGGTCCACATCTCCCAGAACTTGTCCCGTCAGAGCTTCAATCTCACGAATCCGCTCAATCTCGTCCCCGAAAAACTCCACCCGGAAGGCATGTTCATCACGCGAAGCTGGGAAAATCTCCACCACGTCCCCACGAACACGGAATTTCCCCCGTTGAAAGTCAATGTCATTGCGCTCAAACTGGATGTCCACCAGGTCATTGAGCAGTTTATCACGAGAAATCTCCAGACCCGGGCGTAAGCTGACCACGCTATCGGCATATTCCTTAGGCGAACCCAAACCATAGATACAAGAGACAGAGGCCACAACAATCACATCGTTACGCTCCAACAAAGCTGATGTTGCGGAGTGACGAAGCTTGTCAATCTCATCATTGACAGAGCTATCTTTTTCGATATAAGTATCGCTCGATGGCACATAGGCTTCTGGCTGGTAGTAATCATAGTATGAGACGAAGTACTCAACCGCATTCTCTGGAAAGAATTCCTTGAACTCTCCATAGAGCTGGCCCGCTAGCGTTTTATTGTGGGCGATAACCAGGGTCGGTTTATTGACTTGGGCAATAACCTGGCTCATAGTATAGGTCTTCCCCGTACCAGTCGCTCCCATCAGGATTTGCGCCTTCTCGCCACCCTCGATGTTATCCACCAACTGTTCAATGGCCTGCGGTTGATCCCCAGACGGTTGGTATTTGGATACTAGTTTAAATTTGTTATCAGTTACTCGATTAATCATCTCTTTGTCCTCACATATATAGACCTTATTTTACCATAAATCACTAGAATTCTCTGAGATGAGGAATGAAAGGGAAAACAACATATTACAAAATAATTAATTGGACACTCATTAGAGTGAAAACTAAACAAGACTCTCGCAATTACTTCGAAAGTCTTGTCTTTTATTCTAAAACAATGCAATACGTAATAAACTTCAGTGTCCATGATATACAAAATTAGCAAGGTTTGCTCATCGGTATCATTTTTACGAAATCAATTTACTACTTAACTTCTTGATTCCTTATCAAAAGGTAAAGAGTGGCTCCAAGTGAAAACACCAATTCCATAGCATAAACACATAGTTGCAAATAGGAAGCTCTCCCTAGTATTGTATCCGCAATAATATTGTAAAATAGATAACTAGTCATTGGTTCCACTACTCTTTCTATGAAAGGTTGTACCAAAATAGGAAATAGCAGCAAAATAGCTAAACTCCCCATTGGACTTTTGAAAAAATAACTTAAGAAGTAAGAAATCAAAAAATATTGGATGGAGCCAATCAAATAGAAACTGAAAAGTTCTAAACTGACACCATTTTCGCTACTAAAAAAATGAAACCATATAAGTAGTACAATGAAATTTAAGGTTGATTGGAGTACTACATCACATAATTCTACGAACAGGATCCGAATTGAACTTAAGATCCTTTTTCCACTTACCAAATAAACCAGTTTTGTTTCGTGTGATTGTAACTCAACAAATGCATTAACACACCCAATACCAACAGAGAGCATTGACGCAAAAACAAGAGCTTGCTTTATAGATAATTGTACAACAGTATCATTGATTGAAACTGGTAAAACACCTAAGAGACACACAAAACCTATCAAAAGTGACTGTATAGCTATCTGGTACTTTACGGGTTTTAAACTATATTTTTTGACGATAAGACTAAAAAATATTCTTGCCATTCTTCCTCCTCATTCGAATCATTTCTACAAGCATTATGAATACCAAGAACAAGATTCCTTCTACTACTAAAAGTGTAAATCCATATAATTGGCTCGTTTGAATCCCTTCAATTCGGCCAAAAGCAAATGACTTTGCTCCAATCAAAGGCAAGAGATTTTCTATTTTAGAAGAAATTCCTCTTAGAATACCTGATAAAGTGATTACCAATAACAAAACGTCTGCAATTAATGAAGTCATTGATTTTTTCGTTACTATTACGAAAAGTAAAGCTAATAAAGTAAGAACGATTGCAAATATCATAACTCTTACCGTGACATCTAAGAACAATGTAAATTCTAAATAATTCTTTAAAGTTGAATCTAGAAAAATGAGTAAGATAATAGCATTTACTATAGATAATACTAAAGTAGAAAGTATCGATAAAACAACCGAACTTGCAATAAACCCAGTAAGACGAACTTTCCAGTTTGGAATCAATAACTGGCTAAAATAATCATCACCAAATTGATAATGGGTTGAATAAACAAGTGAAACAAGAATTGGCAAGAAAATAACACTTGCTTGGTAGGGTGAAGATAAGAGAGCATCCCTGACTGTATGCACTGGATTCGATGATAACATAGATGGATCAAGGTTAACCGCTTGTCCATTTCCTTCTACTAAGGCATTTATCACCTGGATATTTTGAATTGAAAAAAATATGCTGACTCCCAAAATAAGAAAAAAAGTAACTTTAAAAGCAGGTAAACTACTATATTTATATAGGTCACTAAAAAAGGAACGCTTCAACAAATTATTCACCTTCTTTCCCTTCGAGTGCTTTAAAATATGCTTCCTCAAAAGAGCCAAACTGTTTCAAAATATCTTTTGTAGGAGCATCAATAACAATTTTGCCATTAGAAATACCAACCAAATGATCTACAGTTAATTCTAACTCACTCATATAATGACTTGTCATTAATACAGTTTTACCTTCATTGACAAAAGATTGTAAAAAATTACGTACCCAGCGAATTCCTTCTGGATCTAGTCCATTGATTGGTTCATCTAAAATTAAAATGTCAGGATTTGCTAATAAGGCTGTTGCTAACCCAAGACGTTGCTTCATTCCTAATGAATAGTCTTTTACCTTTTTATTTTTAGCTTCACTTAACCCCACCAACTCTAAACATTCCTTGCACCTATTTCTATCAACCCCACAAGCCAACCCAATCCACCGAAGATGCTGAAATCCTGTTCTGGTTGGGTAAGGTTGGCAACTGTCAAGGAACGATCCAACAATACAAAAAGGATTATCTCCCAATTGAGAGTATTTTTTTCCATCGATCAATGCCATTCCCATTTGACTATTTTCTAAGCCAAGTAAAATTCTGATTAAAGTTGATTTTCCAGATCCATTCGGTCCAATCAATCCAGTAATCTCACCTTTCTTAGCTTTGAAAGACACGTTTTGAAGGACAATTTTATTATTATATTCCTTATGTAGCTTTTGAATTGTTATCATTCATTCTTTTTCCCTTCTGACTTTTAGTGAAATTCCACCTTCACTTGGAGCAAGTATAACAGGAGAAAATCAGGAAATTCTCAGAATAATTATTTTTTTTATTTTCAACAAATTACATTCTATATTTGCTATAATATGCTCATATAATTGGAGGAACTATGAAGTATAAAATTTTAGCCATTGACGATGATGAAAAAATCTTACGATTAATAGGGAATTCATTAGAAGCAAACAACTTTCACGTGGAAACTCGTAAAAATATAGAGGAGATCAATATCTGTGACTTTACTGGATTTGATCTAATTTTACTTGACGTCATGATGCCTATTTCTGGTTTAGAAATTTGTCGTTCCATTCGTCCACAAATTGCTACTCCAATCTTATTTCTAACCGCTAAAGATTTTGAAGAAGATTTACTAAAAGGAATACAAGCCGGAGCCGATGATTACATTACAAAACCATTCAGCATTAAAGAATTGATTGCAAGAATTCAAATGCATCTTCGGAGAGAAGAAAGATCTCACCCTGCCTCTAAAGAAGAAATGAATTCAGATATTACTTTTTATCGAGATCGTCAAGAAGTTTATTATCAATCAAAGAGAATATCACTAACTAAGCGAGAGTTTGATTTACTTTATCTTTTAGCCAAAAATGAGAACCGAATATTTAGCATAGAAGAACTTTACAATTACCTCTATCCTGTAGACTCTGATGCACAACTACGATCCATTACTGAATACATCTATCAAATCAGACAAAAATTTAAGATTCATCAAATTGATCCAATCAAAACAGTATGGGGAGGAGGATACAAATGGAAAAAGAATTGACAATCAAGCAACTCATTAAGCGTACCTACCTTAAAATCATTTGGCAATTTCTTCTATGTCTGATACTTTTTTACATAGTTCCAGCTCTTCTATCTTCTGTGTCTGGAATTAATGAGAAAAATGCCAATCACTTTGCTTTATTTTTTAGCGTCAGTTCTTGGATTTATCTTTGCATCATTTTAATTTTTATCATTGTAATAAATATTAGACGGTTGTTAACCAAGATTCAAACAGAAATGAACATGGTTTATCATAGTGGTCTATATTTCACAAAAAATGAACATCACCATTTGCAGATTAAAGAATTCATTGAAACAAACGATCTGATCGAAAAAATGCAATCTGAAATAAAAAATAGAATTCAAAATGAAAAAGATCAAAAAAAAGAACTCATGTTTCAAGTATCTAGCGCTGCACATGATCTTCGTAGCCCTCTAACTGTCATCAGAGGAAATGCCGAATTCTTACAATCCACCGAGCAAACACCTCAAACAATGGAATGTCTAAAAGATCTGGAGCAAGCAAGTATTCAATTAAATGATTATTTTAACCACTTCATCCAATACTCCAAAACTTTTTATGACCATGATATTCAACTTGAAAACATATCAATTCAACAAGTAACTCATCAATTGAAGGAACAGATCACTCCTTTACTCCCGAGAAATACACAATTTGTTTTTTCAAATACAGTAACTCCATCAACACAAATTGCCATTCATTCCAATTTATTTTTTCGAGCAATCACAAATATTATTAATAATGCAATACAACATCAAAAAGATAATGATGCAAAGATCCAGCTAACAATGTCACAAGAAAAAAATCGATTAGTTCTAACCATATGGAATAATCAATCTACTTTTTCAAAAAATGTATTACAACATGCTGGAAATCTTTTCTATAAAGAGGACCAAGCAAGAACACCCTCTCAAGAAAGTCACTTTGGACTTGGTTTATCTTTCGTGAAACGCGTCATGAAACTTCATAATGGAACTATGCATTTAGAAAATACTCATAATGGTGCACAAGTCAAGCTAATCATTCCCATTATTATATAGAAAAAGCCGAACTCATCAATATGTGTTCGACTCAGAATGCAGACAAACGTCATTTTTGGTGTTTGTCTTTTTCATATATGACTTTCAGACATTACACAGAGGTTAGTCATCAAACTTTTCTTTCCTCTCACCTAAGCGATAGACAATCACTAGGGATACAATAAGAACTAGGGTGGTGATGATTGATCCTTCTGCTCCAAATGCCCCTCCGGTCAACCAATCAGGACCATATCCCATGCTAAAGCTAAAAATCGAGGCATCTGCGCCTGTGCCACTGACTTGAAAACCAAGGAGATTTCCTTGTACATAGTTCCAAGTGCCGTGTTGGGCGACCACTAGCCAGATACTATCCGTATAGATAAAAAGCAGACCAGCCAGCACTCCATCGAGGATGATATTCAGAACGGATAAGAAGGTCACTCCTGCATTTCCCATATGCAGAATGCCAAAGAGACTACTAGAAATCGCGATCGCTAAAGGCAGATTAGTTCTTGCAGCAATCCGAGTCAGAAGCCACCCTCGCGTCGCTACTTCCTCCGTCCCTCCTTGGAGGAGCCAAAATGGAAATAATCCTAGGATAAAAAGCAAGGGCTCTAAACTGAGCTCATTTAACACAAAAGACCCGATGCCACTTACTTGGTAGACAAGCGCGATCACTCCCATTTGAACAAGTGAAATCATGATCCCCCAGACTAGATACTTGAGCCAATTTCTTTTTACAAAGCCTAAGCTTGATAAAGCATTCTTCTCTATGACCTTCACCCAAAAAATAAAGAGAAATAATATGATTACAAAACTGAAAAGCTCATAATAGAGAAGATAATGGTAGAAAAATTCTTGAATACTTGCTGTCCCATTTCCTGGTGAAAAGAACTCCGCCAGAAAACCTATCACTAAGGAAAATGGTCCCACAAGTTCACTCCCAATCCAAAGTCCTCCTTCTATGAAGAGGGAGGCTAATAATATATAGAATAGTGTAGAAATAAGAACTGGCATAGATGTGTTTGTTTTTATATCCTGAATGATCTTTCCTTTCTTCATCGCAACCTCCTTGATCTAATAGGTCCATTGTAACAAAGAAAATCCGGAGCTGCAACACAGATTCATGTCAGATAATCTAACATGAACTAGTGAAAATTCTTGTTTTTAAGATTGATTTATGATATAATAGGTCTTGTAAAAAATAAATGATGAAATTCATACTTCTTTTCAGTATGAATTCTTTGTTTTTTTAAAGCCCTCTTAGGGTATCCCTTCCATTGCTCTTCTCGAGACAGTGGATTAGATATAAAGGAGAACGAAATGAAGAAAAAATTACTAGCATGTTTGCTTTTCTTATTTCCATTCGTTGCATTCGCTGGTCATGCTCATGCTGAAACGATCAAGGTCGTTTTCGACACAGCATATGCACCATTTGAATTTAAGGATTCAGATCAAACCTATAAAGGAATTGACGTAGAGATCTTGGACAAGGTCGCTGAAATCAATGGCTGGGATTTGGACAAATCCTTCCCAGGATTTGATGCAGCGGTCAACGCAGTTCAAGCTGGTCAAGCGGATGCCATCATGGCCGGAATGACCAAAACAACAGAACGTGAAAAAGTCTTCACCATGTCTGATACTTACTACGATACAAAAGTTGTCATAGCAACTACGAAAGCCGATAAAATCACGAAGTACAGCCAATTAAAAGGGAAGACAGTCGGTGTTAAAAACGGAACTGCAGCCCAACGCTTCCTCGATAAAAACAAGGACAAGTACGGCTACAAGATCAAGACCTTTGATACTGGTGATCTCATGTACAACAGTTTATCAGCTGGTGCGGTCGATGCAGTCATGGATGACCAACCTGTTATTCAATACGCCATCCAAAAGGGTCAGGACCTAGCTATCAATATGGACGGGGAAGCAGTCGGTGGCTTTGCCTTTGGTGTAAAAAAAGGCGGTAAGCATGAAAAGTTGATCACTGAATTTAACAAGGCCCTCGCTAAAATGAAAGCTGATGGAACACTTGATGAGATCATCAAGAAATGGACAGGTGAAAGCCAATCATCAAGTAACAGTGCCGTTCCAGAAACCACTACTCCTGCTGGTCAAAAAGCAACTCCTAAAAAATCAAAATATGTAATTTCAAGTGACTCATCTTTTGCACCATTTGTCTTCCAAAATGGAAAAAACAAATACACAGGAATCGATATGGACTTGATCAAAGCTATTGCCAAAGACCAAGGATTTACCATCGAGATTAATAATCCTGGATTTGATGCTGCGGTAAGTGATGTCCAATCTGGTCATGCGCAAGGAATGATCGCAGGGATGACCGTGACCGATGCTCGGAAAGAAACATTTGATTTTTCTGAACCATATTATACTGCTAACTCTATTCTTGCAGTCCAAAAGGATAGCAAGATTGATTCTTACGATGACCTAAAAGGAAAGACGGTCGGTGTTAAAAACGGAACTGCATCGCAGACCTTCCTTGAAAAGAATAAAAATAAATATGGCTACAAGATCAAAACTTTCTCTGACGGGGCTTCTATGTATGACAGTTTGAATTCTGGTTCTGTCGCTGCGATCATGGATGACGAACCTGTTATCAAATACGCTATTAAACAAGGACGTAAATTCAAAACACCTATCGAAGGAACTCCAAGTGGTCAACTAGCATTTGCCGTTAAGAAGGGTGAAAATCCTGAATTGATCGAAATGTTCAATAACGGTCTTGCAAACTTGAAGAAAAGCGGTCAATACCAAAAGATTCTCGATAAATACCTTAAAGCAGATAGCAAATCAAGTACTTCAAGTACAACAGCAGATGAAACAACGATCTGGGGCTTGCTCCAAAACAACTACAAACAATTGTTAAGTGGTTTGGGTGTCACTCTTGCCCTTGCCCTTCTCTCTTTCGCCATTGCTATGGTGATCGGTGTTATCTTTGGGATGTTTAGTGTTAGCCCTTATAAGTGGCTCCGCTGGACAGCTGAAATCTTTGTCGATGTCATTCGTGGGATCCCACTCATGATCCTCGCCGCCTTCATCTTCTGGGGAATTCCAAACTTGATTGAATCGATCACAGGTCACCAATCCCCAATCAACGACTTTGTCGCAGGTACCATTGCCCTCTCTCTCAATGCTGCTGCTTATATCGCAGAAATTGTCCGTGGGGGGATCCAAGCTGTACCGATTGGACAGATGGAAGCCAGCCGAAGCCTTGGGATCTCTTATGGAAAGACCATGCGCAAGATCATCTTGCCACAAGCAACCAAACTCATGCTTCCAAACTTTGTTAACCAATTCGTCATTGCCCTAAAAGATACAACTATTGTGTCTGCAATCGGATTGGTAGAACTCTTCCAAACTGGTAAGATCATTATCGCTCGAAACTACCAAAGTTTCAAGATGTATGCGATCCTTGCCGTCTTCTACCTCGTGATTATCACCTTGCTAACACGATTTGCAAAAAAATTAGAAAAGAAGGTTAACTAATGGCTAAATTAAAAATTGATGTCCATGACCTCCACAAATACTATGGTGAAAATGAGGTCTTAAAAGGAATCTCAACAAAATTCTACGAAGGGGATGTGGTCTGCATTATCGGACCGTCCGGCTCTGGTAAATCGACCTTCCTTCGTAGTCTCAATCTCCTCGAAGAAGTTACAAAAGGTCAAATTACAGTTAATGGATATGATCTAACCGATCCAAAAACCAATGTTGATTTGGTCCGTGAAAATATCGGGATGGTTTTCCAACACTTCAACCTCTTCCCTCACATGAGCGTCCTTGAAAACATCATGTTTGCGCCAGTAGAGCACAAACTGATGACCCGTGAAGAAGCTCAAAAAGTCGGTATGGAATTGTTGGAAAAAGTTGGACTCGCAGATAAAGCCGATGCCAATCCAAACAGCCTTTCCGGTGGTCAAAAACAACGTGTGGCTATCGCACGTGGACTTGCCATGAATCCAGATATTATGCTCTTTGACGAACCTACTTCTGCCCTTGACCCTGAGATGGTTGGAGATGTATTGAACGTTATGAAAGAGTTAGCAGAGCAAGGCATGACCATGATCATCGTTACCCACGAGATGGGATTTGCCCGCCAAGTAGCCAACCGCGTCATCTTCACCGCAGACGGTGAATTCCTCGAAGATGGCAAACCAGACCAAATCTTCGACAACCCACAACACCCACGTTTGAAAGAATTCTTGGATAAGGTTCTAAACGTTTAAAATGATAAAATAACGAGTGGTTTCTGAAGCATCTAGCAATTTTGCTAGATGTTTTTTTAGTCTAAAAAAGCATTTTCAGATTTGAAAATGCTTAGATTGAAGATAAAGACATATTAAAAACTTTCCTTAGGTGAGTACGGACGTCAGCGAACTTCTACGAAGTTCCATGACTTAGTTTTGAACCTAAAGTTTCAAAACTCCCGAATGCCTGAAACTAAATTGTTTCAGGCACTTTTCTCACGGCGGAAAGTTTTAATGTTCTCTTAATTCGTTATACAAATTAGGTAGATATTTATTTCTTTACAGAATCACTTTACTTATTTACTTTAAAAATAGTTTGTCTACATTCTAACTAATCTGTTGCTGAGCTGTCTGCATCTTGTAGTAAACACCTTGCGCTTCCATTAGCTCTTCATGAGTGCCATTCTCAACAATATCGCCATCCACCATGACAAGGATTATATCGGCATTTTGAATGGTCGACAAGCGGTGAGCAATGATAAAGCTAGTCCGTCCCTTCATGAGCTGATTAAAGGCATCTTGAATCAAGACCTCAGTCCGAGTATCGATGGAGGATGTCGCCTCATCCAGGATCAAAATCTTAGGAACTGAAAGGAAAACCCGCGCAATCGTTAAGAGTTGGCGTTGTCCTTGAGACAAAGACTCTCCAGCATCTGAAAGATAGGTATCGTACCCTTGTGGCAACTGCCGGATAAAGA
The DNA here is from genome assembly GCF_041431945.1 of Streptococcus sp. 27098_8_66. NCBI lineage: Bacteria > Bacillati > Bacillota > Bacilli > Lactobacillales > Streptococcaceae > Streptococcus > Streptococcus sp. 27098_8_66. Next base: position 145,743 of record NZ_JAPVYS010000001.1, on the reverse strand, counting down.
AATCTGCATTGGCTGCTTTGGCTGCTTCGATGACTTCTTCTCTAGTTGCATCTGGACGAGAAAAGGCGATATTTTCATGAATGGTCCCGACCTTGAGCCAGGTTTCTTGCAAAACCATACCAAACTGTTGGCGGTAAGAAGCACGGGTGTAGTCCGTAATTGGCACCCCATCAATCGTGATCTCTCCAGAGTTAACAGGGTAGAAACGCATGAGCAGATTAATCAAGGTCGACTTTCCAGCTCCTGTAGGTCCTACAATGGCAACCTTACTGCCGGCTGGAACCTGAATGGTTAGATCTTTGATCAAAGTCCGCCCCAAATCATAGCCAAATGTGACGTGTTCAAAACCAATCGCACCTTTGACATTCTGACTTTCCAGAACCCGTTGCCCTGTCTCTTCGACCTCAGCTTGATCCAAAACGCTATATAAACGCTCTGCGCAGGCAAGGGCACTTTGGAGTTCTGACAATACAGAGGAGATATCATTAAAGGGCTTGGTGTATTGGTTGACATAATTGAGGAAGGTCACCAATTGACCAACAGTAAAGTGAGATCCCGAAATAATACGCACCGCACCAAATCCAGCCACTACTGCATAAATCAAGGCATTCACAAAGCGAGTGGCAGGGTTGACAGTTGAGGAATAAAAGACAGCGGATTGGGAATAATTGGCATAGCTTTCATTCGTCCCTTTAAAAGCCTTACGGAATTGATCCTGAGCATTAAAGGACTGGATCAAACTTTCCTGGGTCAAAGACTCTTCGATCAACTGGGTTTGAAGACCACGCGCCTTGGTCTGCTTTTGGAAAAGCGTATAAGAACGCTTGGCAATAAAACGAGCAATCAAGAGAGATAAAGGGGTCAAGACCAGAACCGCCACCATCATAAAGAAATCCAATTCCGCCATCGTCACGATAGTGACAAGAATGGTTAAGAGGCCAACAAAGAACTGGTTAAAGACCATCAGAAGACCACTATTGAGTTGCTCTACATCGGTCGTGAGGCGACTGACGAAGTCCCCGCTCCCTTGTTTATCTAGATAAGACAAGGGCAAGCGGTGTACTTTTTCCATCACTTCTGCTCTTAGGCTTTGGCTAAAACGATAGACCAATTGATTGTATAACAAGGGATTGATCCATTGGATCAAGGTATTGGCCACAATGACCAGAACCATTTGGATCAAAACAGGCCTTAAGACTTTCATCCCTTGAGGATTAATGACCAAGTCAACCGCATGTCCAATCAGGATCGGTAACCAGACTGTTAAGGCCACTTGAGCGATGGTTCCGAGACTAGCTAGAATCAGGAGCCCGGGATGGTGAGCAAAATCTCTAAACAGACGTTTTACATAACTAGAACGTTTTTGACTCATGCTTCCTCCCTCCCGTGTTGTGAATAATGAATTTCTTGATAAATCTCATTGGTAGACAAAAGGAAATCGTGATTTCCCAGTCCTACTTGATGTCCCTTGTTCAAGACTAAAATCTGATCAGCAGACTTGAGACTATTGGTTCGTTGAGATACTAAGATCAAACTCGTATCACTCAATTCTTCTTTTATCGATTTTAAGAGACGTGCTTCCGTCAAATAATCCAAGGCAGAAGTTGAATCATCCAGAATCAAGAAAGGAGCCTTCTTCAAAAGGGCACGCGCAATGGTCAACCGCTGACGTTGGCCACCTGAGAAATTTCGACCAAAGGCTTCCACTGGCTCATCGAGTTGTCCTTCTTTTTCACGGACAAAATCAGCCGCCTGAGCTGTTTCTAGGGCCCACCACAAATCTTCATCCGATAGATTTTCTTCCATCCCTAGTAAGAGATTCGAGCGGATAGTCCCTCTAAAGAGCTCTGCCTTCTGTGGGACAACAGCTACCCACTCCCGCCACTCCTTGAGGGTTTGAGGAGAGCGACCTTGATGATAGAGGGCTAATTTTCCCTGACTCACGGCATACAAATGACTCAATAACTGAACCAGAGTAGACTTCCCAGATCCTGTACCACCGATAATTCCCAACATCTGTCCATGATCCAGATCAAAGGAAATATTTTCTAGAGCTGGGCTTGAAGCCGTTGGATAAGTGAAAGAAACTTTCTCTGCGCTGATTGCTTCTTGCTCTGTTGCAGTTTCTACTGACAAAGCTTCTAAGAGGTCTTCTTCCTTCAAATCGAAAATCTCTTGCACACGCTTGGCTGAAATATAGCTGACATTTAAAGACGTGACCAGCATAGCCAGCTTGATCAATTCTGTTAAAATTTGTAATAAATAATTGACCAAAGCGACCAACATCCCTTGGGTTAAAAGACCAGCAGAGATATTCAATTGTCCTTGCCAAATGACACAAACCAAGGTCGTATTGACCACAAGGAAGGTCAAGGGGCTCACCAAACTAGACCAGATACCAGCGCGAATTTGCCAGATCTTGTAGCCCTGATTGACCTCTCTAAAATCCTCTAATTCACTAGCATCTTGTCCAAAGGCTCGAATCACCCGCATCCCTTGAAATTGCTGACGCGTCACCGTAACCATCCGGTCTGTGATTTTCCGAATCTTAGCAAAGAGCGGATTGACAAGCCGTGACATGATCACAATAATCAGGGTTAAAATCGCTACCATCCCCAAGAACCAAAGGGTTAATTTAGGACTGATGGTGAAGGCCATGATGATAGCTCCAAAGACAATAATCGGTGCCCTCAAAAAAAGCCGCAAGAAGAGATTGATCCCAACCTGGATTTGATAGGTATCAGAAGTGAGACGGGTTACCAAACTAGAAGTCCCGATCCTATCTCGCTTGTCCTTTGGAAGTGATAAGATCTTATCATACAAATCCTTGGTCATCTCTCGGGTAAAGCCGACAGCTGCTTTAGAAGAAAAATACTGGGCCGTAATAGCTACGACGACACCAAAGCTCGCAAATAAAAACAAAACACCGACCGTCATCACCACTGCGCTCGTTTCCTTTTTTGGAATGACCTGATCGACTAAGTGGGCGATGATTAAGGGGACACACAATTCAAAAATAGCTTCTAAGAGTTTAAAAACGGGCCCTAGAAAAGTTTCCCATAGATAGCCCTTAAAATACTTTAATAATGATTTCATACAACTCGATTCTTTTTAAATAGGATATACCTATTTTACCACAATTATAACTGACAAAAAAACTCTCCCTGCCAAGCAGAGAGTATGAGAACGTAGACAAACTGCTCTTTTATACAAATTAATTAACTTCTATAAAGATAAAATAATTTTATTTGTTAGAGCTATTCAATCATCTACTGAAACTTTCCGCTGTGAGAAAAGTGCTAGAAACACTATTGTTTCTAGCACTCGGAATTATTGAGACCTTAGGCTCAATAATTAGTCATGGAACTTCATAGAAGTTCGCTGACGTCCGTCCTCGCCTAAGGAAAGTTTCTAAGATGACTTTGTCTTCAATCTTACTATTCCTACATAGCATAGAAGGATTGTTCAGTTTTTCTGCTATTTAAATCTTGTTAGACTCAAGAACCCTATAAGTTTTATTCAGTCTTTGTCACCTCGCTTAAGGTCTTGCCCATTCTCCCTAAACCAATCAGTAAGAGAGGGAAAGATAGGAATGTTATAAGGCCTAGCACAAGAAAGACTGCTACAAATCCACAAGTATCGATCAACCAACCAGTCAAAGGGAAGATGACAATCATAGATAGACTAAACATCATCGAATTGATACTCAGCATGGTTGCTCGCACACTGGAAGGCAGATAAGCTTGTAAATCATTGTAGTAGATGGGTTGATAAACTGCATAAAGGGCATTGGTCAAGAGATAGACACTCAAATAGGCGAATGGAGTCTTCAAACCTACCAAAAACAAGGCCAACCCAGTCAGTGCAACCAGAATCGGAAAGACTTGATTACTATTCCATTTTTTCCCGATTTGACTGGCCAAATAAACCGCTAGGAGATTGAATCCACTACCAATCAACATGATAAGCGAAACTTGCCAACTAGTTAAGTCACTAATTTTCTGTTGGTAGTAAAAATAAAACATACACATGATGGTCCCTACCAACTGATAGGTGAGCATCCAGTAAAACAAGACTGGTTTTTCCTGCCATTCTTGTTTCACTACCTCCAATATCCGCTTTAAGGTCAAGTGACTTCTTTCATCACTCTTGCTCTCTGGCTCTTTCATTAGAAAGATCAAAAGAATGGAAATCAAGGATAGCCCGATAGCAATATAATAGGTCCAAGCCAATGCTCCGTGAATCAAGAAGCCTGCCACCACTGTACCTAACGTTCGGGTGACTTCGGCCACCCCAGACAAAAAGCTAGAAATCTGAAGATAACGGTCCTTTTGGCCCGCTTCTACTGCTGAATCAAATAAGAAAGCTGTACTGGTCCCCGAGTCAAAATTATAAGACCAAGCATTGACCATCATGGCAATGGCATAGATCCAAAAATTCCCCTGACCAAATAAAATCAAGATCGAAGATCCAATACTGGACAAGCGAGCCAAGTAGAGATTGGTCTTGTAGCTAAAGCGATCGGCTAGCATTCCCGATGGGATCTCACACAAGAGACTCGTCCCATGAAAGATACTCTCTAATAAACCAATCTGAAGCAAAGAAAGACCATTTTGAATAAAAAAGAGAATCCAAAAACTGGTGATTCCAAAATAAGATGTAAATTCCAGACCTGCTAGGAGTGAAATATTGCGTTTGTAAGTTCTTTTAAACATTGTTTTTCCTCTTTCAATAGATTATATAAGTGTTTCTAAAAGACTTACTTAGATTTGCCTACATCTTCTCCACCTCCTTCATTTTTTCTTGATCCATTTCTTGACGCAGCTGGGCCACTTGATTAGACAAGGACACCAACAATTCGGTTTGCAACTTTTGAATTTCCAGTAAATCCGTCTGGTCTTGTTGCACCATATGGTCAATCTTCGTATGCAACAAGCGAATTTCCCGTTCAGATTCCATATTGACGTTAAAGTCATTTCGTGCTTGCAAGCGATCGTAATCTGCCGCCCTGTTTTGGCTCATCATGATCAAAGGAGCTTGAATCGCCGCAATCGTAGAAAGTACTAGATTGAGCAAGATGAAAGGATAAGGGTCAAAATTCCAGCCAAAGGGATGCAAGACATTGATCAACATCCAGATAGCCATCATCATGATGAAGCTAATAATAAAGGTCCAAGAACCACCGAAGCGCGCAACAGAATCCGCCACCCGCTGACCGAAGGTATAGCTGGCTGTCAAGCGGTCTTCAACGTTAAAGGGGCGCTCGCTTTCGGGCATGACACCTGTCACCTGCTGTTTAATGGCTTCGTTTTTATCATTGGCACGCTCAATAATCTGACCTAGATAATCCATACAATATTGGCTCAAATTTTTATACGTGATAAAATCATCCATTTGACTTTCCGGATAGGATGTCTTGAGCATCTGTTGAATGGAATGGTCCAGATCCGCAATCAAAGATCCTTGGCCTTCTTCGTATTCTTTCCCATCAATGATGTCTATTTTCAGCATTGAAATTCCTTTCATAGTTTTTTGAAGCAGATAAAAGTGAAAAACGCCTAATGGCGTTTTTACGTCTATTAAGGTTTAATACGGTGCAACATACGTGGGAATGGAATAGCTTCACGGATGTGTTTTGTACCAGCTGCGAAGGTTACCATACGCTCAATCCCAATACCAAATCCACCGTGTGGAACTGTACCGTATTTACGAAGGTCAAGGTAGAATTCATACTCTGTACGATCCATGCCAAGTTCATCCATTTTTGCAACAAGGGCATCGTAGTCTTCCTCACGCATAGAGCCACCGATGATTTCTCCATAGCCTTCTGGAGCAAGCAAGTCTGCACAAAGCACGCGCTCTGGATTTCCAGGAACTGGTTTCATGTAGAAGGCCTTGATAGCTGCTGGGTAGTTCATGACAAATGTTGGCACACCAAAGTGGTTTGAAATCCAAGTTTCATGTGGTGAGCCGAAGTCATCACCATGTTCCAAATGCTCATAATCCGCATCTTCATCATTTTCATGCTCTTGCAAGAGATCAATGGCTTCATCATAGGTGATCCGTTTGAATGGTTCAGCAATGTAGCGTTTCAAGAGCTCTGTATCACGTTCCAAGGTTTCCAAAGCTTGAGGAGCACGGTCCAAAACACCTTGAAGCAAAGCTTTGACATAAGCTTCTTGCAAGTCAAGTGACTCATCGTGTGTCAAGTAAGAGTACTCAGCGTCCATCATCCAGAACTCAGTCAAGTGACGACGAGTCTTAGATTTTTCAGCACGGAATACTGGACCAAAGTCAAAGACGCGACCAAGAGCCATAGCACCAGCTTCCAGATAAAGCTGACCGGATTGGCTCAAGTAGGCTGGTGTTCCGAAATAGTCTGTTTCAAACAATTCAGTTGAATCTTCCGCCGCATTTCCTGAAAGAATGGGGCTATCAAACTTCATGAAGCCATTCTTATCAAAGAACTCATAAGTTGCATAGATGATAGCATTACGGATTTGCATAACGGCAACTTGTTTGCGTGAACGCAACCACAAGTGACGGTTGTCCATCAAGAAGTCTGTCCCGTGTTCTTTAGGAGTGATTGGGTAATCTTGAGATTCACCGATCACTTCGATGTCTGTAATATCCAATTCGTAACCAAATTTAGAACGCTCGTCTTCTTTGACAATACCAGTTACAAACACTGATGTTTCTTGGCTCAAGCGTTTGATGGTATCAAATTTTTCAAGCCCCACTTCTTCGCCGAATTTTTCGATAAAGTTTGGTTTAAAAGCCACACCTTGGAAAAAGGCAGTCCCGTCACGCAATTGCAAGAAAGCAATTTTTCCTTTACCTGATTTGTTGGCCACCCAAGCACCGATGGTCACTTCTTGACCAACATAGTCTTTTACTTCGATGATAGTAATCCGTTTTGTCATCATTCATCTTCCTTTTCTCGTTAAACTTGTCCGAAGACATTATCTTCTTAATTGTATCATAAAAAGGCTTTCAGTGCTAGATTCTACCTGTGAAAACAAGATTTTTTTTAAAAGAAAAAGATCCTCAGCTCATTACTAAGGATCTTGTAATTTTATTTTTCCATAAAGGCCTTGAGTCGGCGAACAGCTTCTTTAAGGGTATCCAAATCTGTCGCATAAGACAAGCGAACATTTTCAGGGGCACCAAAGCCAGCTCCCGTTACTAAAGCAACCTCTGCTTCTTCTAAAATTGCTGTGGTAAATTCCGTCACATCCGTATAACCCTTCATTTCCATGGCCTTCTTCACATTTGGGAAGAGATAGAAGGCTCCTTGAGGTTTGATGGCTTCAAAACCAGGTACTTCATTCAACAAAGGATAAATAGTATTCAAGCGCTCTTCAAAAGCTTGACGCATGATCTCAATAGAAGATTGATCTCCTGTGAGGGCTTCGATTGCAGCATATTGGGAAACGGTTGTTAAGTTGGAAGTTGTTTGGCTGATCACCTTGGCCATGGCTCCAATAATCTCTGGATCACCCACTGCAAAACCAACCCGCCAACCGGTCATAGCGTAAGTTTTGGAAACTCCGTTAATCACGATAGTTTGCTTGCGAATCGCTTCTGATAAGCTAGAAATGGGCGTAAAGGTATTGCCATTATAAACCAATCGACCATAGATATCGTCTGCCAAAATCAAGATGTCATGTTCAACAGCCCAATTTCCGATTGCTTCGAGTTCTTCTTTACTGTAGATCATTCCTGTTGGATTGGATGGCGAATTCAGCAAGACAACCTTGGTCTTGTCTGTCCGTGCTGCTTCCAGTTGCTCTACCGTTGCCTTGAAGTGATTTTCTTCTGTTGTTTGGAAAGTAACAGGTGTGCCTTCTACCATCTTGACCTGGTCTACATAAGAAACCCAGCAAGGGGTTGGAATGATGACTTCATCACCTGGATTGATGACAGAAGTAAAGAAGGCATAGAGGATAAACTTAGCACCAGTACCGACCACAACCTCATTTCGGTTCACTGCATAGCCATAAAACTCTTTCATATAGTCGCTAATGGCATCCTTCAATTCTGGAAGTCCAGATGCTACCGTATAAAAGCTAGCGCGACCATCCTCGATCGATGCGACTGCTGCTTCTTGAATATTTTTTGGAGTCGCAAAGTCAGGTTGACCAAGGGTCAAACTTAAGATATCACGACCTTCTGCTACCAAAGCTTTGGCACGCGCATTTGCAGCCAAGGTCACACTTTCTTCCATTTCCAATACACGATTTGATAATTTCATATTTCCTCCTCAAATCTTAAAAAAAACCGGTGACTTTCCCAGTCTTGAAATCCACCACATAATAAGAGCTCCCAGCCTTGACTTCCCAGATTGGTTTGCCTTTAAAGCGTCCAAAAGTTACCCGATCAATCGCGTCCTGACTCTTCTCTTTGACGACAGAAGCTGCCTCTTTGGAACTAACTCCTTCTTTCAAAGGGTAGGTATAGACTGCATCATCCGCCTGCGCCACCAAAACCGCTAGATCTTGCCCCTCTTGGTCCTTGCCAATAAAGGAAAGATAGGTTTCTTTGCCATGAAAGAAACTCTCCGTCTCAATAGTAGCAATCGAAGAGTGAGACAGAGCTATTTTTCTTGCTTGCGCCATTTGATCCTGCAAGCGATCAGAAGTTTTTTCAGCAAGAAAAAGCCAAGAAAAAAGTACCGTCAACACTAAGATACAGATTCCTATTATATGTTGCCACACTATAAAAAGATTATTTTTCTGTTTCACTCCCTCATTATACACCAAAGCCACCTAGAATTCTATAGATTTTCAAGAAAGAATTGTTACTAATATTTCATACCTGTTACAATGTTTTAGTATAAAATTGTTTGATAAACAAACTAAAATTAACACCTTTGCTATTATGTGTTCATAGTTTAATAAATTTGTCACAATTTTGTAACTAATTTGAAAATAAAATTAAACGACAGAAATACTATTTATTGATAAAATATAGATATGGAAAATTTAAAGAGATTATTCAAAGAAGCAAACGTAGATTTAAAAACCATGATCGTCTTCCACAAGGCAGAACGATTGATCCGTGCCTCTGAGGCTCATATCTTTAAAAAGCACCAGTTGACACCAACTCAATTCTCTGTACTTGAGACCTTGTACAGCAAAGGCGATCTCCGCATTCAAGATCTGATTGATAGCATTCTTGCGACCTCTGGGAATATGACTGTGGTTATTCGCAATATGGTCCGCGATGGTTGGATTACACGCGAAACCGATCCAGAAGACCGCCGTGCTTATCTTGTATCTATTACAGATGCCGGTCGTAAAAAAATCGAAGAAGCTCTTCCAGATCATATCAAAAATATTCAACGCTTGATGCAAGTCTTTAATAGTGGCGAGCAAGCTGAGTTGACAGAACTCTTGAAGAAATTCAAACATATCGCCTAAGCCTACTGCTCAAGACGATTCTGACTCCAAAATCCTCTATTTTGGAGTTTTCATCGTGCATTCTCTTTATCTAACAGATCAAAAAAATATTCCTGACGCTTCTCAGGAATATTTTTATTTATTCTTTCACAAAGACCCATTCTTTCTCTTGCGATAAATCCTCACGATAAGAGAAACCTGCTACTTCTAATGATTTCAGATCTTCTAGATGGGTGATTTCTTCCTTCATCATGGCTGTCACCATGGCCCCACGTGCTTTCTTTGAAATCGTCGAGTGAATCTTCAGTGTCCCATCACGATTCTCCATGAATTTGATCCGAATTATTCGCTCACGAATGGCTTTTGAAAAGACCTGTTCAAACTCAGAGGACAAAAGGGATAAGATCTGCTCCTCACCTTCTACTGCCTGATCATAGTCCTCTTTCCAGAGTACCTTTAGAGATTTTCCAGCTGGTTTTAACTTCATCATAAAATCCAAGCGATGGGGAGCAATCCCTTCATAGGCAGGTAGCACACCGTATAAAGCAGTCGTGATCAACAAATGCTCCTGCAGATAAGCCTGCTCTTTTTCGGATAAGTCTTGACGCTCGATACTACGATACATAAGGCCATCAAACAGTTCTAAAGCAGGATAGGTTTTAGCACTCCCAGCTAACAGAGCCTCAATTCTTTCCTTTTCTACTAGGGCTCTTTCCTCTGAGATACCGTAAAAGGTCGCTAATTCTTCTAGCGAGAATGCCTTCAAAGCTTGGAGGATGGTTTTTGTGTTCTCTGACAAGGGTTGGGGCTCGACGATACGAGCCTGTTCGTTCAGTTCTTTGGCGGATGGAATTAATAGTTTCATAGGTCTATTGTACCATATTTTTCAAATTTTCTTGACAGGAGTTTTTATTAATGTTATTATCTAGTTATGAAAACTAGATTAAAGAAAGGTGAAGATTTCGTGTCCACTTTTTCCTATCCAACGTGGGAGCAACTGCCTGAGCTAGACCTCTATCTCGATCAGGTCCTTCTTTATGTCAATAAAACCTGTGCACCTGTTCTCTCTTCTTCAGACAAGGGCTTGACGGCTGCCATGATCAACAATTACGTAAAACATGGCTATGTCGAGAAACCAGATAAGAAGAAATACCAGCGTAGACAGGTGGCCCGCTTGATCGCTATTACAACCTTAAAAACGGTCTTTTCTATTCAGGAGATTGCTTCTACCTTGAATTTCTTGCAGGACCAGGCAAGCTCAGATCTTCTCTATAATAGCTTTGTCGCTTATCTCAATGAGCAAAAAGAGCCAATCGCTCCTATCATTCGCTCTGCCTGTCAGACAGTTCAACTTTATCTTGAAACCCTATCTTATATTCAACCAGTAAAAACGGAGGAAGAAACTGATGAATTACACCATGAAACTAAGTAAAAAATTATCCTTTGGAGAAGAGATCGCAAATAGCGTAACCCATGCTGTTGGCGCCCTCCTCATGTTGATCTTACTTCCGATCTCAGCAGTCTATAGTTTTGAGCAACACGGTCTTCTCAGTGCTTTCGGGACTTCTATCTTTGTTATCAGTCTCTTTTTGATGTTTCTGTCTTCGACCGTCTACCATGCTATGTCTTACGATTCACCTCAAAAGTATGTGCTTCGTATTATCGACCATTCCATGATCTACATTGCGATCGCAGGCAGTTACACACCAGTTGTCCTCACCTTGATGAATAACTGGATGGGCTACAGCATTATCTTGATCCAATGGGGGACCACCATCTTTGGTATTCTCTACAAAATCTTTGCCAAAAGAGTCAATGAAAAGTTCAGTCTCGCTCTTTACTTGATCATGGGCTGGTTGGTCATCTTTATCATTCCCCAAATCGTTAGTCAAACCAATCCGATCTTCTGGGGTCTCATGCTCATGGGTGGTCTGTGCTACACGGTTGGAGCCGGCTTTTATGCCAAGAAAAAACCTTACTTCCATATGATATGGCACCTTTTCATCCTTGCAGCTTCTGCTCTTCAGTATTTAGCCATCGTTTACTTTATGTAATACTGCTACCACTCTTCGGAGTGGTTTTTTTGTGATTTTTTCTGTACAATAGAAAAAAACTGTATGGGGACAGTCAGAATGAAGACAAGCAAATACCAAGAAATTATTCATGTTTTAAAAAAAGGTATTCAAGATGGTGAACTAGAAACTGGACAGAAAATTCCTTCTGTTCGTCAATTAGCCAGTCAATTTTCTTGTAGTAAGGACACGGTGCAACGAGCCTTGCTGGACTTGACTTACCAGCACTTCCTCTATGCTAAGCCTCAAAGTGGCTACTATGTTTTGGAGCAAGAACCGAATCGACATGAGGATCTTCCACTAAAATTAGAGAAAGATCGCAACCAGGCTTTTGAGGACTTCCGGACCTGTATCAATGAAACCTTGATTGGACGGGAGAATTATCTCTTCAACAACTTTTCGGACCAAGCAGGCTTACTCGAAGTACGCCAATCCATTCAAGGCTTATTAAAGGAGGAAGGGATTTATACGACTGCGGATCAGATTGTTTTGACTGCTGGTACCCAGCAGGCGCTTAATATCCTCAGCCAGATTGATTTTCCCAATAAAAAATCGCAGATTTTGATCGAGCAACCGACTTATCACCGGATGAACCAACTCCTTGATTCGCAGCAACTTGCCTACCGTACCATTCAACGTAATTTAACGGGGATTGATCTCGAAGAACTTGAAGAGATTTTCAAAAGTGGCCATATCAAATTCTTCTACACGATTCCTCGTTTTCACTATCCGCTAGGTCATAGCTATTCGACCAAGCAGAAAGAAGCGATCTTGCAACTAGCTGACCAATATGATGTCTACCTTGTTGAGGACGACTATTTGGGAGATCTTGATGGCAGTAATGCTCCATCTTTTCATTATTTGGATCAAAAGGGCCGAGTCATCTACATCAAATCTTTTTCGACCAATCTCTTTTCTGCTCTTCGCATCACTTCCATGATCCTTCCCCAAGACCTTCTAAAGCCGGTCTTAACCTATAAGACGATTCTGGACTATGATAGCAATCTCATCATGCAAAAGGCCTTGAGTCTCTACATTGATAATGGTATGTATCTGACCAATAAAAAGCGACTCCTAGCCAGAAAAAAAGAGGAAGAAGCCAGTCTAAAGACCTTGATGGCCCAGTCTCCTCTTCTTCCCCATCTGACCCTGACCCACGATGGGATCCTTTTAGAACTCGGCCAAGTTCAATCACTTGCTGCCTTAAAACACAGTGGACTCCCGCTTGATTTCTTTGAAGCAGCCTACATCACTTCTTGTCCTTATCAACTCGCCAAGATCCAATCAGCAGAAGTGGCCAACGTTTTACCAAAACTTACAACTTTTTTTGAATGAGAAACCCTCGTACAGATTATACGAGGGTCTTTCTTATTTCTTCAATTGCTCATAAACAAGTTTGGCATTTTGAAGGCTGATCCGATAATCGAGGCGAATCAGGCGAATCGCTTCCATCTCTGGTTCTTTGAGGTACTTCTCTCTTTGTTCCTTGGAAATACTACCTGGTTTTAGAAGATAGTGAGTGAATTGATTTCTGACTTTAGTAAGCTCAACTTGAAGGGTGAAATAGAGTCCAAATAAGACAATCACAACTCCCATCAGGATCAGATCGTTTGACATGGTGTATGCTCCCTTTTTCTGTTCTTTTCTTTATTGTACAGCTTTCAAGAAAGAAAAACAAGGTTAAATTTGGATTTAGACCTTGTTTGTCCTTATTTCATCATACCGGCCTGGAGGTCATACATTTTCTTATACGTTCCTCCTAGAGCAATGAGTTGGTCGTGATTGCCCGATTCGATGATTTTTCCTTTATCGAGAACATAGATGCAATCGGCATCTTGGATGGTAGAAAGACGATGGGCAATGGCAATGGTTGTCCGCCCTTGGCGCATCTTCTTCAGAGAATTTTGGATCATCTCTTCCGTCTCTTGGTCGATATTGGCAGTGGCCTCATCCAAAATGAGGATCTTAGGCTGGGCAGCAATGGTCCGGGCAAAAGCCAGAAGCTGACGCTGACCGGTCGATAAGGTAGAACCCCGCTCTGTTACCGGATGATCATAGCCACCAGGTAGACTCTCAATAAAGTCTGCTACATCCACAAATGCGGCTGCTTGTCGGATTTCCTCATCTGTCAGTTCTTCATGGTACATCCGGATATTATAAGCAATGGTTCCGTGATAGAGGAAGGGTTCTTGCAACACTAAACCGATGGACTTGCGCAAGGCTTCCTGGCTGTAGTCCTTGATATCCTGTCCATCAATTAAGATCTGGCCACGATCAAATTCATAAAAGCGCATGAAGAGATTGATAATAGAGGATTTACCAGAACCAGTATGACCAACAAAAGCGATGGTTTGTCCATTTTTGACCTCAAAGGAGATATCTTTTAGGACATCCCGTTTGCCATCATAAGAAAAAGATACATGCTCAAAACGAATATCTCCCTGCTCGATTTCTTTCAGGCTACCAGCTTGCTTGGGCTCATAGTCGTTTCGATCCATCATCTCAAAGACACGTCCTGCAGAAATGGTTGAGGTCTGCAAGGTTGCAAAGTTCTGCGTAACATCAATCAAGGGCTGGAAAAGCTGGCTAACATACTGGATAAAGGCATAGATAAGACCAGCTGTAAAGCCTGAGGACTGCCAATTTAAGCCGAAAAAGGTCAGAATGACCGCATAGGCCAGAACCTGTAACAGGGTCATAGCTGGCCTCAAAAAGAGGGAATTGACATCGACAGAACGATTGGCATAATCCAAATGATCCCCATTAATCTGTTCGAATTCATCCGTCAAGCGCTTTTCTTGACGAAAGGCCTGCACGATCCGCATTCCTTCAATGGATTCCGATAATTTCACATTGATATCTGATAATTTTTGTCGGGTCATCTTGACCAAGCGATTGGATAACTTACGATAGAGACGAATAGAAAACCAAATGATGGGAAGAAAAGGCAGGATCCAAATGGTCAAATGCCAGTCCAAGCTAAACATAGTTACCAGGGTGACTAGAAAGAGTAAAAAGGATGAAATCAGGCTTGAAAAGACCGTAGAAAACATATCTGCGACTGCCTGTGTATCATTAGTCACCCGCGAAACAATCGAACCTGCTGCTGTCTGGTCATAAAAGGACATGCCCAGCCTTTGAAGATTTTGGAAAATATCTAGACGGATATCTCTTACGATAGAATTGGATACACGCGCAAAGGTTAATTGACTCAGGTAGGTTGCCAGCACGCGCCCAATGAATAAGCCATAGTAGAGAATGAGAAACCGAAAAGCTGTCAGTACTGGAGAGCCAGCTTCTGTCGGATCCACTAGGTGGTCAATATACCAGCGAGCTGCAAGAGGAATCGCCGTCAATAACAGACTAGTCAGGAAGGTAAAGACTAAGGCTAGGGCTGTTAACCACTTATAACGCCACATGTAAGTCAAGAGCCGCTTCATAACATGAGCTTCAGATGTTTTCATTCAGCTTTCCCTCCATTTCTTCTGATAATTGTTGGGCTTGGTAGGTTTCATAATACCAACCTTTTTGAGCCATTAATTCCTCGTGATTTCCTCGCTCCTTGATCTGTCCATTCTCTATTACCAGAATCATATCCGCATGAACGATAGCTGATAGGCGGTGGGCTGTGATGATCGTTGTTTTCCCCTTGCGTTCCAGCTTCATATTTTCAATAATTTGATGCTCCGTTTTAGCATCTACTGCTGACAGGGAATCATCCAAAATCAAGATCTCAGGATTCATGACCAAAGCACGACTCATGGCAATCCGTTGCTTTTGCCCGCCAGAAAGAGAGACCCCTCTCTCTCCCAACACTGTCTCCATCTGGTCTGGCATGGCCAGAATATCCTCATAGACTCCACAAGTTCTCAGAGCCTTCATTACCTCTTCTTCCTTGATCTGTGGATCTGAAAAAGCTACATTCTCGCGAATGGTCATGGCAAAGAGGATCTGATCTTGAGGGACGTAGCCGATCAAGCTTCGAAGATCTTCTAAGCGATAATGTTTGATGGAGATTCCATTGAGCAAGATATCTCCCTGCTCCAAGTCGTGCTCTCTAAGCAAGAGACGCAACAAGGTGGTCTTTCCAGATCCAGTTGGACCCACAATTCCAAGGGTTTGCCCTTTTTCTAAATGAAAGACAACCTTTTCAAGGACAGGC
Organism: Streptococcus sp. 27098_8_66; assembly: GCF_041431945.1. Lineage (NCBI taxonomy): Bacteria > Bacillati > Bacillota > Bacilli > Lactobacillales > Streptococcaceae > Streptococcus > Streptococcus sp. 27098_8_66. The sequence goes on along the minus strand of NZ_JAPVYS010000001.1, from coordinate 130,108 downwards.
TCTTTCTCATAGGCGAATTCTTCAATGTCATATTCCAAATCGCCATTTTGAATGACTGTAACTGGTTGACTTGGATCTTGGATATCAGGTGTTTCTGCTAAAAGTGTCTCAATCCGATCATAGGAAACGCTAGCACGCTGACTAATATTAAACAAGAAGCCCATGGCTTGAAGGGGCCAGACGAGCATATTGAGATAGGTAATAAAGGTTACGATTTGTCCAACCGTCAGGCTCCCTTCCTGAACAAATAGACCTCCGAAGTAGAGCGTCAAAACATAGGAGAGACCGACAAAAAGAAGAGTAGTCGGATCAAACAAAGCATTGTAACCGGCTGAAGTCATATTTTTTCGAAAGACTATCTGATTGGTCTTTTCAAAAGCACGAATCTCATCTGCCTGAAAGCCAAAGGATTTGGTCACCTTGACTCCTGATACTGATTCCTGAACAAAGTTATTCAGCTCTGAGAAGCCTTCTTGGGCCTCTTTGAAGGCTTTGTGGTTTTTGCGGCCAATGGCGGAAGTCACTACCACCATAACCGGTAGGGGCAAAATAGCCAAGAGGGTTAAGCGCCAATCAATCATGAAAAACATGCTGACCAGGGTCACCAAGGCTGTCACAGAAGCATCTACAGCAGACATGACTCCACCACCAGCAAACATGGTTACCGCATTGATATCATTAGTAGCATGGGCCATGAGATCCCCTGTCCGATAACGCTGATAAAAAGACGGAGACATGAGCGTAAATTGCTTGAACAAACGGTAACGCAAGATCCGAGCCAACTTATTGGCCGTTCCAAAAATATAGCGTCTCCAGACAAAACGAAGGCCATACATGGCTAGAGCTGCGAGGACCAAAAGGGCAATATCCACAACTAACTGCCCTAGTGTCAGCCTTCTTTTATCGATCAAATCGATCACAAGTCCCATGATTCTTGGAGGAATGAGGTTTAAAAAGCTAACCAAGATCAAGGACCCTATCCCGATCAAGTAGCGCTTCTTCTCTAAATTAAAAAACCAAGATAATTTCCTCAACAGATTCATCTTATTTCCCCTTTTTGGTGAGTTGCCAGCTACTATCCACTAGAGCAAACAAGTCCTCATCAGTAATTGTTTCATCTAGAGGGATACTCACCCAATAGTTTTTATTCATATGAAAAGCTGGATAAATCCCTTTCTGCTGGATGAAATGGGCTACTTGATCAGACTTAACATTCAAAACTTCTATTTTCCCAGACTTGCCAGCATCCAGTTTTTTCCAATCAATGGTCATAAAGACACCATACCACTTGAGGGTGTCTCGGTGGCGAATGGCACCGGATTCCGGAGATCTCTCCCACAAATACTCAATCGTTCCCTGATAGTGCAGGGAGATATAGGCCATGAGACGCTTAGCTTGAGGATAGAGAAATTCTTCTACCTCAAAACAAGCTTGCCGAATCCTTGCAAGACTTTCCTGACAGGCTTCCCTGACTTGGCCGACGAAATTTCCTTGTAGCTGTTCCAGATGGATCTGGATATACTCGTCCCCTGTATCCTGATCATAGACCTGAAAAGAAATCTTCTGGTCGCAGACACGGACCTTTAAGAGAAAAGTGTCAGATAAGACGGGACACTGGTACTCATAGCCTGCCCCTCTCTTCTCAAATCCGTAAGCCAATCCCTTTTCTGGCTGAAAGGTGTACCGGTCAAAATAATGCTCTAAAAACATTTTCTCTCCCTTATTCATTTTTGCACTAGAAGAGGCTGGAAACAACGTCCCCAACCTTGATAACGGATCTTCAAAACTACTTCAAGCAGTGATCGTTTCTTCTTTAAAACACGATGCGCGTGCCATGCAGTTGACAAACGCCCAATTGCTCCAAAAAGAGCTGACGATTGTCAAGGGTCACACCTCCACCTGGCAGGATCTGAATTTTTCCCTTAGCCGCATCTAATAAACGATGATAGTGTGCAAAACGTTGCTCTAGTGGGTCACCTGGACTTCCAGCTCGTGATAAAATGCGGGCTACACCCTGATCAGAAAGCCACTCAATCGCTTCTAGCTGATCTGTATGAGCTAACTCATCAAAGGCCATATGAAAGACAACCTCTGCCTCTCCACAGGCTGCTAGTAAAAGCTGCATGATCCTCTGGTCCAACTTTCGATCGCTCGTCAGCGCTCCCAGCACAAAACAAGTAACCCCTATTTCTTTCGCAGCACGAATATCCGTCAGCATAGCTTCGACTTCCAGATCAGTATAGACAAAATCGCCACCTCGGGGTCGGATAATGACACATAGATCCACGGACTTCGCTCTTGTCAGTTTGATTGCTTCATTGATCACACCTATACTAGGTGTGGTCCCTCCTACTGCCAGGTTATCGCACAGTTCAATGCGACCTGCCCCAGCAGCAATCGCCTTATCAATATAAGTTAAATTCTCTGCACAAAATTCAAAGACAAGCATGACAACTCCAATTACAAAGACTTAAAACAAGGATATACTAACGGTTACCTTAGCATTGCCATTTTCCACTCTCGCTTTTGAGATGCTATAGCCTGCTTGAGGGATATCAAGGGTGATTTGATCACCATTCACTGTGAAGCCGCCTCCATTTTGATTGGATTGATCCTTCAAATAGTTGAGAACCAAGAATTTTGGAATGGGCATTTTCCCTAATTTAGCACCGGTCACGGTCAAATTCATGACATTGTTTTCAACTTGACCGGTCATGGTTAAATCTAGATAGCTATCAACTGGCCCTAAGGAAACAGGAACTTTGACATGAAGGTCATTGCCATCCATTCCTAATGCCATCTTTTGATAGTCAGAATTGTCAAGGGCGGATCCAGCACTTGTTTTTACGACCTGACTCAATTGCACTGAATTGAGACTTAGCTCAGTTGAGAGCCCTTCAGTGCTCACAGAGGCATTTGAAACAGCATTTTGAGCCAACTCAATCAAAGAACTCCCTGCCTGCACATTTCTCAGTTGCTCTCCTTCAGGGATAGATCCAGGAACCAACAAGATCACTAATAACATAAATAAAACGATCACCATGCCAATTAGGCGTCTCATCCACTTAAACATCTGCTCCTCCAATACGTGAAAAGTTGTATTCTTATTGTACCCTAAATCTAAAGAAATTGCGACTAAGAGGGGCCTTTAGAAAGCAAAAGAGACCGAGGAAACCTCGCATCTCTCTTTGCATTATTTCGATTTAATGTAGTTAACACCATCTGCTTTAGGCGCAACTGCTTGTCCGAAGAAGGCTGCCAAGACAACCATGGTCAAGACGTAAGGCGCAATTTGCAAGTAGATGGATGGGATACCTTTAAGCAAAGGCAATTGATTCCCGATAACAGCCAAACTTTGTGAAGCTCCAAAGAAGAGACTAGCAAGCATTGCCCCGATTGGGTTCCATTTCCCGAAAATCATAGCTGCGAGGGCGATGAAACCAGGACCAACAATAGTAGTCACCGCGAAGTTAACGGAAATAGACTGAGCGTAAATGGCTCCTCCGATTCCTGCTAGGGCACCTGAGATCATCACTCCTAAGTAGCGCATTTTATAAACATTGATTCCCAATGTATCTGCTGCTTGTGGGTGTTCCCCAACTGAACGAAGACGCAATCCAAATTTTGTCTTGAACATGATGAACCAAGCAAAGAATGAGAAGAGAATCGCAACCCAGCCGATGATGCTGGCATTGTTGAAGAAAATATCCCCAATTACCGGAATTTTAGATAAGACCGGAATGGAAGTCTTCCCAAAGGCAACTTTGATATTATCCGTTTGCCCCTTGTTATACATCGCTTTAACTAGAAAGACGGCTAACGGAGGTGCCATCAAGTTCAATACTGTACCTGAGACGATATGGTCAGCACGGAAATGAATAGTTGCCACCGCGTGAATCAAGGAGAAGAGTACTCCAATCCCTGCAGCAACAATTAAGGACAACCATGGTGTCAAATTCCCTAAGGTAGGCTCAAAAGTCAAGTTAAAGATAATTCCTGAGAAGGCTCCCATAACCATGATTCCTTCAAGGCCAACGTTAACAACCCCAGCGTGCTCTGAGTAAGCTCCTCCGATACTTGTGAAGATCAGCGGCGCCGCATACACAATCATAGAGGAAACAAGAATACTTAAAATCGTTACAATACTCATTAGTTTGCTCCTCCTTTTTTAGCTGAACGCATCGAGATCATCTTTTCGATAATGTAGTGAGCACATACGAAGAAGATAATGGATGCTGTCACAATTTGAACGACTTCTTCAGGGATTGCAGCTGGCTTCATACCAACTCCCCCAATTTGAAGTGCTCCAAACAAGAAGGCAGCAAATGGAATCCCAATTGGTGAATTCATCGCAAGAAGGGCAACGGCCATTCCGTTAAATCCAACACTCATCGAGCTGGTTTGAACGTAGACATTTGAGTAAATCCCCAGACCTTCTGCTACCCCACCGATACCAGCAAGAGCACCAGAAATGATCATAGAAAGGATAATGGTCCGTTTTGCAGACATCCCTGCGTATTCCGCCGCATTCGCATTGAGACCAACGGCACGGATTTCAAAACCAAGTGTTGTTTTCTTCATCAAGAACCAGATGACTACCACTGCGATGATAGCAAAGAAAATCCCAATGTTCATTTGTGATTTGTCCGTCAAATTACGCAACCACTCCGTCTGGTAGACAGCGTTGGCTCCCACATCAATAGTTGAGTCCTTGTTTTTCATCAAGGAAGCTGGGAAGCTATGGATCAAGGCATTCCCACCATAGAGAACAATATAGTTCATCATAATGGTGATGATGACCTCACTGGTTCCAAGATAGGCACGAAGGAAACCAGGAATCGCTCCAATAAATCCACCTGCGACAGCCGCAATCAAAACGGTCATCGGAATCATCAGTAAGCGAGGCATATTTGGGAAGGAAAGGGCAAACCAAGTCGCCATGATCCATCCAGCAAAAGCCTGACCAGGAAGTCCAACGTTAAAGAAGCCGGCCCGGCTAGCTACCGAAAATCCAAGAGCAACTAAAATCAGTGGCCCCATAGCACGGGAAATATTACCCCAACTCTTAATCGAACCAAAGGCTTTCTTAAACAGCAATTCATATCCCCAAAGGGCATCATAGCTGAAGGCCCACATAATAATGGCACCCAAGACCAATCCTAAAAGGACAGACACCAATGGAACGGCAATTTGTTTTAAATTCTTATTCATCTGATGCTCCCTCCTTTACTTGGCCTCCTGCCATGAGGATTCCAAGTTCTTGCTTATTCGTTGTTTCAGGGGTTACGATCCCTTGGATCTTCCCATCATGAATAACCGCAATACGGTCAGAAACATTCAAAATTTCATCTAATTCAAAGCTGACAACCAGAACAGCTTTTCCATTATCCCGTTCTTGAATCAAACGTTTGTGGATATATTCAATCGCTCCAACGTCCAATCCACGAGTTGGCTGGCTAACGATCAAGAGATCTGGATCGCGATCGATTTCCCGCGCGATAATGGCTTTTTGCTGGTTTCCTCCAGAGAGAGCCTTAGCTGGTACCACTTCACTAGCTGCACGAACGTCAAACTCTTCCATGAGCTTCTTGGCATAAGAGGTAATATTTGGATAATTCAAAATACCATTCTTGCTAAGAGGTTCTTTGTAGTAAGTTTGAAGAGCCATGTTTTCAGAGATCATCATATCAAGGACCAAACCATCCCGGTGACGGTCTTCAGGGACGTGCCCTACCTTCATTTCTGTGATTTGACGTGGACGTAGTCCTACAACATCCTTGCCTTTAATCTTAATTGAACCCGATTTTACCTTCCGTAGACCTGTAATGGCTTGGATCAACTCAGACTGACCATTTCCATCAATCCCTGCGATCCCAACGACTTCACCAGCACGAAGTTCTAGCGAAAGATTCTTAACAGCTGGGACTCCCCGGTTTTCGTTTACAACCAAGTTCTCAATCGACAAGACCACTTCTTTCGGTTCAGAAGGACCTTTTTCAGTCTTAAAGGAAACAGAACGACCGACCATCATTTCGGCCAAGTCTTGGTTCGTAGCTCCACCAATCTCGACTGTTTCAATCGATTTACCGCGACGGATAACCGTTACGCGGTCTGAAACAGCACGGATTTCATCCAACTTGTGCGTAATCAAGATAATGGATTTTCCTTCATTCGCCAAGTTCTTCATGATTGTCATCAATTCTTCGATTTCAGCTGGTGTCAACACTGCAGTTGGTTCATCGAAGATCAGGATGTCGGCTCCACGATAAAGCGTCTTTAAGATTTCCACACGTTGCTGCGCACCAACGGAAATATCCTCAACTTTAGCATTTGGATCTACTGCCAGGCCATATTTTTTAGACAAGTCAAGGATATCTTGGCTGGCTTTTTTAAGGTCCAAAACACCATGTTTAGTGGTTTCAGAACCAAGGATGATATTTTCAACAACAGTGAAGGCTTCAACTAACATAAAGTGTTGGTGCACCATTCCAATTCCTAAAGAAGCTGCTTTTGAAGGTGAGTCTAGGTTAACAGTATTTCCATTTACCACAATGTCTCCGCTTGTTGGTTCCAACAAACCAGCCAGCATATTCATCAGGGTAGATTTCCCTGCACCATTTTCTCCAAGAAGTGCATGGATTTCACCTTTGCGCAACTGAAGATTAATCTTGTCATTTGCTACAAAGTCACCAAATTTTTTGGTAATCTCACGCATTTCGATGACATATTCATGTGTCATGTGGGTGTTTTCCTCTCAAAATTTTTTTATTTCAATAAAATCTGCTAGAGAACTAACAGATTTTATTGAGACAAAAATGTCTCACTTTAAAAGAAACGGCCCTTAAAGGGAGGGCCGCCCAATCAAATATTATTTTTCAGGAACTTTAAGAGATCCATCAAGGATTTTAGCTTTGGCATCTTCGACAGCTTTTTTAGCATCTGCAGAAAGGTTGTCAGTTGTCAAATCAACTCCACCATCTTTCAAGCTATAAGTAATCACTTTACCGCCAGGGAATTTACCGTCAGCAGCTTTCTTAGCCAAGTCTTTTACAGATTCTCCGACTTTCTTCAAGCTTGAAGCCAAGACAAAGTTAGATTTTTTACCATCTTTAGAAGTGTATTCACCTTCAGCTTTTTGGTCACGGTCAACACCAAGAACCCAAACTTTTTCGTCTTCATTTTTCTTCTCGTTCAAGTCTTTTGCTTCAGAGAAGACACCTGCTCCAGTACCACCAGCTACTTGGTAGATAACGTCTGCACCTGCAGCGTATTGTGCAGCAGCAATTGTTTTACCTTTAGCAGCGTCACCGAATGAACCAGCGTAGTCTACTTGAACTTTGATAGATGGGTCAACAGATTTAACACCAGCTTCAAATCCAGCGCGGAAACGAGTGATAACTTCACTTTCCATACCACCTACAAAACCAACTTGTTTAGTTTTTGTAGTTTTCGCAGCAGCGATACCAGCAAGGTAACCAGCTTCGTTGTCGGCAAAGACAGCAGATGCTACGTTCTTTTTACCTTCAATACGGTCGTCAATGATAACAAAGTTTGTTTCTTCGTTGTCAGAAGCCGCTTTTTCTACTGCATCACGCAAGGCAAAACCAACACCAAAGATCAATTTGTAGTCGTTAGAAACAGCTTCATCAAGGTTTGTCGCATATTGAGATTCATCTGTTGATTGGAAGTAGTCAAATCCGTTCCCTTTAGAAAGACCGTTTTCTTTCCCCCAAGCTTGCAAACCTTCCCAAGCAGATTGGTTGAATGATTTGTCATCCACACCACCAGTATCGGTAACGATAGCAGCTTTCAAATCAGTTTTTGATTCTGAGTTAGCGCTATCTTTTTTAGACGCACGATTTCCACATGCTGCAAGTCCGATAGCAGCGACAGTTACTAGACCAAGGCCTAGCCATTGTTTCTTGTTCATTACTGAACCTCCTAAATTATTGTGCAACATTGTTGCGAAGTATTGAAAGGGTCAAAAGACCGCCTCACAGACCTATTAAGTCAAGTCTGTAAAGGAATATGGAAGTAATTCCTTGACCGTCATCACGACCGTCGATTTATCTTTAGATACTAAGGTTACAGGAAGGTCTGGCTCAAAAAATTCAGCCATGACCTGGCGACAAGCACCACATGGAGAGATGGGCTTTTCTGTTTGCCCGTAGATAATGAGTTCTTGAAACTCGCGAGCTCCTTCAGAAACAGCTTTAAAAATGGCTGTCCGTTCTCCACAGTTGGTCAAACCAAAACTGGCATTTTCGATATTGACACCTGTATAGATTTCTCCATCCTTCGTTAGCAGTACAGCTCCAATTGGGAAATGAGAGTAAGGCACATAGGCCTGTTGACTCACTTCAACTGCTAAGTCAATCAACTCAGTAGTCGCCATGAGCCACCTTTCCTTCCATGATGGCTACACCAGAAGAAGTCCCGATACGGGTCGCACCTGCTTCGATAAAAGCAAGAGCATCTTCATAAGAGCGAGCACCACCAGAAGCCTTAACACCCATGTCGGGTCCAACAGTTTGACGCATTAAGGCTACATCTTCTACCGTTGCTCCTCCAGTTGAGAAGCCAGTTGAAGTCTTCACAAAGTCTGCGCCAGCTAACTTAGCAATTTGACAAGCAACGATCTTTTCATCATCGGTTAAGAGACAAGTCTCAATGATGACTTTGACCAGCTTATCACCGCTCGCTTCGACTACAGCTTGGATATCTTCCTCAACTAGTGCTAAATTCTTAGACTTAAGAGCCCCGATATTAATGACCATGTCAATCTCATCGGCCCCGTTTTGAATCGCATTTTTTGTTTCACACGCTTTGACAAATGGTGTATTTGCTCCTAAAGGAAAACCAATGACGGTACAAACTTTAACGTCTGAATCGCGCAAGCCCTCAGCCGCAAAATTCACCCATGTCGGGTTCACACAGACACTCGCAAAATCATAAGCCTTAGCTTCTTCGATCAGCTTTTCGATCTGTTCTTGTTGTGCATCTGGTTTTAAAAGAGTGTGATCGATATATTTATTTAACTTCATACAATCTCCTGAGCTGCTTAAGATATTATTTCAATAATTTCTTTAACGCTTTCAGCCCTTTCTAGTATTTTAACATTTTTTTTGAATTCTGTAACTCTTTCTTGTGAATTTTTTTCATTCATGAAAATGCGGGCAATGCGTTCCCCTTTTTTGACGTGCTCTCCCACTTTTTTGTCAAACACAATCCCTGTTTCATAATCGAGGGGATCCGATTTGACAGCACGACCAGCACCCAGGCGCATAGCAAACAAACCAAACTCCATGGCAGGTAAAGCAGCAATAACGCCATCTTGGTCCGCTGTTACTTCAAGGACCTGATCCACTTTGACGGGACGATGCAAATCTTCTAAGTCTCCACCTTGAGCCACAACCATTTCTTCAAACTTCGCTAAAGCCTGACCATTGGTCAAGTGTTCATGGATGGCTTCAATTGATTGATCTACATTGGCCAATTTCAACATGATTTGCGCTAATTCACAAATAAACTCTGTGACATCAGCGCGTCCTTGTCCTTTCAGAATATCCAGGGCTTCTAAAATTTCTAAACGATTACCAATGCTGGTTCCCAAAGGTTGGCTCATATCTGTAATGACAGCGATGGTTTTCCGACCCACTGCATTTCCAAGATCCACCATGGTACGTGCTAAGCGACGAGCATCCTCAATATTCTTCATGAAGGCACCCTCGCCTACCGTCACGTCCAAAAGAATGGCATCCGCACCTGCAGCAATTTTCTTACTCATGACGGAGCTAGCAATCAAAGGAATGGTATCCACTGTCGCCGTTACATCACGCAGAGCATACAAAAGTTTGTCTGCCTTCACAAGTTGGTCAGATTGCCCAATAACCGATAAGCCAATCTCCTGAACCTGCTGGATAAATTCCTCTTGGGTCCGTTCAATTTGGAAACCTTTAATGGATTCCAACTTATCGATGGTTCCACCCGTGTGGCCTAAGCCACGACCGCTCATTTTAGCAACCGGCACTCCAAAACTTGCAACCAGAGGCACCAAGACCAAGGTCACCTTGTCTCCCACACCACCAGTCGAATGTTTGTCTACCTTGATTCCTGGAATAGCTGACAGATCAAACTGTTGCCCCGTTTGGACCATCTTCATGGTCATATGGGAGATTTCTTCCGTCGTCATCCCTTTAAAATAAACAGCCATAGCAAAAGCGGACATTTGGTAATCTGGAACCGTTCCAGCCACATAGCCCTCAATCAGCCATTCAATTTCTTCCTTGTTTAAGGCAAGACCATCTCTTTTTTTCTGAATGATATCTACTGCTCTCATGATTCTTTCTCACTTCTTAAAATATAATAGCCCTTGTCTTTTTTTACTGTCTCACAATTGCCAAAGGTCTCTTCCATCTTGGCCTTAGCACTTGGAGCCCCTTGTTTTTTCTGAATGACAATGGTCAAGTCTCCACCTGGTTTCAAATGTTCAAAACTACCAGTGATCACTTGGTGAACCACTTTCTTACCAGCTCGGATCGGCGGATTACTGATCACATGGTCAAAGACCCCTTCTACTGCTTCATAGACATCCGAAGAAAAGATCTGAGCTTCCACGCCATTTCGGCTGGCATTTTTCTTAGCCAAGTCCAGCGCCCGCTCATTAACATCCACCATAGTCACTGCAACTCCTTGCGCTTTAGCGAGAGAGAGGCCAATTGGACCATAGCCACAGCCAACATCAAGGACACTTTCTCCTTCTTGAAAATCCAGGGTTGATAAGAGCACCTGGCTTCCATAGTCAATCATTTTTTTACTAAAGACGCCGGCGTCCGTATAAAAATTCATCTTTTGCCCCAATAAAACTACAGCCAGATCATGAATATCATGGGCTGCATCTGGGTTTACATCAAAATACATTTTACTCATAAGGTTATTTTATCATAATTCACTCCTTTTTTAAATCGTTTACATGACCTCTAAAAATTGGTATACTAAAGACTACAATAGGAGTGACATATGGACAAAGAATTTCTACATTTTGAAAAAATTAATCGGGAAACTTGGCAAAATTTGCACCGCAAAACCACCCCACCTCTCTCTCAAACAGAGCTCAATTCTATTAAAAGTTTTAACGACCGCATCAACCTCCAGGATGTACGTGACGTCTACCTGCCTTTGACAAACCTGATAGGCATCTACAAGCGTTCCAAAGAAGATTTGGCCTTCTCAAAAGGTATTTTCCTTCAAAAAACGAGTGAACGCCAACCCTTTATCATTGGGGTTTCAGGGAGTGTTGCGGTTGGAAAATCCACCACTAGCCGTTTACTTCAAATCCTGCTGTCACGAACCTTTGAAGGCTCGACGGTGGAGTTGGTAACAACGGATGGCTTCCTCTATCCAAATGCTATCTTAAAAGAACAAGAGATCCTCAATCGAAAAGGATTTCCGGAAAGCTATGATATGGAATTGCTCCTTGATTTTCTCAATCAAATTAAAAACAACAAGAGCGTAGAAATCCCTGTCTATTCCCACGAAATATACGATATTGTCCCAGATGAGAAGCAAACCATTTTACCGGCTGATTTTGTCATTGTAGAAGGGATCAATGTCTTTCAAAATCCACAAAATGACAGTCTCTATATGACCGATTTCTTTGATTTTTCAATCTATGTGGATGCCGCAGTCAATGATATCGAATCTTGGTATATCGATCGCTTCCAAAAACTCCTTGCATTAGCTCAGAATGATCCCAATAACTACTACTATCAATTTACAGAGCAACCCCTAGAAGAAGTTTTAAGCATGGCCCACCAGGTATGGGAATCCATAAATTTAGTCAACTTGCAATATTACATCCAACCAACCAGAAACCGAGCTGATCTGATTCTCCATAAAGCAACCAATCATGAAATCGATGAAATTTATCTCAAACGCTAGAGAAAATGGCCTGTTAACGGTACTTTTTTAAGGAAAAGCTATTTTAGGCTTGTCAAATCTTAACTTTTCATATATAATGAGATAGTTAGATTATCAATGGAGGTGAATAACTTGGCAAACATTAAATCAGCTATCAAACGCGCTGAATTGAACGTTAAACAAAACGAAAAAAACTCAGCTCAAAAATCAGCTATGCGTACTGCAATCAAATCTTTTGAAGCAAACCCATCTGAAGAACTTTACCGCGCTGCTAGCTCAGCTATCGATAAAGCAGAAACTAAAGGTTTGATCCACAAGAACAAAGCTAGCCGTGATAAAGCACGTCTTGCAGCGAAACTTGGTTAATCAAGAACAGCATAAAAATCAAGCTCTCCGGAGCTTTTTTTGTGCCTAATTTTTTGAGAGGTGCTTATGAAAATCGTTATTATCGGCTATTCTGGATCAGGTAAATCCACCTTAGCTGAAAACTTATCCCGCCACTACTCCATTCCCAAGCTCCACATGGATACCCTTCAATTTCAACCGGGCTGGATAGACAGTGACCGGGATACGATGGAAGGTGAGATGAGACAGTTTCTCAGCGATCATAAAGCCTGGGTCATTGATGGCAATTACTCTTGGTGCTGCTATGAGGAGAGAATGGAGCAAGCCGACCAGATTATCTTTCTCAACTTCTCTCGTTGGAACTGCCTCTTTAGAGCCTGGAAACGATACTGCCGTTATAAGGGACGCGTCCGTGAGAGTATGGCAGCAGGCTGCCCTGAACGCTTTGACTGGGAATTCATCCGTTGGATCCTTTGGGATGGACGAACAAAAAGTGCCAGAGAAAGGTATCAAAGCATCCACTCCACCTACCCTGAGAAATTTCTCTCTCTCAAGAATCAAAAAGAGCTAGATGCGTTTCTAAAAAACATACAATAAAAAGGTTGGGATATCAATCCCAACCTTTTTTATTTATCAACGTAATCGCCACCGGTGAAGCCATAGTATTCTTCCAGACTCAAGCCTGAGTCCGCGATATCTTGTGCTTCTTTTCCGATATAGCGGAGATGCCAGCTTTCTGGCATGTAGCCTGTCACTTTTTCTTTTCCTTCTTGGTAACGAACCACAAAGCCATATTTAGCGGCATTCTTGAGCAACCACTTACTTGGTCCAGGTTCTGTCACCAGATTACCACTGGTATCGATCAAATCAAAGGTCAAACCTGTCTGGTGTTCACTATAACCCGGTCTTGCGGAATAACGATCTGCTGCTTCCTGACCATCTTGATTGACATAGTTTTGATAGAGGCCAACTTGGGTGTCGTAGCTACGAAAACCACTGTATTGATCACTAATTGGATAACCCTCTGCCTGCATGGCTGCGATCAATTCATGAAGGGCTGAAACAGCTTCAGGATCTTCACCTGGGTTAAAGTCAGGCGACAAGGGATAATGTTTGTTGGCGATCATGACCTCACCATATTTCCCTTTTACACTATAGTAAGAACCATTATAGCTGACACCAGAGTCCACTTTCACATCTGACTTGCCAGCTTTTGACGACTCTTCTTTGCCAGTTTCTTTTGACGTATCCTTTGTAGAAGACGTTTCTTTGGAAAACTTGGTTTGCGTTTGTTTAGTTTCTTCTTTTGCAGAAGATTTAGAACTAGTGGATTGAGATTGGGAGCAAGCTGTCAGGGTTAACAAGGCAACTGTCACCAAAGTTAATTTGGAAAATCTTGCTTTCATGGGGAATCTCCTATGATTCTTTTGTTACGACAATATCCGTAATCACATAACTTGCACCTACTTTTTTCAAGGTGTAGGTCTTGTACTTGCGGTTTTGTGAATCTGGATGGCTATCTGTATAATGCACGGTAAAGTCTTCATAAGTCTTGATCGTCACCACACCATTTTCTTCCGTGACACTTTGAATGTCCAAAGCTCCTGGAGTATAGTAGTCAATTTTAGCCTTTCGAACCCCATCACCAGTTGTGAATTCAACCATGTCCTTGTAGGCTTGACTTTGTGTGTCATAGTATTTAGAGTAGGTGTTGTTTCGATTTGAAACTGAGCTAAAGACAGCGTCGCGGTACTCTTTCAAGAACTCTTCTGCCAAGGTCCGATTTTGTTCTTCTTTGGCTGCTTGCGCTTTCTTAGCATCTTGTGCACTCTTGATGCGTTTTAGGGTATCTTTGGCTAGTTTAAGTTCGATCGGATCGTTCTCACCCTCTTCAATCGTCACCTTAGCCTTTTCAGTTGTATAGGTTTCCCCATTCATGTTGAAGACGGCATGTACTTCAATTTCTTGATAAGGGATGCTATCTACCTCAAAGGTCGTGCTCGTTCCGACTTCTTTGCCGTTGACCACAACCTTCACATCTGTTGGGTTTTCAACTTCATCTGGAAACTCAACTTCTAAATTGCGTTTTTCAGAATTCAACTGCAATTCTAAATTATTCTTGGTTGCTTTTTTAGGATTGAGATGGATCTTAGAAGTAACATTTCCGACCTCTGTTTTAGCAGTTAATTCCATTTCTTTTGTATTGTAATGGAAAGAACCAAGATCTGTCACTGCATCTTTTTTCAAGGTTACCGTTTTATTGGCAGCCACTTTGAGTTTGGCTTGGTCCAAATTGGTCTTGACCTTCACTTGTACTGGATAGCTGGCCACACGGTATTCTTGGAAGATTCCAAATTTCTTGTCCGCTTTTTCCAAACCAAAGATCTTGTTTCCAGATTTATCCGTATAGCTGCCTTCTCCACCATTATCAATGATCTTGTTCAACTCTGTGCCGATATCGACCCCTTGATCTTCCATGCTGGTAATAAAGCTTTCGGCTTCATCCTTTGTCCATTTATCGTTATCGGTTGAAAGTAGATCTGCTGCTTCGCGATAATCCTTGGTGTCCACTGCCTTAATAAATTTATCTGCAGTCACTTCGACACGCGTTGTTGACTGGAAGTAAAAGAAGGCTGCTACCATAGCGATCACAAGGACTGCAATAGCAGAAATAATCCCAATTTTCTTCTTGGAAAGTTTCTTTCCACCCTTCGTTTTAGGAGCCTTTTGTTTTTTCTGAGCTGGACCTGCTTCTGTAACATTTGGACCAGCAAAGACCTGCGTTTGCTCAGCAGCAAGTGGAGCCGTATACGCTTGAGTCGGCTGTTGAGGCACATATTCCTGTGTTACTTCTGTTGCATCTAGGTTCGCAAATTCTGCTTCAGGAACAGGTCCTACAAAAAACTCAAAGTTTTGACTTTTAGCCGCGGTAAATTCTTCTGCACTTGGCTTGCGCCCATAGGTTTCTTCAAAATGTTGCAACCAAGCCTGACGAGCTGCTAGAAGTGGATCAACATTCTTCACTTCTTCAACTGGTTCAAGCACTGGTTCCTCAACAGGAGCGACTTCCTCTGCTGGGGCATTCCCTGCGATAGACTGAATTTGTTTCAAATCAAATCCACAAGCTTTCCCAGCCATAAACTCTTCTGGTGACGGTTTGCGACCGATCACTTTTTCAAATAATTCAACCCATTTCTTTTGCATGGATCTCTTCTCCCTCATTATAAAATAGGGAAAGTGGGTCCCCCCACCTTCCGTTTTGTGATATTGTTAGAATCCAAAGTTAGAGAAATTTGGAGCACTTGGAATAAATCCTACGGCTACTTGTTCTAAAATACGAGCATTCACATAAATGACAAAGATGGCAATGAGAAGCAAGACAACAAATGATGCTACTAGAAGTAAGAATTTATCTGCTTTAAAGCTTGTCTTGTTCAAACCTTGATGAACAACATAGCATGTTCCAACAAAGAACAAGAAGAAAATAAAGAAATTTACAAAGCCATAAAATTCATAAACTTTTACAAGACCTACTAAGAAAGCAAGAAGGGCAAGTGGCAAAGTGTAGACAGACAAACGTCCAAATTCTTCAAATGAACGACTATAACTGTATTCCTTATCTTGAAGAAGTACACGGCGAACAAAGAATCCTGCTACTTGGAAGGCGTAAACGCTAAAGAATAGGGAAATCAATGTCAACATAAAGGCACGGAAATCCATTCCATAACCACCTGTAGCTCCACTAGCTGTGAAGAAAGTTGATAGGGTCAAGACAAAGGCAGTTAAGACATACTGTAAAATTCCGTTAAGAGCTTTTGGATTTTCTACAGCAGTTGGACGTTTCAAAGCTGAAAGGAACCAATTCCAGTAACCACCAACGGCTACACCAAATTGACTTGGTTGGCCAGGATAAGGTTGTCCTGGTTGACCTTGGTAAGGAGCTTGTTGATAAGCTGCTTGAGTAGGTTGTTGGTAAGCTTGTTGTGGAGCTTGTTGGAAAACAGGTCCATTCGTTGGAGCTGCTTGAGGGGCAGGCTCTTGAACTGGAGCTGCGACTGGCTCTTCAAAAGGTGCAGTTGGGGCTGCAACAAACTCTGGGGCTTGAGGAGCTGCAACTGGTTCTTCAGTAGGGGCAGTTGGCGCTGCGACAAACTCTGGGGCTTGTGGAGCAGCAACTGGTTCTTCCACAGGTGCAGTTGGCGCTGCGACAAATTCTGGAGCTTGTGGAGTTTCTGGAACCACTACTTCTTCTTGAAATTCTCCTGCAGCCAGTGCTTGAGCAATTTCTTCTGCACTAGCAGAACGACCATTTACGGCTTCGAAATAATCCAGCCAATCTTGTTTTGACATAATGAATCTCCTTAACTATTGTTCATACTAGGATATTATACAAAATTTCTTAACCATTTTCAATGAAAGACTGGAAAATCCCTGTAATATCTTTTGAAAAACATACAAATTCTACTCATTTTTAGAAATTAGTAAAGAAAAAACCTCTTTTCAGAGGTCATTTTTTAGGATTCAAATGCATCCATGCCACCTTGGACGTTGGTCACATCATAGCCTTGCTCTTCCAAAAATTGGCAAGCGCGTGCTGAACGTCGACCTGACTTGCAGATGACATAATAGGGATGATCCTTCTCTAATTCCTGGTAGCGATCTGCTAACTCAGATAAGGGAAGAAGACGAACCCCATCTAAGTGAAGGGCATCATATTCCTCCTGCTCGCGTACATCAAGAACGTGTAAGTCTCCTTTTTGATAAGCTTGGTAAAAGCTTGAAAATGGAATTTCTTTCATGATTTCTCCTATAAGTTATGTTATGGAAGGGTTAGAATTTCATAGCTAAAGCCAATTGACTCTAAAAATCGGAACAAGTCTTGGGTTTTAATAAAGATCGTTTTTTCGTTGGTATTGGGATGGAAGGTCATGATCTCCTCTGACACAATGTCTTTATCGAAATATACTCGAATATCTTTTTCTTCATTGTTCAATAAACCAAATGGAGAAACCGTTCCTGGCGATAATTGCATTTTTTTAGCTAAAGAATCTGCTGAGGCCATGCGGATCCGGTTGGCTTCCACTTGCTCTTTGAAATCATCCATATCCAATGGCTTCTGGTCATCCATGATGAGCAGATAGTATTGGGTTTTCTTCTTGTTGGTCAAAAACATGGTCTTGGTCCGGACACCTTCTAAGCCTTCAATATAAGAATCCGCCTGCTCCGTCGTAAAGGCAGGTGGGTGTTCCACCACATCAAATGAAATTCCTAACTCATCTAATTTTTCTTTAACTTGTTGATAAGGATCCATCGTCGCTCTCCTTTATTTTTGAATGATCTCTTGTACTAAGGTTTGCAATTCCGGCACCACCTTTGCCTCAAACCAAGGATTTTTAGCCATCCAGATTTGATTGCGAGGGGAAGGGTGAACGAGTGGAAAATAGGTTGGCAAATAATCTTTAAAATGGTGGACCCGTTCGGTTACTTTGCCACTAACCTTCTCATGAAGGTAGTATGCTTGGGCGTATTGTCCAATTAAGAGTGTCAACTCAATATCCGGACACTCTTTGAGAAGTTGAGGGTGCCACTTTTCCGCAAAGCCTTTGCGAGGTGGAAGGTCACCAGATTTTCCATGCCCTGGGAAATAAAAATCCATGGGAATGACCGCAAACAAACCAGAATTATAAAAGGTGTCTTCGTCAACTCCTAACCATTCGCGCAAGCGATCACCACTCTTATCCTTCCAGTAAATGCCTGCTTCTTGTGTTTTCAGTCCAGGTGCCTGTCCGATGATATTGATGCGAGCTGTCTTTGGAGCTGCAAAGAGTGGCTCGATTCCTTTATCCGTATATTCTTTATTTTGAGGATCTGCCATAATGACTTGTTTAATGGTTTCAATCCTTGACATAAGTCCTCCTTCTATGGAAAAACTCAGCCAGAAAAAACTGGCCGAGTAGTGGATTATTTGATTAGTTCATAGATAGCTTCTGCGTAAATAGCAGCTGCACGATAGAGATCTTCGACATCTGCGAACTCATTAGCTTGGTGCATGGTATTGACATAGTCTGGGAACATAGCACCAAAGGCAACCCCACGTTTCAAGAGACGACCAAAGGTACCACCACCGATCACTTGTTCGTGTCCTTTGAGGCCAGTTTGTTTTTCGTAAACACGCAAGAGAGTGGATACCAATTCGTCATCCATCGGAACATAGTGAGGTGTGTGACCATGAGCGGACAAGCTTACTGTAGCCACTCCTTCAATCTTTTCAAGGGTGGATTTGATGGTTTCAGGATCTGTACCTTGGGGGTAACGGATATTGAGGGCAATAGTGTTGTCTGCTTGGCTATCATCAAAATGGAAGACACCTGCATTCATGCTCAATGGTCCCATTTTGGCATCCGTATAGGCAATACCTAATTTTTCACCAGCAAAATCTTCGTGAAGAAGTGAAGCTGTCACATGAAGGTAAGCCTTAGCAGCACCACCAAAATCAAATTGGTTCAACAAGAGAGCCAAGTAGGTCGCACCATTGATTCCATCTTCAGGAGTTGATCCGTGAGCAGATTTCCCGATAATCGTAACGGTATAGGTTTCTTCGTCAACAGTTGAAATTTCATACTGAAGCTGGTGTTCCTTGGCAAAAGCATCTAAGAGGCCAGCAAGATCTGGAAGTTGTCCAGAAACCACTGCAGTCGCTGATTCTGGTACCATGTTTTCACGAAGACCACCTGTAAAGCTATGAAGATGGGCACTTCCTGTGTTATCATTTCCAAAATGAAGGTACTCAGTGATGTTTCCTTTTTCCCCATTGATGATTGGGAATTCCGCATCTGGTGAGAAGCCAAAATCTGGCTCAGGAAGTCCGACGTGTTTGAAATAGTAATCCATGTCTCCCCATCCTGATTCTTCATCCGTACCGACAACAAATCGCACGCGCTTAGAAACAGGGAGTCCTAGGTCTTTAATGATCTTCAAACCATAGTAGCAGGCCATTGTAGGCCCTTTATCATCAGACGAACCACGCGCATAGAGCTTGCCATCGATAATTTCTGGTTTGTAGGGATCCGTCTTCCAACCACTACCAGCAGGCACGACGTCCATATGGGCAAAGATCCCAAGCTCTTCTTCTCCTTCACCAAAAGTAAAGTGACCGGCATAATTGTCGACATTCTTGGTTTCATAGCCATCACGTTTGGCAATTTCCAAGAATTTTTCAAGAGCTTTTACAGGACCAGGTCCAAAAGGATGCTCCGCATCTGCCTTGCTGTCATCGCGTTCAGAATTGATTTCCAAGAGGCTGTATAGGTCAGCCATCATCTCATCGCGACGTTTTTCTACTTCTGCTTTAAAGTCAACTGTTGTCATGAATTCCTCCTCGATCTTCTATTTGCTAATTGGCTTAGCGTTTGTCAATGATTTCGTCCACTGGTAAGCGGTAGCTTGGCTCTACTTTTTCAGCCGCATAGCCAACCGTAATCAAAACTTCTGGACGGAAACGCTCTTCGATGTCCAATACTTCATTGATTTTTGATTTATCAAATCCCAAAATAATATTGGTTCCAATGCCTTGGTCCGTCAAAGCAAGTACCAAGTTCATAGCCACAAGACCGGCATTCAAAGCCAAGTAATCGCTTGTCTGTTGGGCATCATAGCGCGCAAATTCGGCAGGAAGATTTTGCATAAAGTATTGCAACTGCTCATCTGTGAAGTTTTTCACCCCACCGACACGCGCAATCTTGCGAGCCCGTTTTTGCAAATCAGTATCTGTAAAGAGGGCAATGGTCACAGGTGCTTCCATGACTTGATCGTAGTTTGCACCATAGGCTAATTTTGCCAATTCAGCATTTTTTTGACGAACGACCACAAATTTCCAAGGCTGGCTATTGTGGGCGCTAGGGGCCAATGTTGCGATCTCAATGGCAGTCCGTACATCCTTTGGATCGACCGGTTGGTCAGTGAAATGCTTGATCGCATGGCGTTTTTTATTGAGCTCTAGAAATTTCATAAGCTTCTTCCTTTTCTATTTCTGTTACCTCTATTTTAACACAAAATGAAAGAGCTTGCAGGGTTTTACAGCCTAAGATTGTGAAAAAAGAAGCAGACATTTTGAAGATCCGCTTCTTTGTTATAGGTTGAATACACAAGAGACCCATCTATGATTCATTAGAAAGATTGAAATAGGCAGCTACTTCTTTGGCATAACCGTATTTCTCAATTAAGCTAGTTAGAAGCTCGATGTTATGGCCCCGATAGTTATCCTCGCGTCTTAATTCTTCGTACATCTCAATAAAGGGAAGGCCCTTGTCCTTAGCATCTTGGAGCTCTGCTTCATAGTCATAGGCCACCTTACGAAATTGCAGGTTGGTCACCCCATCTTCTTCGACATCAATCAGTGCATACTGAGCTCTGTGGTTTTGAATTGGTTCCCAGTCGAAATAAGGCATGCCAATAGTCCCTGGATTGAGAATCTGCTGGCCCTGACTGCCATAGCGAAGTAACTGCTTGTGGACATGACCGTAGATCGCCACATCCGTCTGATCATCCAGCAATTGGTCAAAGTTCTCCGTCGCATTTGCTGGACGCAAGTCCCCACCATAATTCTTTTCTGGTAAATTATGAGTCAGTGAAAAGCGAATGCCATTGACCTCCTTCTTCTCTACCAATGGAAGCGAACGAAGCCAATCGATCCGCTTAGGATCTAGTCCTTCCATGAGATACTGAGTGAGTCGAAGAAGTTGGATCTCCTGCGGATCCTCAAGCCCGTACTCGCCATCCAAAGCCTCTAGGACACAATCGTCCCAATTTCCACGAACAGCCGCTGTAATAGGAATCGCATCCAGCAACTCAAAAAGGTCCTCTCTTCCAGGCCCCGGAAGCAAAATGTCCCCCAAAAGCCAGTATTCCGTTGCGCCTAGAGCACGCGCATCCGCAATCACTGCCTTGAGGGCAGTCGTATCTCCGTGAATATCAGATAAAATAGCGATTCGATGGTTCATTATAAACTCCTTATGATTGGTATGGTTCAGAAGCCTCCGCCACTTCCATCAAGGGACTTGCTTCTTCCTGCTTTCCTTGTTGGAGCTTGGCTTGCACCGCCTCCGCGACTGCTCGCGGGATGCCGACTGTGACAATCTCATCTACAGTAGCTTCTTTGATCTTGGTCAGCGACTTGAAGTGCTTCATCAGCAACTGCTTGCGTTTTGGTCCCAAACCTTCGATGCCGTCCAGCTGGGAGGAGAAGGAATTCTTGGATCGGAGCTGGCGGTGGAAGGTGATGGCGAAACGGTGGACTTCATCCTGGATCCGTTGGAGGAGGAAAAATTCCTGCGAGGTTCGAGAGAGTTCGATGACTTTAAGGGGATCACCGAAGAGCAATTCATGGGTCTGGTGCTTGTCATTCTTTTGCAGACCTGCAATGGGAATATCTAACCCCAACTCTTCTTGGATCACCTGTTTAGCGATATTGACCTGGCCCTGACCCCCATCGATAACGATCAGATCTGGTGGCGTCAAGCCATCTCTCATGACGCGGCTGTAGCGTCTGCGGATGACCTCCCGCATGCTGGCATAGTCATCTGGTCCGACGACGGTCTTGATCTTGTACTTGCGATAGTCCTTTTTACTTGGCTTCCCATTGACAAAGACCACCATGGCTGAGACTGGACTGGTCCCCATAATGTTGGAGTTGTCAAAGGACTCAATGCGCACAGGAGTTGGGATTTGCAGGAGTTTTCCAAGGTTTTCAATAGCACCTTGGGTCTTCTCCATCGATTTTTCAAGGAGATTGAACTTCTGCTCCAGACTGACACGCGCATTTTTAATAGCCAGATTGACCAACTGCTTCTTCTCCCCACGCTGGGGCTTGAGAACCTTGGTATCCACTAGGACCTTGACCGCTTCCTCATCGATGTCTTGAGGGATCAGGATTTCATTGGGGATCAGGTGAGATTTCTCCTGGTAAAACTGCCCCACATAGGTCAAAAAATCCTCGTCTGGATCATTGTAGTAAGGAAAGAGATTGACGTCACGCTCGATCAGCTTGCCCTGACGAACAAAGAAGACCTGCACACACATCCAGCCCTTGTCCACGTAGTAGCCAAAGACATCTCTATTCTGCAAATCCTTGGCCATGACCCGCTGTTTGGTCCGTAGGGTCCCGATGGCCTGGATTAGATCGCGGTACTCGGCCGCCCGTTCGAATTCCATGTTTTGCGCAGCGGTATTCATCTTGAGCTTGAGCTCATCGATAATCTTGTCATCCTGCCCCTTGAGGAAATCAGAAACCTCCTGGGCCATGCCCTTGAAATAGGCCTCGTCCTTGTGGCAGACCGTGTGGGCCATGCATTGCCCTAAATGGTAGTAAAAGCAGACCTTGGAAGGCAGATTGGTACACTTGCGGAATGGGAAAATCCGATCCAAAAGCCTCTTGATCTCATTGGCCGCTCCCACATCTGGATAGGGACCAAAATAGAGACCACCATCCTTTTTCACCTGGCGCGTGATGATGAGGCGCGGATAGCGCTCATTGGTAATCTTGATGAAGGGATAGGACTTATCGTCCTTGAGCATGATATTGTACTTGGGCTTGTTCTCCTTGATGAGGTTGATCTCAAGAAGCAAGGCCTCAATATTGGACTCGGTGACGATAAACTCAAAATCCACAATCTCAGATACTAGTGCTTCTGTCTTAGTATCGTGGCTTCCTCTGAAATAGGACCGCACCCGATTGCGAAGATTCTTGGCCTTCCCCACATAGATGATGGTACCGTTCTTGTCTTTGTGAATGTAACAGCCCGGACTCGTCGGCAAGAGCTCGAGCTTGGATTTAATCAAGTTATTCATACTCTCTATTATAGCAAAAAAGAGAGGGGGTAGCCTCTCTCTAGTATGTTTGTATTATTGTTATCCACCTTCACCAAGTAAAAAATAATTATTAAATGGTATATCAGACACTCATCCTCAATCTTTTATCTTCATTTGTCCTTTTTAATAGCAAAAAAGAGGGATCTAAAAAAATCCCCCCTTTGATAATACTTATACTTTGAGATTAACCATCTGGAAGACCGGAATCACATAAGGAACAATAGACATCAGGATAGTAAATAGTACGAAGAACCAGAACCAGAAGGACGCGAGGGCACGCTGGAAAACTCCCGGTTGAGGTTTATTAGCTTGAATATAAGCCTTGATAGCTGGCCATTTAGTCGCAAGAACCACTATCATCACAATGGAACCAATAACTAAAACACCAATTTGTAGCCAATTCGCTAGTCCCTCGTCCACATGATAAGTAACATAATGCAAGCCTTGGGAAATGACAAAGTTATTGAAAATGTGATAGAAAATCGCCCACCAGATATTGTATTCAAAGGCAATGTAGCCAAAACCTAGACCAATGATACTTGCGAAAAAGAGCTGATCAAAATTGGCATGAAAGAGTCCAAACAAGATAGCCGTCATGACAATGGCAAAGATCTTGCCATACCGTTCCAAGCCTCGCAAACCGGCCCCACGGAAGAAGAATTCTTCTGTGATTGGACCAAAAAAGCCAGCATACAAGAGCATGGTCCATGATCGCTCAATCGTATCACCTAGATCGGGTGTTGGAGAATGAAGGCCAATGGTCTCAAACATGCGCTCAATCACTTGTGTCATCACAGATGAAAAGACTTGAGAAAAGCCTAAAAATGCTAGAAGAATAAAGAAGACTGAAAGAGTCATCTTACGTCCCTTGTGCTTAAGATCATATTTATAAAGGGCCTTCTTGCGATAGGCATTAAAGAGAAAGAGGCCAATGAATATGGAAATGAAGTAAGGGATGCCCGACCAAACATTCAAGGAGTTTAGTTTTTCCGTTACTTGACTTGGATCTTTTCTAAGAGATCCTGAAATAATCATACCAAGGAGGACTTCCCACAGGACGCTCACCAAGGTCATCACCAAGAGATAAATGGCAAGTGTCCCGGAATACCTTCCTATATCTTTTTTAGGGTCTAATAATCGGTTGTATTGGTTCATTTTTTCCTCCTAGAAAATAGATAAAAACTCGCACACATTCCTTCGTATAAGACAAAGAAAATCAAAAAGGCATGCATAAAGTAGTCTTCTGGTAATGCAAGAATAATCGAATCCACGCGCGGATCAAAGAGCCAAGTATTATCCCCAGCAAATAAGACCTGATGAAAGAGCGTAAAGAATTGATCAAAGCCAATCATAACAGCCACCACTGCAATCACCACTGGTAAAACCATCATCCAAAAGAAGAGACTACGGTACAAGGCCAGGTAGCCTTTTTTGACAACTGTCCGCATAAACTGGATAAAACCAGGGAGAGTGACCACGAAAACAACTGTCACTAAGTGAAATAGGTACTTGACAGCCTCAAAATGGTGCAGTCCATTTTTTGAAGAGGGGAATTGGGGCATCTTCAACACCCATTGAAAAGGATTGGTCAAGTAGTTCATCAAGACATTAAAATTCTTCATGATGACAGATGCCGAAAAACCAGTACGGCTTTGAATCCCCAACCAATGAATCTCCATGGGATAGAGGACCCAAGCTAGAGCAATGGTGAGAAGGATTGCAGCTGACAAGATAAAGAAAAATTGGTTGATTGATTTCAGACTTTTAAGCATCAAAATCCCACTCCGCTAGACTGGCAACAACATGTGTCGGTGCGATTGGTAAGGCCGGCACTTCTTCTGGTTTAGTAAAACCTGTCGTCACCAAAAGGGTTGGAATCCCATTATCAATACCTGCACGAATATCTGTTAAATAATTGTCCCCGACCATGACCACTTCTTCTCTTGCAAGCCCCAGGTGTTCAATGGCCTTGTCCATAATGATGGCCTTTGGTTTGCCAATGATCACAGGCTTGACCCGTGTCGCTGCTTCAACAAGGGCAATCAGAGATCCTGCTCCTGGCAGCAAGCCACGCTCTGTTGGAATGTTGAGGTCAGGATTGGTCCCGATAAAGTGCGCTCCCTTTTGAATCGCCAAGGTCGCAATAGCAAACTTCTCATAATCCACTTGCCAATCCAGTCCAATCACCACATAATCAGGTGCTTCTTCATCCATGATATAGCCAGCTTCTTCAATAGCATCTTTGAGCCCCGCTTCGCCGATCACATAAGCCTTCTTGCCCAGATTTTGATCCTTCATATAATCAATGGTCGCAAGGGTAGCTGTATAGATGGTCGACACAGGGGTTTCAATATTGAAGTGAGTCGCCAGCATATCCCGAACAGTCTCTGGTGTGCGGGTTGTGTTATTGGTGACAAAGAGATAGGGAATCTCACGCGCCTGCAATTCATGGACAAAAGCTTCTCCTGCTGGAATTCGTAATTTTCCTTTGTAAATGGTGCCATCCAAATCAATTAAATAGCCCTTGTAGTGCATTTATTCTTCCCTTTCTGTATCAGCTTTTTCATGCAACTTCTCTGCATCGACTCGTCCACCAGACCCATACAAAAGCAAGGCTCCACCATAGAGGACAAATTGTAAAATCAACCCTGTAAAATTGATCCCTTGATTGCCTGATTGGGTAAACAAGAAGGAAGCCACCATGAGGATCACAATGGTCAATAACAAGCCTATTACGGTTGCCTGATCCACACTGATTTGATAAACCGTGCGCTTGGTGCTCCGGTTCCGGCCGTCTGACTTGGTTTCTGGTTGCAAATTTTCTACAAAATCCGTTACCAAGGTCGCAGCGAGGCTAACAGTTGTGCTAAAAAGCACGCCTTGAGACAAACGATGATAGAAATTAGACCAGAAGGAGCCTGATTGGCTGGTAATGCCGACCGAAAAGATCACGACAGGTAAGAGAAAGGCCAGGGTGAAATGGATCCAGACCCGATACCAACGTACATCTTCTTTCAAGAAACGGCTAAAACTCTCTAAATTCAAACGGTAACGGAAAAATTTGTAAATTTCTTCCACCAGGATGATGCCCAAAGCACAAAGAGTCAAGAGCCAATCTCCTAACATGTACAAAGGGTTCTTTTGACGCTTTGCATAAGCCACAACCCGTTTTTGGTAGCCTGCTAGCTCTTGTTTTTTATTTTTTAATCTTCTACTTTCCATAAGTCCAACCCTTTTCTTCTACTTCTTCCCACTCAATTTCAGCTTGGGCATTGATATGACCATCTGAGCTAATTTGGTGCTGGGTTTTCAAGCCCTCTTGTTCATATTGAGAGGTGATGATACCTCCTGCCAGCACTTCTTTGACATATTTTAGATGAACTTTCTTAGGGACATGTTGGGTCAAGAAGTCCGCTCCCATCACCTCAAAAACCCAGTCCAAGTACTTGCTATTGTTGACATGTCCGTTCATATCCAAGTCGTAAAAACGAACCCGGTATTCTTGTTCCACGCCCCCTTCCAATTCTTTGAAACGGGGACCACGGAGCATGGTTTTTGAAAACTCTGAATCAAAGGCATCCGTGATTTCGCTCATAACAGGATGGACCTTGCGTGTATCACGATCCATCAAGACAAAGGTCGCCACCATCTCAATGATGGTATTTCCCGCTTCGTCCTTGATGTTAAAGGCCCGGTAGCAAAACAGGCGATTGTGACTCATGGCATAGGTTTCGATAGTGATCTTCTCATCAAAAACTGGGAGACGATCGATCTTCATATTGTAATCCGTGATAATCCAGACTAGATTGTAATTCTCTAAAATGTACATATCACTCATGCCCAGCTCAATCGATTGCATGCCTGATACCTGCAAAGACAGCAAGATCAATTGGGGAATTTTTATAAATCCATTGACATCGCTCATATCAAAAGGAATTTTCATGCTGTATTCAAATGTTTTTGCCATCTTCTACTCCAAAATAAACTTCTCTGCTACAGTGTCTCCTAAAAAGAGACCTTTCTTGGTCATGCGAACAATATCCTTGTCAGGCACCAAGAGTCCCTGCTGGGTCAATTCCTCAACCACTAGTCCATATTGTTGGTCAAAATTCACACCAAATTTTTCTTCAAAACGCTTCTTAGAAACGCCTGTTTTCTTACGCAGTCCCAGAAACATCTCTTCTTCCATCATTTCTGTCTGACTCAGATGTTCTTCTTGGACACGCGCATTTCCCTCTTCGACAGCCTGCATATAGTGACGGATAGGCCCATGATTCTTGTAGCGAATCCCATTGACGTAGCCGGATGCACCAGCTCCCAGACCATAATACTCCGCATTATCCCAATACATGAGGTTGTGGCGACTTTCAAAACCAGGCTTGGAGAAATTGGAAATTTCGTAATGCTCAAAGCCCGCACGCTCCAACTCCTGAATGATGTATTCAAACATCTCCGCTTCTAACTCCTCTTTTGGTAGAGGAAGCTTGCCCCGTCTCATGCGATTCATAAAGACGGTGTGATTCTCCAGAATCAAGCTATAGAGGCTCATATGAGGAATGTCGAGAGCAAGAGCCTTCGCGACATTTTCCTGGACCTGCTCCATAGTTTGCGTCGGAAGGGCATAGATGAGGTCGATCGAAATATTGTCAAAACCAGCCAGCTTTAGACGATCGATATTGTCATAGATATCCTGCTCTTGATGGCTCCGACCAATCTTTTTGAGCAAGCGATTATCAAAGGTCTGTACCCCCAATGAAACCCGATTAACCGGTGAATCCTTTAAGACAGCGATCTTATCCGGATCCAAATCACCAGGATTAGCCTCGATGGTCAACTCCTCCATCTGAGAAAGATCAAGCGACTTGGTTAGCTCCTTGAGCAGATAATCTAGCTGATCCGCAGTTAAGGCTGTCGGTGTCCCACCCCCGATATAGAGAGTCCGTAAATTTGTGATATCTTCCCGACGAAATTCTTGGATCAAATGATCTAGATAAGCATCGACCGGTTGGTTCTTAATAAAGACCTTCGAAAAATCACAATAAAAACAAATCTGGGTACAAAATGGGATGTGGACATAAGCGGACGTTGGTTTTGTATGCATAGCTTTAATTATACCATAAATTCCCCCCTAAGTCCGAGAAGAAAAGGTGGATGAAGCAAGGTTTTCCTTGACAAGAAGGAATGAAAGGAATAGAATAAAGCTAATTACATTCGGAGGTAAGGAGATATGAACAACTAAGTTTCGTTAAATAAGATACTTTATTTAGTGGACTGCTTGTTCTATCTCTTTTTGTGTACCCTCTCGCCTCTTCTCCAACTATTTGTTGGCTAAATTAGGTCTTTTTATGCTTGGGTTCCACTTGAAAACAGCTCTACTAAATAAGTAGAGCTGTTTTTTTGTCCCAGTAGAAAGGAATCTTATGCTAAAACTATCCCACCTCACCATCCGCCACACAAAAGATTTACGCGATCTGGTTCGCGATTTATCCCTAACCATTCATGAAGGGGAAAAAGTTGCCATTATTGGCGAAGAAGGTAATGGAAAGTCTTCTTTGCTTCATGTCCTCATGTCCCCAAAATCCCTACCAGATTATCTGACAATAAAAGGGGAAATCACCACTTCCTTTCACTCCTATGCCTATATTCCCCAGTCTTTGCCGGAAGCCTTGAAGGGAAAAACATTGGAAGAATATTTTTTTGGAGAAGACGAGCTAGACTATGCCACCCTCTACAGACTGGCTGATCAATTGGAATTTGATAGCGACCGCTTTTCAAGCGACCAAGCTATTGGAAGTCTATCTGGAGGAGAAGCCCTCAAAGTCCAACTGCTTCACGAACTTTGTCGTCCTCATGAATTACTATTTTTAGATGAACCTTCAAATGATTTGGATTTGGAAACCCTAGACTGGCTCCAGCAGATGATCCAAACGAGCCCCCAAACCATTTTATTTATTTCCCATCATGAGGATTTTTTGACTCAGACGGCGGATACGATCATCCATCTAAGACAGATCAAACACCGCAAGGAGGCTGAAACCATTGTAGAGCACCTAGGCTATCAAGACTACAGTAGCCAGAGGGAGCAACAATTCAAGCAGCAGTCCCAGCAAGCTGCCAACGATCAACGAACCTACCGAAAAACAATGGAGAAGCATCGTCGCGTCCGTCAGCAAGTTGAAACATCCTTACGAAACACTAAGGATAGCACTGCTGGACGTCTCCTGGCAAAGAAAATGAAGTCCCTCCTCTCACAAGAAAAGCGCTACGAGCGAGAATTCCAATCCATGACTCCCCAACCCTATGATGAGGAAGTCATCAATCTGCATTTTCCTCCCCTTACTCCCTTGTCTCCTCAAAAACGAGTCCTTCTATTAGATCAGGAAGAACTCGCAATTGGTGACCTAGTCCTGGTCAAGAACCTCTCCCTTACTATTCTAGGACAGGATAAAATAGGGATTATCGGTTCCAACGGTGTGGGGAAATCCACTTTTCTAAAAATGATATGGAAAAGTCTACAGAAGAATGAAAGTATCCGCACTGCCTATATGCCTCAAGATTACACTGAAGGCCTCCCTCTGACTCAGACACCAGTTCAATTCTTACAGCATTCAGGCGATCGCGAAGAAATCAACACCATTCAATTGCATTTAGCCTCCCTCAACTTTACCTATTCTGAAATGCACCATCCTATCTATGAACTTTCTGGTGGCCAGCAAGGAAAACTCTATCTCCTTCAACTAGTGCTCATAAGTCCCCAGTTTCTGCTCTTGGACGAGCCTACTCGCAATTTTTCCCCCACTTCCCAACCAGAAATTCGACGCCTATTCGCAGACTACCCAGGTGGACTAGTCACGGTCTCCCACGACCGGACCTTCCTCAAAGAAGTCTGCCAAAAAATCTATCGTCTGACGGAAAATGATTTGGTAGAAATAGAGTCGCTCTAACGTAAAAAAGATTGGCGAAAACCAATCTTTTTCTATTCCTTCGTTGCCTCTTGTCCCATCTCTTGGGTGCGTTTATAGGCTGCTTCCACTCCTGCAATGATATCGCCCCGCAGGCCGACTTGTTCTAAGCGGTTGACTCCTGCGATGGTAGAGCCGCCTGGGCTACAAACTGCATCTCGCAAGTGGGCTGGGTGTTCTCCTGTTTCTAGGACCATACTCGCAGCTCCTTTGAAAGTCTGTGCAGCCATCTGCAAGGCTTGTTCTCGTGTAAGTCCTAATCCTACTCCTGCATCTGCCATGGCTTCAATCATCTGATAGACAAAGGCTGGCCCACAGCCCGCAACAGCCGTTGCAGGATCCATCAATTTTTCTTCAATTTCGAATAGGGCCCCTGCTCCTGATAAGAGCTGGTTGACTTTGGCTACTTGCTGGTCTGTCACTGCTTGGGAGCGGGCCAGACTGATGACACCCTGGCCAATGGCTACGGGCGTATTGGGCATGATGCGAATTAGCCCTAGATGGTCGTTCTGGATCACGTCAGCCATCTTTTCTAGTTCCAGGCCTGCAGCCATGGACACTAGCAAGAGATTAGAGTGTTGGGCCAAAATGCCTTGATACTCTTCTAAGAGAGGGCAAATCTGATAGGGTTTGACCCCTAAAAAGATCACTTCAGCTTCTTGAAAGACTTGTTCAAGATCAGACGCCGTTCCCCCATACTGGCTGATAAACTCTTGCACCTTTTGAGGAGAGCGATTGACCAAGAGCAGGTCTTGCGCGTCCACTTCTTTTGCGACTGCTTTGGCTAAACTAGCCCCCATGTTTCCAAGACCGATAAATGCTACTTTCATTTCTTACCTCACTTGACCATTTCCACTGACGATATACTTGTAACTGGTCATTTCCCGGAGTCCCATCGGTCCACGAGCATGGAGTTTTTGGGTTGAGATTCCCATTTCACAACCTAGGCCAAATTGACCTCCATCTGTAAAGCGTGTAGAAGCATTGACATAAACGGCTGCTGAATCTACTTGCTTGGTGAAATAAGCGGCTGTCTCAGGATTTTCAGTCACAATAGCATCCGAATGATGGGTGCTATGAGCTTCAATGTGGTCCACTGCTTCCTCTACTCCATCAACAACCTTGACTGCTAAAATATAATCTAAAAATTCGGTATCAAAATCCTGCTCTTGCACTGCTGTTCCAGAAATAATAACCTGCGCTTGCTCATCAAGGCGCAACTCAACGGATCTTTCCCGTGCATCCACTAAACGCTCCTTGACCAAGGGCAAGAAGTCAGACGCGATCGCTCGATCGACCAACAAGACCTCCATGGCATTGCAGACAGACGGCCGACTAGTCTTAGCATTTTCAATAATGGCGAGTGCTTTCTGGAAGTCAGCATCTTTATCCACATAGACATGGACGATCCCAGTTCCTGTCTCGATCACGGGGACAATGGCATTTTCAACCACCGCTTGGATCAAGCCAGCTCCACCACGTGGAATAAGCAAATCCAGATAGCCCTTAGCCTTCATCAACGCAAGGCTAGAAGCTCGACTCGTATCTTGGATCAGTTGGAGAAGATCTGGATTCAGTCCTGATTCTTCCAATCCAGCCTTGAGGGCTGTCACGATCGCTTGGGCAGAATGAAAAGCATCCTTTCCTGTACGAAGGACCACTGCATTTCCACTCTTGATGGCAAGCGCTGCAGCATCAGACGTCACATTTGGACGGCTTTCATAAATGATGCCAATAACACCCATGGCGACTCGAACTTTCTGGATTTCAAGGCCATTTTCTAAGACTTCAGTATCCAGCACTTCCCCAATCGGATCTGGCAGGTCTATTAAAGCACGAATTCCTTGTGCCATCCCTGCAATCCGCTCTTGATCCAGAAAAAGGCGATCCAGCATGACTTCAGAGATCTTCCCTCGTGCAGCTTCCATATCGATCTGATTGGCTACTAAAATGGCTTCCGTCGCTTTCAAAAGCTGGCTAGCCATGGCCTCCAAGGCCTGATTTTTAAGAGCTGTATTGGCTGTATTGATGCTTTTCTTAGCTGATCTGGCTAAGGCTAATTGTTCTTGTGTTGTTCCCATACGTTTTTCTCTAGAATTCTGTAAAGAGTAGGTCAATCTCAGGAGTTACCGAGATCCAATCATCCCGGTGGATGAGGATTCCCTTAGCTTTTTTAGATTGGAGCATATCACGCACAGCTGATTGACCGAGACGGACCTTGCCTTTTCCTAGTAATTGACCAGTCTCTTGATGATAGACGCTGACAATGTCGTGATAAGAGAAATCCCCTTCTGCCTTGGTCACACCAGAAATCAATAAACTCTTCCCATGATCCAACAGGGCTTCCGCTGCTCCAGCATCCACCCAAACAGCACCTTTGCTTTCAGCATAAAAGGCTAGCCATTGCTTCTGTGTTTTTAAGCCCTTGTCCTCTGCAAGGAAGTAACTGCCATCTGCTTGCTCTTGCGCTGCTTCGAGCAAGGCATCAGGCTTGAGAGATGAGCAAATATAGACAGGAACCCCTGACTCGGTCGCAAGGGTCGCTGCCTTGAGTTTGGTCAGCATTCCACCAGTTCCGTTGCTACTGCCAGCACCACCAGCCATCTCGATCATCTCACGAGAAATGTGTTCGATTCGATCCAAGCGCTTAGCTGTTGGATCCTGAGAAGGATTGGCTGTATAGAGGCCATCTACATCTGTTAAAAGCACCAAAAGATCCGCTTGAACCATGGCTGCAACCTGCGCACTTAAGGTATCATTGTCTCCTACTTTTAACTCAGCAATCGAGACCGTATCGTTTTCATTGATAATCGGGATGGCTCCACGATTGAGCAAGACAGAAAGGGCCTGGTGGGCATTCTTATAGCGACGCTGATCCGCAAAGTCATCCTGGGTCAACAAAATCTGCGCAGAAACAATGTTGCGTAAGAGCAGGTTAGCTGTGTATTCTTCCATCAGTAAGCCTTGCCCAACTGCCGCAGAAGCTTGCTTGTCTGCCACCTTGGTCGGCCGTTTCTTAAAACCAAGGGCACCAAATCCAGCAGCGACAGCCCCTGATGAGACCAAGATCAACTCATGACCTGATTCATGTAAGAGAGCCAACTGCTGCGTAATGACCTTGACCTTCTGTCTGGAGAGGCTCCCATCGGGATTGGTCAACGACGAGGTCCCTACTTTAAAGACGATTCGTTTTGCTTTCATCGCTATGATTCTTTCTAATACTATTTATTTCGTATCTAATGAAAGTGAGGCTGGACAAATACTGTCCAGCTCTCTATGTTTGATAGTAATAACTGCATGACGCAGTGGTTGATTGCTCAAAGCACTGCTTTGAGGTGGCGGATAGAACTTGCGAAGCAAGTATCCTAAGTCTTTGTTCGCTTTTTAGGCTCCAAAGTTAACCTAATGTTGGAAACAAAGTTTCCTTTATCTGCAACCTTCAACAGTCTCCCAGACTGTTGAAGCTATGCTGGTTGGGAAAATTGAAAAGGTTTAGGGAACCTTTTCAACCTTTTTATTTTTAGGAGTTCTTTCCCACTCCCATTCTCCATTATCCTTTTCGAAGGTCTTCCAGCGTTTTCTCAAAGATCGCTGGCACTTCTGCTGTAAATTCCAAAGTCTCTCCTGTGCGAGGGTGGGTGAAACCAAGTGTCCGCGCATGAAGAAACTGTCCTTGTCCTTTGAGTGTTTTCTTAGGTCCATAAGCAGGATCTCCAGCTACTGGATGGCCAATATAGGCCATATGCACCCGAATTTGGTGGGTCCGACCAGTCTCCAGTTGCAACTCTACCAGCGTGTAATCCCCAAAGCGTTCCAAGACTTGAAAACGGGTCACTGCAGGTTTTCCTTTAGCCGTCACTGCTTGTTTTTTCCGGTCCTTTTCACTGCGACCAATTGGTGCTTCGATCATGCCCCGATCGTTAGGAAGATTGCCATGGACAATGGCCCAATACTTCCGGAGAGATTTTTTGTCTTTGAGTTCCTCTGCTAAGGCGACGTGGGCTTGGTCATTTTTTGCGACCATCAAGAGGCCTGACGTGTCTTTGTCGATCCGATGAACGATCCCTGGACGCAATTCTCCATTGATCCCTGAAAGGTCCTTGACATGGTATAACAGTGCATTGACCAAGGTCCCGCTGGTGTGGCCGGCACTCGGGTGAACAACCATGCCTTGGGGTTTATTGACGACGACGACATCCTGGTCCTCATAGACGATGTCTAAGGGCAGATCTTCTGCTTCATAGCTGACCTCTTCCACTTCTGGGACTTCATACTGGATGATGTCTCCTTCTTTGACCGTATACTTAGCTTTTTTCACAGTTCCATTGACCAGAACTTTTCCTTCTTTGATCTGCTCATTGGCTACAGCTCGTGACAAGGGAGTCAAATCCGCCAAAGCCTTATCCAGTCGCGCACCGGCTACTTCGATTTTAATTTCCATGCGTTTCCTCTTTCAACATCAGGATCAGGAGCAAGAAAACTCCAACTGTCAAATAACTATCTGCTACATTAAAAATGGCAAAATTCATAAAATCCAGGTGGAACATATCGACCACAAAGCCCTGACGCAGGCGATCGATAAAATTCCCCAAGCCACCTGCAATCACCAAGGTCAAGCCCATCACCATCCAAAGCGACCCCTTAAGGTGCTTATAAAGATAGTAAAAGGCCCCTACCATCACGACTAGAGTGATGAGGGTAAAGAACCATTGCTGATTTTCAAGAAGTGAAAAAGCTGCACCTGTGTTTTGAAGATAGGTCAGGCTGACCACATGGGGAATAAAAGACTTAACGACACCCAGTGGAATGTTCTTGACTACATACCATTTG
Source organism: Streptococcus sp. 27098_8_66 (assembly GCF_041431945.1). Lineage (NCBI taxonomy): Bacteria > Bacillati > Bacillota > Bacilli > Lactobacillales > Streptococcaceae > Streptococcus > Streptococcus sp. 27098_8_66. The sequence continues at coordinate 95,186 of NZ_JAPVYS010000001.1, read as the reverse complement.
ACCAACTGATCCAGTAGGACCAATAGCACAATTGCTACTGGAACCATTATTTTTCTCTTCATTTCTTACCTCTTTTGATCAAAATACTCTACCATGACCTCGACAAACTTCTCTGCTACAGGGGAGAGATCCATCTCTTCGCGTTTGACATAGACCATTTTATTGTCCAAGTTGTCTTCTAAAGGAATCACGGTAATACCATTCACGGACTGGCTATCTAAAAAGCCTGATCCTGTCGCATAAGCATCTGTCCGCTCCAAGATCCCATTCAAGGTGGCCCGGTCGGTTACATTGAACATTTGGGAGCTCGAACTGGTATCGACAAAATTCTCTGAATAATAGAGGTACTCATCTTTTTCTTGGGTAAAGCGAACAGTTGGCAATTGAGCTAGATCTTCCATGACCAGTTTTTTCTTCTTAGCCAGAGGGTGTCCCTTGCGAAGGTAAATATGAGTCTGAAAAGGAATCAAATCCACCACTTCAAGTCCTAATTTATCAACCCGTTGCATAATTCCCTTGGTATTTTGACGGTTGAGATAAATAATCCCCAACTCACTATGCCCTTGAGCCACTTCATCCAAAATTTGGACCGTCGTTGACTCAAAGATGCGGAAGTTTTTATTTTCCGGATAGCGGATCGAGAATTCCGTCATCAATGGTGGCAAGAAGTCATAGTGTTGACTAGAAATAGAGAATTCTTTCTTCTCTTCTTCAGGACTGGCATATTGATTTTGAAAAATATCAAACCCCTTAACCACGTCCTGCGCTTTTTCATAAAATTCCATTCCCCGACGGGTCAAAAATGTCCCCGAACTAGTTCGACGAAAAATTTTAAAGCCCAGTTCCTTTTCCAGATCGCGTACTGAAATAGACAAGCTCGGCTGACTCACATACATTTTTTCAGCAGCCTCACGAAAAGTACCACTATTGGCAATCGCCACTACATATCGTAATTGTTGTATATTCATTCTATTTTCCTTATTACAGTATCGATCTATTATACCATAAATTAGGGGCTGAAAGAAGAGATGCGTTTAAGAGACCTTCATCAAGTGAAAATAAAAAAACTGGAACTAAAACAGTTCCAGTTGATACTTATTCAATCACTTGAGTTTCAGCTACTTTCTTGTACCAATGAGCCGATTTCTTCGGATAGCGCTCTTGGGTTTCAAAGTCTACATAGAAGAGACCATAGCGTTTTTCGTAACCATTAGACCAAGAGAAGACGTCCATAAGAGACCAGATGAAGTATCCTTTGACGTTTGCACCATCAGCAATCGCATCCGACAAGACTTCCAAGTGTTGTTTCACATAATCAATCCGGCCATCGTCATAAACCGTATTGTCCACAAACTCATCTTTGTATCCAAGTCCGTTTTCAGTGATGTAGATCTTCTTGTAATTTGGATAATCTTTCTTGACACGCATGATTTGATCATACAAACCTTGAGGGTAGATGATCCAGTCCCAGTCAGTACGAGGTACATAGTCAGGAGCTACACGACGTCCAACACCTTTGATTTGGTATTTAGAGCTTCCTTTTTCCCCTTTACCATTATGAATGATTTCTGTTTCGCCATCAAAGGCTTCCATCCAATCACTCATGTAGTAGTTAATTCCAAGGAAGTCGTTCAAATCTTTAGCTGCTTCAAGTGCTGCAAAGTCTTCGTCCCGAAGATCCAGACTACCACCATTAACTGAAAGAATGTGGTTTACCCCTTCCATGGTTGCATCTGAATAGTGTCCGAGGTAAGTCGCATCCAAGATAAACTTGTTGTGGATGATATCTTCCAACTCAGCAGCACGTACGTCTGCAGGATTTTTAGGATCCAATGGATACTTAGTTGGAAGTGCGTGAACAACCCCGATTTCACCTTTATAACCTTTGTCTTTGTACAATTTCACAGCACGTGCATGAGAAACCATCATATTGTGGTGAGATTGGAAGACTTTGGCAAGGTCATATTGAATACCTGGTGGGAATTTACCAACCAAGTATTGACCATCACCGATTGGGCCAATTTCATTGAAGGTTGTCCAGTAGTTGACTTCTGGGAATTCTTCAAAACAGAAAGCAGCATAATCTACAAAGTGTTCGATATTTTCACGATTCAAGAAGTCTCCATTTGAGTGAAGAGCTTCAGGAGTATCAAAGTGGTGAAGAGTTACGAATGGTTCTACATGACGTTTATGGCATTCTGCAAATAACTTATGATAGAATTCTACCCCTTTTGGATTGACTTCACCATAGCCAGTTGGGAAAATACGTGACCAAGCAATAGAAATACGAATTCCGTTTACGCCATATTCTTCCGCCAACTGTAAGTCTACTGGATATTTATGGTAGAAATCACTCGCTGGTTCAGCAGTATACCAATAGTTGTCTGCTAAATATTTATCCCATGCAACAGGTCCTTTACCGTCTGTATGAGTCGCACCTTCTGCCTGATAAGCTGCAGTTGCGCCACCAAAAATAAAATCTTTAGGAAGTGTTTTTGTCATATTTTCACCTATTTCTTGATTGGATAAAATGAAAAGCGAGGGGAGAGGAGTTAGTGAGCCATCCATCTCCATCTCACTTTTTAGTTCTTATTCTTCAAATTGAGCTTGAACAAAGGCTAGAGCACCTTTTCCATCACGGGTTAACTTGATGTACTGAGCACCTTCTGTCTTCGCCAATTTGATGCCTAGTTTATCTGTTTCAGCCTTCATATCTTCGAAGTTGGAAGCAACCTGAGGCGCCAAGATAACAAGGTCAAATTCTGGCAACATTTCACGGTGGGCTCCATAGCCACCTGCTGCAGCTTTAACTGGAACTTTATACTCTTCTGCGGCTTTATTCAAAGCATTGGCAAGAAGACCACTTGTTCCTCCACCAGCACAAAGAACGAGGACGTTTGTTTCTTCAGTAATTGTATTTTGTGCTGAATCTACTCCAGCTTTTTCAAGAATAGCATCTGCTTTTGCAGTGTTAAAGTTTGCAGCTACCTTTTCTTTTAATTCATCATTAGTTTTACCTGAACGTTCTTCTTCAAGAATTTGTTCATCATAAACCTTGAGGAATGGATAGTAGATAACAATATCTACTACAATTAACAATGCTGCAAGAGCGAATGATAAGAACTGGAAGTTTGTACCAAGAACAATACCAAGAGGTCCTGGTGTAGTCCATGGAAGGTTGGCAGTAAATGAGTTCATGCCAAGTGTTTCAATAAAGAACTTAAAGATCCATACGTTTGCAATTGGTGCAAAGATGAATGGGATAAAGAAGATTGGGTTCAAAACAAGTGGTGCACCAAACAAGATTGGTTCGTTTACACCAAAGAATGTAGGAACTACTGAAGCGCGTCCAATAGCACGATTTCGTTTCGATTTACATAACCACATAAACATGAACGGAACAACAAGAGTTGCACCAGTACCACCCATAGTGACGATGAACATTTGTGTACCAGATGTAAGGATCTTATCAGCGTGCATACCTTGTTGAAGGAGGTTCAAGTTGACTTCGGCATTTGCATAAGTGATCGCTGCAATCGCAGGCTCAACGATAGATGGGCCGTGAATACCAATAAACCAGAAGAATGCAAAGGCACCGAAAATAATCGTAATACCAACATAACCGTCTGCTGCTGAGAATAGTGGAGCAAGAAGGGTACCGATTGATTCAGCAACCGTTACATGAAGGCTTGCTTTCACAACTAATTCAAGTGCATACAAGAGTACAACTGACAATGTAAATGGAATCAGGTCTTTAAATACTTGTGAAATATTTGGTGGAACCTCGTCTGGCATGCGAATCGTCACATTATTTTTCACACAGACCTTATAAACATTAACGGTAACAAAGGCTGCAATGAAGGCTGTCAACAGACCTTTTGTACCCATGAAGGCTGTTAAGAATCCACCTTCTTTAGCAGGTTCGGCAGCCATGAGCAAGAAGCCAACCATAGAAGCCAACATTGTAGAAATGAAGTTGATTTGGTTAGTTGCTGGAAGGTCGCGGTTCATTGAATCAGTCAAAGCCTTAGCCGTTGTACCACCAACGAAGAAGGCCAAGATGCCCATAGAATAGCTATATGGAGTCATCAAGAAAGTTTCAATATCTTTAGACCAATGGAATCCCCAAGCGTTTGGTACATACGCAATTAGGATGAAGATAGATGAGAAAAGGATAACAGGCATCCCTGCAATAAAGCCATCCCGAATCGCTCGCAAATATTTGTTTCGAGAAATCTTTTCAAAGAAAGGTTTCCCTTTTTCAATCAGTTCAATCAGTTTATTCATTATTTCGCTCCTCTTTTATATAGTTCAATCAGATGGTGAATCACGTCTTTTAATAGGATTGTTGTCATGAGATGGTCTTGACCATGCATCATGGTAATGCTATAGGGGATTTCTTCTCCTGCTGCTTCATGCGCTAGCATGGTCGTTTGAGATTTGTGAGCCTCAGCGATACAAGACCCCGCTTCTTCTACTAAGGATTCTGCTTTAGCAAAATCACCATTTTCAGCAGCTTTTAAGGCTTCCACTAATTTTGATCGAGCGTCACCGGCATAAGCGACAATTTCAAACCCAAGTAATTGGACTTCTTCTTTATTCATGTTGGTTCCTCCTTATGATACCTTTTGAAAATTTTTATAATAGACGTTGAATATGAAGGGCTAAATAGACTTTTTCATTAGGAGATATCTTGGCTCCTGTCTGTTCAGCGATGGTTTGGTAGATTTGATGACTAATCTCATAAGCCTTTGGATAACTTAGCTGAATCAGTTGTTCCATCTCGCTCAAACCTTCTGGATCTTCTCTTCCCTTATCTAGCGAATCTAGGAAATAATTGAGATGGATCATAAAGCGATCATAGAAATGACTGTTTTCTTCTTTCCGTTTCAATCCATTTTGAGCTAGTTTTTCTTCTACAGCTTTCAAAATAACTTGTCGGTCCTGAACATCTGGATCTTGCTCATGAATCATTTGCCCTTGTGCATTAATGAAATGATAAGCGATGCGATTCACTTCATCGTCAGGAAATTGATCCAAGAGCCGCTTTCGAAAGATCTCAATCGCTTCTTTTGCGATTTTATAGGGAATCGGATGCATAGCAGACACATCAGGAAGGTCACTGTATTTATATCTTCCCTGTTGAACTGCCTGGTAAGAACAAAAGATGTGATCTGTTAATGTCACATAGATATATTCTTGAACAGGATAGGCATATTTCTTAGACAAGGTATCAATCACTTCATAAGTGGTTGTAATGAAATCAAGAGGAACATTCTTTAGAAGGGCCATAAAGTTTTCTCTTGACTCATCCGTGTTTAAACGAAATACTTTTTCGACCTTATCATCAGCTACTAGATCATTTTTCTTTTTCCCAAATGCAATCCCACTCCCAATAACAATCAACTCTTGTTGTAGTTCATTTTGAACCAAAGCAACATTATTGTTCATTGGATGGATAATACGATACATGAGGCTCTCCTTTGTAAAATTTGTTAAAAGCAAATAAAAATGACCACGAAGCAACTGAAAAAACTAGCATACACTAATTGTTCAGTCTACTTGTGGTCACGCCTAATCTAACTTAGTAACGCTCACTGCTATTCAACTTATAAACTTATTCTATCATAAACTTTTTGTTTTGTAAACCCTTACAGCGAAAATTTTTAAACATTTTTTTATAAAAAATAAACAAGACCTTGAAATAATGAAGAGGCTGGGATAAAAGTCCTAGCCTCTCAATCATCTTTGGATTGTCGAGCAAGACGCAGTGGTTGAGTGGGCTCTACTACGCTGATTTCATCAGCTTTTACAGCCCTACTCAACTGTGCGGAGGTGGGACGACGAAATCGAATTCTACCGAATGACCGATTACTGTCCCACTCTCTAACTGTTGCTTTAGGAGGCAATCATCATTGAATCTTATACGCGTTCTGTCCAAGGTGTTGCTACTTTATCCAAGACTGCGTTCAATTCTTCAATATTTTGACGCCCTTCTGTACGAAGCCATTCACGAGCAGCTGCTTCTCCATCTTTGATGTAAGCTTCTACTGAACCTGCCCATGTCGCACGTCCACAAAGAACGCCGTTGAAGTTTGCACCAGATGCATGAGCAAATTCCAAGGTTTCTTGGAAGAGTTTTGCAGATACACCTGCACTGAGGTAGATGTATGGAAGGTTGGTTGCTTCTTCTTGTTCTTTGAAGAAAGCAGCTGCTTCTTCACGACTATAGACAACTTCTCCTTCTCCAAATCCTTCCACGAAGTTCACATTAACTGGAACTTCCACTTTCAAGACATCGATATTGAAACGAGGATCTGAAAAGACTTTCATAGCCTCAATCACCTTACGAGGTTTCACTTTCGCATATTCAGCAGAGGTTGCATCTGCAATTCCTTCATCATAAGCCAAGATTTCAAGGAAGAATGGAATATCTTCAGCAGCGCATTCAGAACCGATGCGTTCGATATAAGCTTGTTTTTCTTGGTTGAGTTCATCTGCACTGTCTACATCATAGTAGAGCAAGAATTTCACAGCATCTGCGCCTTGTTCTTTGATGCGTTTTGCTGACCAAAGGTTCAAGCAGTCTGGCAAGCGCTTGGTGCTTGATGTATCGTAACCTGTTTTTTCATAGGCAAGTAAGAGACCAGCATCTTTGTCCAAGGCTTTTGTAGCAGGTAGACCATATTCTGGGTCCAATAACATAGATGAAGCATATTTTGTCAATTCATCAGCTACAAGGACTTTTAATTCTTCCATTTGTGCTACTGTTGGTTCTGTGTCTTGATATTTGGCCATCAAGCGTTTCAAAGCCCCACGTTGGTCGAAGGCCAAAGCTGAAATGACACCGTCTTTTGTACTAAGACGTTCCAAATAGTTGCGTTTTTGTTCTGTTAATACCATTTTATACCTCTTTTACGATTAATTGTTGATACAAGGCATCATAATGCCCCATGTTGACATGTCCTGTTTGTGCTTCTTGCGCATTTAACATTCCAAGAACATTTGCTTTCTTGAGCAAGTCTGCGTCACTCTCATGATGATAGAGACCAGATGCAATCCCTGCAACAGTCGAATCACCAGATCCGACTGGATTGACGACATCGATCTTAGGAATATCTACCTTATAGAAGACATCCCCATGCTTAGCGAAAGCGCCATTTGCACCAAGGGAGACAATCACCCATTCGATGCCATCAAAGAGAGAATCCTGAAGAACTTCTTTTAAGTCTTCCACATTCTTACTCACTTCTTTTCCTAACAACTGAGATAATTCTTCATTGTTTGGTTTAATGACCGTAGGCTTGACAGCTGTTTGAATGGCAGCTTCTAAAGAAGCTCCCGAGCAATCAAGTACGACTGGTTTCCCAGCTTCCCTTGCAATCTTGACAAGGCTAGCATAGTAGTCCACTGGTAAACCAGCAGGAAGACTTCCAGAGATGGCAACAACCTCTACTTGTTCAACCAAGTGACGATAATGGTCGAGAAAGTCTTGGCCTTCTTTCTCAGAAATGGTTGGACCTTTTTCTAAGATTTCTGTTTGCTTGCCTTCGTGAAGGATGGCGATACAATTACGTGTATCTCCAGCAATTTCAAAGAAACGTTCCTCTATCCCTTCTCCTAAATGATCGAGAATGAATTGCCCCGTCCGACCACCAAGTAGGCCAGTCGCTGCCACTGGATCCTTTATCTCAGAAAGTACACGGGTAACATTGAGACCTTTTCCACCAGCTGTCTTACTCACCTCAGCTACACGATTGACTGTATCCAACTGGAGTACATCCAAAGGATAAGAAATATCAATCGAAGGGTTCATCGTGACCGTTAATATCATACGTCACCTCTTAGTCGTGGTATTCACCACGGTCCCATTTTTCAAGGAATTCTGTAAAGAAATCAGCATCCGCTTGATGAGCATTATGGGTTTCCACATGTTGGATCTTAGCGATCAATTTTTTATTTTCTTCAGTTGGTTTGTATTCAGCGTGGATGAATGCTTCAATGATATCGCACATGAGCAATTCACCAGTAATTTTACCCCCAAACCCGATGACATTCGCGTTCAATTCTTCTTTTGCATAAAGAGCAGTTGTCATATCGCGTACCAAGGCAGAACGGATACCAGGTACTTTGTTAACAGCATTGTTAATCCCAACACCAGTACCACAGATACAAACACCAAGATCTGCTTGGCCACTTGCTACGGCTTCACCGACTTTCTTACCAAAGATTGGATAGTGGGTACGTGTATGGTCATAAGTCCCAAAGTCGAGCACTTCGTATCCTTTTGATTTCAAAAAATCAGAAACAGCCATTTTTTCATTTGTCACAATGTGATCACAACCAATTGCAATTCTCATTTGAATTCTCCTCTCATTAGCACATCTTATTCAACATATCGACACGGATTTGGTGACGACCACCGTCGTATTTACCATTGACGAAGCCTTTGGCAATGTTCTTGGCCAATTCATCCCCAACAATTTCAGCACCCATGGTAATCATACGAGAATTGTTGTGTCCACGTGTCATATAAGCAGAACGTTCATCTGAAACTTCTGCTGCGACCATTCCTTTGATTTTAGTTGCAACCATAAATGGACCAGCACCGTAAGCATCAATCACGATTCCAAGATTTTGATCGTTTTTGTTCACTTCGCTCGCAACTGCAAGTGTCACATCTACAAAATCTTGACCTTCAGCAGTTACATCCACAACGTCGAAGTTTTCTTTTACAAGAAACTCTTTCACGAGATCTTTTAATCTTAATCCTGCAGCATCTGCACCAATTACAATAGACATGTCCTGTCCTCCTTTTGTTCGTTTCAGCAAATATCCCTGTTGTTAATTTTTCACAAAGGAACATTTTCTTACTTTTGATATTATATTACACCTATTTTGAACGAAAGTCAACATTAAATTGTTTATTTTCGAACATTTTTTAAAATAAAAACACCATATCCACAACAGATATGGTGTCAGTTTTCAAACTACATGCAACGATTATTTTGCATTTGCAGCATATTCTTCGTTACGTTTGATCATTTGTTTTCTGTACCAAGCGAAGATTCCGATATAGAATGCCAAGAAGACAACTACACCAAGGATAGCTTTGATATCACCAGTTGTTGCGTTACCGATTGTCCAACCGAGCAATTTTTCAACTGGTCCTTCAAGAGTTGAGTGAGTGATCAATTGAGTAGAAGCTACCCCTTTAGGGAAGGCATCAACACTCTTAGCCAATTGAGTTGCAAATGGTGCAATCAATGTACCTGAAAGAAGGAAGAGTGGCAAGAGAAGGCTTCCGAAGATGATCATACGGATCAATTTACCGCGTGTTACAACCAATAAGGCTGGAGTTACACCCATAGCGATGATACCTGCAAGTGGCAAGATACCATTTCCGACTTTAGAAAGAAGCACTGCTTCTATCAACATGATTGGTGCAAGTACGTTCGCACAAGCCCAGATTTCAGCACGACCAGCGATAAATGGCCAGTCCAAACCGATGTTGAATTTACGTCCTTGAAGACGTTTAGTAGCAATGTTTGTAATACCTTGTGACAATGGTTCTACCGCTGCGATGAACCAAGAACCGATCAATGAGAACAATTCCAAGCAGACACCGGCAGTCAAACCAAGGCTCAACCAACCTTTAATAACCAATTCCCATTTGGCAGCATCTTGCACACCAGCAACTGGATGTGGAGTACCCATGATACCGATGACGATACCAAGAAGGAAACCGATAAAGAATTTAGATCCCCAGAAACCGATCTTCTTGTTCAATTTAGCAGCGTCAAAGTCGTATTTATCAAGACCTGGGAAGAATTTGTCAAAGATTTTATCCAAGACCATGATGATTGGGTTCATCATGTAGTTCATGTGAGTAGATGTCATTGGTGATGAACTTGGTGCATTCAACAAATCATCAAATGTTGGTTTCATCAAGTCTGAGTTGATGATCTTCATGATCCCAACAAGAACGACTGCAAGAGTTGCAACGAAAAGTGAAACTCCTTGGCTAACTCCATTGTTATCGGCATACCATTTAATCAAAAGACCAGTGATTGACAAGTGCCAAATATCGAAGATGTCGACATCAAGTGTGTCAGTTTTCTTCATTAACAACATCACGATGTTGACAATCAGCATAACCAACAAGAAGTAGAGCGTCCAAGCAGAACCCCATGTGATGGTTGCAAGTGGAGCCCAACCAACGTCAGTAATAGTCAATTGGATACCTGTATTCTCAACAAATTTTGCAAGAGAAGCTGAGAAAGCACCATTCAACATACCGATGATTGCACCGATACCAGTAAGGGCGATGGCAAGTTTAATACCACCTTCAAGAGCTTTGGAGAATTTCACTCCAAACAAGAGGGCCAAAACCGTCAAAATGATTAACATGATGATCGGACCACCCATGTCTAGGATGGGTTTGAAAAATTTATTGGCAAAATCAATAATGCCATTCATAATAAATCCTCCCGATTTATAATTTTATATATTACGCTTTAATCATTTCCAACTTTATCATTGGATAACGCTTACAAACTGTTTTAAAAAAATATTAACTTAATCCATGTTCTTTAATGGCAGCTTCGATGTTATCAAAAACTGGCGCACTCATTGCTGGAATACGGAATAAAATTGGTCCTGCTTCTACCACTGGAATACCAGGATCGAATCCCAAATCAGTTGCAGCAATTGGAGTAAAGATGTCATAGCCTGAAATCAAGTCTTCATTCACGTCTTTGACCATGACAGCGTCACAACGCACATCATAACCGCGGTTTGACAACTCTTCTTCCAAGGCATTCTTAATTTGGTGGCTAGAGTTAACACCTGCACCACAGGCAGCTAAAATTTTAATCATTTGGATGTCCTCCATTATAAATATTTACGAATGTTTTAGGAAATAGTTTCCGTAATGTATTGATAAAGCTTATCTTCACTATCTAATTTTGATAGAGCTTCGAGATTTCCATTGGATGTAAAGAAATCCATCAGCTGGGCCAAAATATTGGTTTGGCTAGAGCTTGAATTGTTGATAATGAAGAATAAAAGTGAAACTTGAACTTCCTTATCTGGAGCAATCATATTATGGAAGGTTACCGGTTGATCCAAACGAACCACGACCACATTCTCAGTGAGATTATGGACAATGTCTGTGTGCGGAATCGCCACATTTGGTAAGTCCTTACCAAGAAATTCCATGTCTAATCCAGTCGGGAAAGACTTTTCACGCTCAATCAAAGCGGAACGATAGGTTGGTGTCACAATCTGTCGCTCTTCCAATAAGCTTGCTACCTGCTCAAAGAGATCTTTTTGATCCTTGGCATGAAGGCAAAATACAAGATCTTTGTTAAAGAGTTGATTTAATCCCATTGTTGCCACCTCCTTATCTAACTATTTATTTTATGGTTAGAGTATATCACTATATTGATTGAATGTCAATCATTTTTTGTCGTATTTTGTTTATTTTTGTTCATATTACTCTTTAAAGCGCTTCCTAACCGTCATTTTCTAACATCCTTAAATAAGTAAAAAGTGGTCTCTTTTTTGAGACCACTTGATCTTAAATGATTTTCGTATACAAGGCGTATTTGTCTTTGATTTTCTTTGGAATACTATCATCGGTAATAATGGCATTCAGATCTTCCACACGATAGAAACTGTAGAAGGAATAACTATCAAACTTGCTGTTATCAGCTACCACATATTTTTCTATCGCATTGTTCAGAATAATGGCATTGCCATTTCCTTCTTCTTCATTAGCTGTGGAGACACTATGGCCATCGATTCCATTGACCCCGATAAAGGCTTTAGAAACCTTGATTTCTTTCAAGAGTTTATTGGCAAATTGACCGACAAAGGTTTGTGTCTTTACCCGGTAGCGACCACCAACTAAGATCAAGTCATAATTCGGGAAATCCTTGAGCTTCTCAAAAATAGGCAGGGAGTTGGTGACGATGCTAATTTCTTTCCCTTCCAAATAATCTCCGATAAAGTCTGTTGTTGTACCTGAGCCAATAAAGACGGTATCCCCATTTTCGATCAAGTCTGCACATTTTTTGGCAATGGATCGTTTCTCATCAATATTGATCAGATTTTTCTCACTGTGAGAAGCTTCTAATAAACTATCTTTGACTTTTTTGTGGGCCCCACCATGTACACGAACTAAAAGACCTTGTTTTTCAAGATCGATCAGATCGCGACGAATGGTCATGTCTGTCACCCCAAAGAGTTCCTTAAGCTCTTTGACCGATACCACACTTTTTCGATCCAGTTCCTGAAGAATTTCAACATGTCTGCTATCTTTCATGGTACTACTTCCATTCCTACTATATTTGTCTCTATTATACTACATTTTTCAAAAAACACAAATTCAAACATTATATTAACAAGAGTAAACAAGATATTTTTAAATAAATAAAAAAAAAGCCTTCCGTCAATCCGGAAAGCTTTGATTTATGCTATTTCTAGCTTCCTCACCTTTGGATCAAGGCTCGGGATAAAAAGGTTAAGGAAACCTTTTTATTTTGCGATTGGGTAAACAGAAACTTGTTTTTTATCGCGACCTTTACGTTCGAAGCGTACTACGCCTTCAACTTTTGCGAACAAAGTATCGTCTCCACCACGTCCAACGTTCACACCTGGGTAGATGTGAGTACCGCGTTGACGGTAAAGGATAGATCCACCTGTTACAGTTTGTCCATCAGCTGCTTTAGCTCCAAGACGTTTTGCTTGTGAATCACGTCCGTTTGATGTAGAACCTCCACCTTTTTTGTGGGCGAAAAGTTGCAAGTTAGCAAGATTCAATTTCAACATAATTGTTTTCCTCCATGTTAGTTTTCTGTGATAACTCTTGTTTGGACGAACTCTGATGAGTTCTCCGATAAGTTTGCCATCCCTAAGAAAAATGATTCAAAGAATAGTTGGGTCATTTCTCTTTGATGAGGTGGAATATCTGTCGGGATCGTCACCCGCAGGAAGCCACCTTCTTCTTCGTTTAATTCTAGATCCGGTTCGTAGCCTGCAAATTTCTCAACAGAGTTGACAAAGTTAATGGCTAGAGTCGAAACCGATGCACACACGACATCAAAGCCGTATTCACCGCTTCCAGCGTGCCCAGTGATTTCTGCACTCCTCAGCTCGCCATCTTCGGCTCGTTCAAAGACTGCTTGTATCATGTGTTCTCCTAAAAATTAAGCGTTGATAGCGTTGATGACAACTTTAGTGTAAGGTTGACGGTGACCTTGTTTACGGTGGCTACCTTTTTTAGGTTTGTACTTGTAAGTAACAACTTTCTTTTGTTTTCCTTGTTTTTCAACAGTTCCAACAACAGTAGCTCCTGAAACAAGTGGAGTTCCGACAACAGTGTTTTCACCACCAACAAGAACAACTTCGTTAAATGTAACTTCTTGACCAGCTTCAACGTTCAATTTTTCAACGTAGATAGCTTGACCAACTTCAACTTTAACTTGTTTTCCGCCAGTTTTAATGATTGCGTATGTGCTCATTATGCACCTCCTATGTATTTTTGGGTTTCCCCGTATTTTTGTGAAGACTCGCCTAGCATCGTGGGACGAACCACTTACTCTCATGGAAATGAGCGACGATGTTCGAGCGGTTGCACAGGCATGTGCATAGTCAACTCTCTTAGTATATCACTTCTATCAGACAAAGACAAGTATTTTTGCGCTTTGAAAACGAATTTCTTTTATAAAAGCGATTATTTTATATCTTTTATTTTAAGATCGCTTGTAAGACCGACTTCTTCTTCTACTTATCTTTAAATTTGAAGTCTTTGAAACTCATTTTAGCTTTAGATGAATCGTTCATGCTCTTCATTTTTTCTTCTTGTTCCTTGGTGATTTTGATAGGCATGGCTGCAACCGTATTGGGTTTCAATACACCAGATTCGTTGATTTCATAGTCAACTGTGACATCTTTGAAAAGTGGCTCCCCATCATATTCCAAATTCAGAACAAAGGATCCATCACGATCGATGGTTGTAGTAGTACGATTCACGATAAAGAACAAGGCGAAGCGATTTTCCTCATCTCCAAAGGTATAGCCTGGGAAAAATACAAATAATTTTCCAGGTTCTCCAAGCATTGGATGTTCCTTGATAAATTTCTCAGATGCTTCCAAGACTTCGTTGTTCTGATCTTTGTACTGGTCGGCTCTGACAAATGTGAGGGGTTCTTTTTTTCTGCTGGTTGACTGGCTGGTCTTTTCTTCTTTTTTCGGGCCAGTAAACGATACTTTGACGCAGCCTGTCAACAGAAGCAAACTTGTCATTAAAACGATAATTTTTTTCATCTTGTCTCCTTTAAGTTGGTTAGAAAAAGAGGCTGGATACTCCCAGTCTCTCCTATAGCAAATCCTCGATCAGGTCATCGACCTCATCTTTTTCTGCTTTTGGTGTGATCTCTGTTACGATGATGCCTGCTACCGCACGCTCAACCAAAGCTTCCACATCCATGCGTTGCTCATACTGCTCCGCATTTTTGAGTTTTGGATTGGTCTTTGGACGATCCGGTGCAAAGATGGTACAACAATCTTCGAATGGCTGGATAGAGATTTCAAAGGTATCAATCTCTTGGGCAATATCGATGATTTCTAACTTGTCCATGGTCACCACCGGACGGATAACCGGCGTATTGGTCACTGCATTGATGGCCTGCATACTCTCTAAGGTTTGGCTAGCCACTTGTCCCAAGCTTTCACCATTGATAATTACCAAACCACCGCGAACCTCGCGAATACGGTCTGTAATGCGCATCATAAAGCGACGGGTCAAAGTCATGAGGTAAGCTTCTGGCGCTTTTGCCTTGATTTCCTCTTGGATCTCTGTGAAGGGCACCTCGATAAATTGGATATTGCCCCCAAACTTGGTCAACTTCCGTGTTAAGTCATGGGCTTTTTTAAGAGCTCCCGGGCTGGTATAAGGCGGGCTAGCAAAGTGAACCGCCTCGATATCCACTCCACGCTTCAAGGCTAGGTAACCAGCCACGGGAGAGTCGATCCCGCCAGAAAGCATGAGCATGCCCTTGCCAGACGTACCAACAGGAAGACCACCAGCTCCCTTAATAGTTTCATAAGAAATATAGGCTGCTTCTTCTCGAATTTCAACTTGCAAGTTGATATCTGGTTTTTTCATCTGAGCTTGGATGGTCGGGATCGCTTCAAAGACAGCACCTCCCAAAGTTTGGTTGAGCTCGCGACTATCGAGTTCAAAGGTATGGTCACTGCGCTTACTTGAGATTTTAAAGGTCAAGCCTTCCTTGTAAATCTCCTTCATGATCTCTTGCACTGCCGATTTTAAGGCCGGAACAGATTTTTCAATCTTGTAAACGGGTGAAAAATTTTGGATTCCAAAAACCTGCTTGAGGGATTCTGCTACTGGCTCATAATCCGTCCCATGCAGATAAGCATGCGCCCGATCGCGGTCGGCTGTCACTTTGACAGCCGGATAAATAGATAAAACATCTTGGATATTATTGCGAAGTTTATTGATGAAACGCATACGGTTCTTCCCTTTAGTAGAAAGCTCTCCATAGCGAATCATAATTTCTGAATAGGTTAAGGTCATGTTGATTTCCTTCTAAAATTAACGTACTTTTCGTGTTTGTTCGTAAATCAGTTTGAACTTGGTCAAGAATTGCTCGACTTGACTCATGTCATTTTCAAGATCGAGACTAAAGCGAACAGCTGTCTGTGCGATACTCTTATCCACTCCCATAGCAATCAAGGTCCCAGCTGGCTTACCAGCTTTGGACGAGCAGGCACTGGTTGTCGAGATGTAAATATCAAACTCTTCAAAGGCATGGACCACTACTTCTCCACGAACTCCCTTGATTCCGAAAGTCAAGATATGAGGCGCAAAGTGATCCTCACCAGAAAAGATGGTAACATCTGGATAGTTGGCCAATTCTTTGCGGATGACTTCTTTCATCTGCTGGGTCTTGCTGGCAAAAGCTTCTTGGTTTTCCATTGCTAAGCGTAGGGCTTTTGCTGTTGCTGCGATACCTGCCACGTTCTCCGTTGTCGAGCGCATTTCTTTTTCTTGACCACCTCCGGTTAAGAGAGGGGTGATCTTTTTGCCTTCTTTGATGTAGACAAAGCCGACTCCGCGAAGTCCATGGAATTTGTGACTAGAGAAGGTCGCAAAGTCCACGCGCTCTGGTAGATAAACTTCTGTTGCTACCTTTGCCAAGGCTTGCACAGCATCGACATGGAAACTAATAGTTGGACGATCTTCCAGAAGAGCCGCGATGTCATGGATGGGCTGGATGGAGCCAATCTCATTGTTGACGGCCATGACAGAGACCAAGGTCGTATCCGGACGGAGTAGGTTAGCCAAGGCATCTACCTTGACAAAACCACGCGCATCCACTGGAGCGTAATCCACTTCGAATCCCTGCGTCTTTAACCAAGCAGCCGATTCCTTGATGGCAGGATGCTCGATGTCAGAGACAATGATATGCTTTCCATAAGGAGCTTTCTCAAAGGCGACACCCTTGAGGATCCAGTTGTCCCCTTCTGTCCCACCAGACGTGAAGTAAATTTCATCATCTTTCTTGCCAATTAGCTCCGCAATTTGTTTCCGAGAAGCTTCCAAAATACGAGTAGCTTGACTACCTAAATTGTGCAAACTAGAAGGGTTTCCCCAGATCCGAGTCGCTACTTCTGTATAAGTCGCAAGGGCTTCTGGATAGGGTTTAGTCGTTGCTGAATTGTCAAAATAAATCATGTCCTACGCATCCATCACTTTCTTTTTACGTAACTTCTATTTTATCATTTCTGACCGCTTGGGACAAGGATTTGATAAAGAGAGATGCGGCAAAATCACTCTATAAAATTCAGTTCTTTTTAGACATTTTTCAGAAAATGACTTATAATAGGAAAGTGTTAAAAAACAATTTTTGATAGAAAGAGAATGAACATGTCACAATATTCAAGAAGTAACAAAAACCAAAAACCTGAGGAAAAAGCAGATACAAGACCATCTCGCGGTGAGAAAGTCAAACAAGGTTTGTCCGTATTTCAAACCGTTGTAGCTACGATTGCCAGTCTCTTAGGGATTATCGTCACTTCCTTTACCATTATGAGCCTGCTCAATAAAGACAATCAAAAAACAGAAGACAAACCATCTAGTAGCACCAGCGTCGTCGTGGTTCACGATAAGGGATCTGACTCAAGCGCTACCAATACAGATGCTAACACCAATACACAAACCAATTCAAGCAATACAGAAACAAGTTCACAAAAAGAAACCGATAGCTCATCTGCTACAGAAACCAGTTCATCTGCCGCACAAGTCCAAGGCTCCACAGCAACAGACAGTGGCGCAGATACAGCATCATCTGGAACCAACTAAAAAAACAGTAAGGACAACCTTACTGTTTTTTTTTATCTTTCGATTCCAGCATTTTCTGATTTTTATAGAAAGCATCTATCTCGTTGTCATACTCCCATTTGAGCTTTGAACGCTCTTCCTGGATTTGATCCAATTGTTCATATGGAAACTTGTTGGAGTCTATCTCTATATGTTGATTCAGCTAATGAAGCATATTGATTATCAAAACTGCTCAAATTCCAATTAGTCAAATAATTTCCCCCCTACTCTAATGTAGGATCCTACATACATCTCATCTAAATTTAATGTATTATCCTCATTAATTGGGATATCTACTCCCCAACCCGATTCTTCAATATTATTTATACGTCCAAAAACATTCATATAATATTCAGGAGTTGTCAGTCCACCATCACTCCATTGTGTCTGATCCCAATCAATCTGAACGGATTCAACTTTTGAATTTTGTACTTTGACTAAATCGACGATTTCTTGCTCGTACTCTTTGAGATATGCGAGCTGTTTGTGTTTAATAGCTTCTTTGTCTTCTTTGGTTGATGAAGAGATGACAGTTTGCGCTTGTTTCGTTTGTTCTTTTGATTTTATAGTGCATCCTTCGATACTAAATAAAGCAATTATCGATGTTACTGTTAGCAAAATAATTTTAGTATGTTTCATCATAATTTTTCCTTAAATTTGAACATAGATCGAAAAACTACTACTCCAATATTTCTTCTCCTATGGTTATATCGTTGAATATGGAAATTTTTTTCAAATCAATTGAATCGTCATCATTAATCGGCATAGAGGCACTCCATCCAGAATTTTCAATATGATTTACTGTTCCATAAACCTCAATTGAATAATCAGGAAGTAAGAATCCTCCATCACTCCATCTCACATCAGTCCAATCAATCTGAACTGACTCAATTTTTGAATTCTGAGCCTTCACATAATCCACGATTTCTTGCTCATGCTCTTTGAGATAGGCTACTTGCTCTTTTTTTATTTCTTCTTCTGATTTCTGAACTACTTTCTTTGAAGAAGAGGCCGTTACCTTCTGTTCTGGTTTCTTGGTCATGTTCATAATCTTTCCTCCAAGAAGTAGAAGGCCTAGGATCGGTAACAGGATGATCAAAAAAAGTTCCAGTCGTCTTTTCATTTTTTCTTCTCCAATCCTTCCTTTCATGACTGAATGGGCCAGTCACTTTCCTTACTATTATAGCATCTTTCATTTGAATCTCAATCTAACTCACTAGTTAGAGACTATATGCAGCAATCAAAAAGGAACCCTGAGGTTCCTTTTGTGTTATTTTCGATACATCTTGACCTGAAGGTAAAGATCGTTATAGACTCCAAGCAATTTCTTGCCTAATTGTTGATAGACTTCCAAATGGTCCAGCGTTTCATCGCTTGGATAGAAGGATTGGTCATCTTGGATTTCTTTTGGCAACATGGCTTTGGCTTTTTTATTTGGCGTTGAGTAGCCGACATAAAGAGCATTTTTCAAAGCATTTTTAGGACGAAGCATGAAGTTAATAAAGGCATATGCTGCTTCTTTATTTTTCACGGTTTTTGGAATGACAATGTTATCAAACCAAAGGTTGCTGGCTTCAGTTGGGACGACATAGCGAAGATCCTTATTGGCTTCGAGCATTTGGCTGGCTTCTCCTGAGAAAGTAACCCCAATAGCCGCATTGTTTTGGATCATATAGCCCTTCATCTCATCGGCCACCAAAGCTTTGATATTTGGCGTCAAGGTGTAGAGTTTATCTACGGCCTCTTGCAATTTCTTGGGATCCTTTTCATTGAGGCTATACCCCAAGGTATTGAGACCAATTCCCATGACCTCACGCGCACCATCGTACATCATGATGTCATTTCTGTACTCTTCACGCCAGAGATCTGACCAATGTTCCGGAGCATTTTTGACCATCTTGGTATTGTAGACGATCCCCAAGGTACCCCAGAAATAAGGAACAGAATATTGGTTGCCCGGATCAAACGATTGGTTCAAGAGTTTTGGATCGATATTTTCCATCCCTTTGATCTTGGATTGGTCCAACTTTTCTACCAGATGTTCATCCATCATCTTGGCAATCATGTATTCACTAGGAATCGCAATATCGTAGGTGGTTCCCCCTTGCTTGATCTTAGTATACATGGCTTCGTTGGAATCAAAGGTATCATATTGCACCTGAATCCCTGTCTCTTTTGTGAATTCCTTGAGCAAGTCTGGATCGATATAATCTCCCCAGTTGTAGATGACCAGCTTGTCACTATTCTTGGTATTCATGCTCGCTTCGATCTGGTGGCTAATTCCCCAGAGGAGCAGAATGACAAGGACAATCCCAGTTAGAAATGAATAAAGTTTTTTCATGCTGCTTCCTCCTTTTCACGGGTAATGAAGTAATAACCGATGACCAAGAGCACACTAAAGAGAAAGACAAGGGCGGACAAGGCATTGATACTAAGGGAAATCCCTTGACGCGCACGTGAGTAGATCTCTACTGACAAGGTTGTAAAGCCATTTCCGGTTACAAAGAAAGTCACGGCAAAGTCATCTAGAGAATAGGTAAAGGCCATAAAGTAGCCCGCGATAACGGCTGGTGTCAGATACGGCAACATGATCTCTTTGAGCATTTGCACTTGGGTAGCTCCCAAGTCATAGGCCGCATTGACCATATCCCGGTTCATTTCCTTAAGGCGTGGCAAGACCATCAAGACCACAATAGGAATCGAGAAGGCGACGTGGCTAGCCAGAACAGATAGGAAACCTAGCTGGTACTTGACCGTCGTAAAGAGAATCAAGAAACTGGCCCCAATCATAACGTCTGGCGCTACCATGAGAATGTTGTTGATGGAGAGCAATGGTCCTTCTAACTTCTTCTTTGATTGATAAATATAAATGGCTCCAAAGGTTCCGATCACTGTCGCAATCAAGGCTGACAAGAAGGCCAAGAGGAAAGTCTCTGATAAGATCAGCATTAGGCGACTATCTGCGAACAATTCATTGAAATGCTCAAGCGTGAAGCCCGTGAAGGCATTCATATCTCCCCCTTTATTGAAAGCATAAAAGATCAAATAGAAGATAGGGAGATAGAGAATCAGAAAGACGAAACCTAGATAGAAATGAGATACTTTTTTCATCGTTCTCTCCTTTCTCTCGTTGCCCACATGGTTAAGAGCATAGCAAGGATCAGAACAACTCCGATGGTAGAACCCATTCCCCAGTTTTGTGTTGTCAGGAAGTGCTGTTCAATCGCAGTCCCTAAGGTAATGACGCGATTTCCACCGATCATCCGTGTCAACATGAAGAGACTCAGACTAGGAATAAAGACAGATTGCACACCTGAGCGGACACCATTCATGGACAAGGGGAAGACCACATGACGGAAGGTATCCCAACGATTGGCTCCTAAATCATAGCTGGCATTAATCAAGTTTGGATCTAAGTCATCTAAGACATTAAAGATCGGTAAAATCATAAATGGCAACTCGATGTAGCTGGCTACAAAGATAAAGGAGAAATCGGTAAAGAGGATCTGCTGGGGAGCGAATCCGAGAAAGCTTAAAAAGCTATTGATGGAGCCGTTTTGACCAAAAATTCCGATAAAGGCATAGGCCTTGAGCAAGAGATTGACCCAGGTTGGCAAGACAATCAACATCAACCACAACTGCCGGTGTTTGAGCAGCGTCAAAAAGTAAGCAGTCGGGTAGGAGATCAAGAGCGTCACCAGGGTGACGATTCCAGCATAAAGGACCGAATTAAAGCTCATCTTTAAATAAGTCAGATTTTGCGAAGTAAAGAACTCTTTGTAGTTTTCAAGTGAAAACTGCCCTTCAACGTTAAAAAACGATTGAAAGATGATCATGACTACAGGAGCCAAGACAAAGAGAAAAATCCACAAGAAATAGGGGAGGATAAATAGATTAGAGGTTGTTTTCTTCATCTCTTTCCTCCTCAATGGCATTAATCAAACCAGCTTCTTGCTCTTCCACTTCAACGTACTCTTCGATCCGCGCATCGAATTCTTCTTCGGTTTCATTGAGACGCATAACGTGGATATCTTCTGGTTCAAAGTCTAGCCCGATAACTTCTCCTACGATGGCCTTCCGAGTGGAGTGAATCATCCACTCATTTCCCAAATCATCATAAGCGATGATCTCATAATGAACACCACGGAAGAGCTGGGTGTCCACCTTCACTTGGAGCTTGCCTTCTTCAGGAAGAGTGATTTGCAAGTCTTCAGGACGAATGACGACTTCAACTGGTTCATTTGGACGCATTCCCCCATCGACGGCTTCAAAGCGTTTTCCATTGAACTCAACCAAGTAGTCCTCGATCATGCGACCATCTAGAATGTTAGACTCCCCGATAAAAGTCGCTACAAAGTGGTTGATCGGTTCATCATAGATATCCACGGGAGTACCAGATTGGACGATCTCTCCTTCATTCATGACAAAGATCCAGTCACTCATGGCAAGGGCTTCTTCTTGGTCGTGGGTAACAAAGACAAAGGTAATCCCCAAGCGTTGTTGCAATTCCCGCAACTCATACTGCATGTCTGTCCGAAGTTTCAAGTCAAGGGCAGACAAGGGCTCATCTAAAAGGACCACTCGTGGTTCATTGATAATAGCCCGTGCAATAGCTACCCGCTGACGTTGACCACCAGATAATTTTTGGATCGAGCGTTTTTCAAATCCCGCTAACTGGACCATTTTCAAGACTTCTGAAACCCGACGTTCGATCTCAGCCTTGTCCACCTTTTTCAAACGAAGGGGAAAAGCCACATTTTCAAAAACCGTCATATGTGGAAACAGGGCATAGGACTGAAAGACAGTGTGGACATCCCGTTTGTTGGTAGGGACATCGTTGATCCGTTCCCCATCAAGGTAGACATCTCCAGTTGTCGCATCCAAAAGACCGGCAATGATATTAAGGATGGTCGATTTTCCTGATCCAGATGCACCGAGCAGGGTATAGAACTTCCCTTCTTCCAATTCAAAATTGATATCCTTTAGGACAACGGTACCGCTATCTTCAAAGACCTTTGAAACATTTTTAAACTCAATAATTGGTTTTTTCAATTCACATAAATTCCTTCTTTACTGCGATTAGCAAACTGCTTTTCAAACGAAAATGCAGCGGCTGACAGGAAAACCTGTCAGACCACCAATACCTCTCGGGGACTTACTAGACTGCCCCACCTATTTACGGTATCGATAGGCACTCACCCCCTCTCCGACTGATGCTATCGATGGTTCACAATCAATTGTTCTTCAATACTAAAGTTCTTAGGCTTGACCGATAATGCGAACTTCTGGTTCTAAACGGACGCCTGAGTGAGCTTCTACTGCCTCAATGACATGGGCGATCAAATCTTCGTAGTCCTTAGCTGTTCCATTATCGACATTGACCATAAAGCCGGCATGCTTTTCAGAAACTTCAACACCACCGATTCGATAGCCTTTCAGACCTGCTTCGTTGATCAATTGACCTGCAAAATGACCGACAGGACGCTTAAAGACGGATCCACAAGAAGGGTATTCAAGGGGTTGTTTCAACTGACGAAGATGGGTCAACCGATCCATCTCCTGCTTGATCGCCTCGTGATTGCCTGGTGACAAAGCAAATTTGGCAGAGATGACAACAGCACCTGTCTCTTGAATCTTAGAATGACGGTAGCCAAAAGCTAGTTCACTCGCTGACAGAGTTTCGATCTCTCCGTCTTTGGTCAAGACCTTACAGGATACTAGGACATGCGCGATCTCTCCTCCATAGGCTCCCGCATTCATAAAGACTGCGCCACCGACACTGCCTGGAATGCCACTAGCAAACTCGAAGCCTTTCAAACTATGGTGCAAGGCCACATGGGTGGTGTCGATGAGTTTAGCTCCTGCCTCTGCTTCGATCACATAACCATCCACACTGATGTCACGCAAGCGATCAAACATAATGACAAATCCCGGAATGCCCCCATCGCGGACAATGATATTGGACGCATTGCCCAGAACCATCCATGGGATTTGCTCTTGGTTGGCAAATTGAACGATGCGTTTTAATTCATATTGGTTGCGAGGAAAGGCTAAAAATTCAGCATTCCCACCTACCTTTGTGAAGGTATAATGTTTTAAAGCTTCTTGAAAACGGATATCAATCCCTTCAAGAATTTGATTTATTTTTTCATTCATCTTTCTGTCTGTTCTCTCTCTATAAAATACAAACTATTATACCAAATTTTTGACTATTTTTCGACCCTAAAAAACAAAAGAAGACCTATAATATTCAGGCCTTCCTTTTATCATTCATTATGCAATTTTACGAGCAATGGCACGATTCTTCTGTCCATCCAGAGCTGATTTGACCGAAATCCAAGCACCACCAAGAGTGAAGACAGCTAACATTCCTAGATTCAAGTAAAATTTGTCTGGGACATCCCCTTGAAATGTCGCTTCATTGACAATCGTCCAGGACAAATCAAATGGAAGATTGAGCTTACTCATGAGCGCCAATGTATAATCTAATTGGTTGACCAAAAAGACCGTCAAGACCATCAAAATAGCTGAAACTACCACACCTTTTTTAGTCAATTTCTTACCAAGGATCTCATAACCTTTGATAGTACAATAACCGAGGGCAGCCCCTGCTAAAACAGATACATAGCCAAGACGCGCTACCAAGAGGGCAACTGCACCACCGATGATTACACCTATCACAGCGCCTACAATCCCTAAAAGGAAATTCTCTTCCCGCGCTTCATAAGCCTCAACTGTATCTTGCACTTCGGCTTGGTAGGCTCTAAAGGTTGCATCGTCGATTAAAAAGATCGCATCTCCAATTTGATACAGTCCGATCGGTCCTTCCTCGCCCGTTTGCGCATTCACTTGCACAAATTGGTGGTTTAGTAAGAAATCAACAATATCTTGGATAGCTGTCCATAAGGTTTCGACAGCCTTCCCTTTGGTCATTCCACCTTTGACAACGATCGAGGTCAAATAACCATCAGAAGAGATAGCATTAATGGCTTTTGATTGTTCTTTTAATTCATTCCAAAGAATTTCACTATCTTCGATCAAGTCTCCTTCGGAACCTTGTTTCACACTGAGTGAAATGGTAAATACATTCTTGGTTTGAGCGCCTTCAATGACTAACAAGAAGCCTTCACGCTCTCCATACATCACACGGGCTTCGCCATCAAATTGCAGTCCAAGATCGGTAGCAATACTATATAAATATTCTGGTTTCATGTTTCCCCCTAAACTTTCGGGAAAGCTTGAGCTTTTCCCCATACAATTCCCATTCTACCATAGGAGAGGCAAAAAAGACATATACATTCGTATACATCCTTCTTTCATTTGTGTTACATTAAGGTTTATTTCTCAACACGAACACCAAATGTGTCAATTTTAAGTTGGAAGATCTGACCATCTAGCCCGAGCTTTTCGAGAGCTGCGACAAATGTGGCTGTATGCTCTGGGGCTATGAGGTTCATGATTGTTGGGCCTGCTCCTGACAGATAGGTGGCGTAAGCCCCATGCGCATGTGCTACTTCTTTGACCTGAGGGAACTCTTTGACAAGAGATTGACGGTAGCGTTCGTGGAAATGATCTGACTCGATGGAGCGACCAGCCGTCAGCAAATCTCCCTTGAGGAGAGCTGCAATAGCGACATTGGCTACGCTACTAGCTGCAACAGCTTCCTTATAAGACCATTCTTTCGGTAGGACATTTCGACTATCACTGGTCTTCAATTGGTAGCTCGGTACAAAAGCCACAAGGTCACAGCTTGGGAAGTCAGCCGTGACATATTGGACATCTTCACCGATGTAGCTCGCAATGACCATATTCCCAAAAATAGCTGGAGCTACATTATCCGGATGACCTTCGATCTTGGTCGCGATGCGCAATTTCTCAGCATCTGATAGCTGGAGGTCAGCTAATTGGTTGGCCAATTCAATCCCTGCGACAATGACCGAGCTAGAAGAACCCAGACCACGCGCCAAAGGTACTTCACTGGTCATCTTGATCCGATGGGGTTGCATATCAGTTGAGATAGAAAGAGCTGTTGAGAGCAAGAGGTTTTTCTCATCTGTCGGAATCCCTGCTCCAAGATCATGCTCAATGAACCAAGCATCAGCTGGTTCAAGGACTTCAATGGTCAAATAGCGAGTCACGGCAATCCCAACCGAATCAAATCCTGGACCGACATTGGCACTGGTTGCTGGAACAATAATTTTCATGCTTATTCTCCCAAGACTTTAAAGGTATTCAAGAGTTCGAAATTCGCCTCTGAATCCAATTTTTCAACCAAGTTCTTGAATTGAGTTTGGTTAACTTGGTGAGTAATGATGACAACACTTGCATAGTGACCATCTGAGTCTTCTTGGAGGATTTGCTTGAAGGAAGCTCCTTCTGCATTAAAGATCTCCGCAAGACGCAAGATTTGACCAGTCGCATCTGGTGCCTTGATTGAGAAGTAATAATTGTTCTTCACGTCTTCTGGCTTAGCCAATTGAAGAGGGCGACTGTATTCATTGAAGGCTTTACCAATCGTTCCTTCTTTTAGTCGACGGACAATGCGAACGAGGTCGGCTACGACACTTGTCGCAGTTGGTTTTTGACCAGCACCTGGTCCGTAGTACATAGACTCACCAATACCGATGGATTCCACATAGACCGCATTCATGACATCATTCACTCCTGCGAGTGGATGTTGTTTTGGAAGGAAGGTTGGTGTCACTTCTGCTGCGATCCCTGACTCTGTTTCAACGATAGAGCCGACAAGCTTGATGACATATCCAAGGCTTTGGGCAACAGAGACATCCTGAGGAGTGATCTGGCTGATTCCTTTGTGACCTACTTGGTCAAATTGGATATTCATTCCAAAAGCGAACTGGCTCAAGATCACCATCTTGTAGGCAGCATCGATTCCTTCAACGTCATTAGTTGGATCACTTTCAGCGTAACCAAGACGTTGCGCTTCTGCTAAAGCATCTTCATAAGTCCAGCCTTCTTCGACCATTTTGGTCATCATGAAGTTAGAGGTTCCATTGACCACACCAAGAACCTTGGTCACCTTGTCTGAGGCCAAAGAATTCACCAAAGTCCGAAGGATTGGGATCCCACCAGCTACGGCAGCTTCATAATAAAGGGCCACTTGGTGTTTTTTTGCAATCTCTAGCAACTCGCTTCCATGAACGGCAAGAAGGTCTTTGTTAGCAGAGACTACGTGCTTCCCTGCTTCCAGCGCACGGGTGATAAAGGTCTTAGCTGGCTCGATACGACCCATCAATTCAACCACGATGGCAATGTCCTTGTCTTCAATGATCTCATCGACATTGGTCACAAAGTTGTAGTCGTGACCCGCCGCTTGCAAGCTTTTCATCTCCGCATCATCTCGAACCAAGACCTTAGCGATCTCGATTTCATCTTGAGCTGCCTGGGTGATTTTTTCATGGTTTTCTTTTAATAAAAATGGTACGCCACTTGCAACAGTACCAAATCCTAGTAAGGCAATCTTAACAGACATCCTATTGACTCCTTGAATTTTCTATAGTAGCTCCATTATAACAAAAACTTGAGCGTTTGACAGCCAATTGCCTTAAAAATTCTGAATTTTCATGACAGGATCTGCCTGTAGCAAGTTCTGGAAAAGAACATAGAATTTGTGGTACAATAAAGAAAATAATGAAAACGGTGACACTATGAGTAAACGAAGAGTACCTAAAAAAATCAAAGTCCTACTTGGAATCAATGCCCTCCTACTGGTCTGTATCTTTATTTGTAGCTTTCTTCTGATCAAACGGATCACTCAGCCGAGTGACGGAAATACAAGTGGCACTGCCATGACGCGCTCACTAGAGGAAGGTAGCTCCTCTATCGAGTGGACTCGGGTGAAAAAGCCGGTCAAACTGCCCATCCTCATGTACCACTCCGTGCACGATATGGCCGAGTCCGAAGCTGCCAATGCCAATTTGATTGTCGATCCAGAGACCTTTGAAAGCCAACTAAAGGCCCTAAAAAAAGCGGGTTACTACACCCTGACACCTGAGGAAGCCTATCGCATCCTCGCTAAAAATGAAGTCCCCAAAGGAAAGAAATTTGTCTGGCTCACGTTTGATGATGGTGTCGAAGATTTCTATACCATCGTCTATCCGCTTCTTAAGAAGTATAAGATGACCGCCACTAACAATATCATCACGGACTTTACCCAAAAGGAAAAAGAAAATGTCCTGACCTTTGACCAAATCAAAGAGATGAAAAATGCTGGCTTGACCTTTGAAAGCCATACGGTCAATCATCCAGACCTAGCCAATTCCAGTCTTGAGACCCAAAAGAATGAGTTGGTCGCTTCTAAACGCCTGCTAGATAAGGTGCTAGATCAAAATACCAGCGTTATCGTCTACCCATCTGGTCGCTACAGCCAGGTCACGATCGACCAAGCCAAGAAAGCTGACTACAAATTAGGCCTCACCACTAAAAATGGACTAGCCAGCTCCGCTGATGGCCTCTATGCCCTCAAACGAGTCCGGATCCTTCCAACCACTACAGGAGATGATCTCCTAGCCATGATCCAAGAATAAAGAAAGAGAGTGGGACAGAAATCGGTAATTCGTTAGAATTCGATTTCGTTGTCCCACCTCCGCACAGTTGAGTAGGGCTGTAAAAGCTGATGAAATCAGCGTAGTAGAGCCCACTCAACCACTGCGTCTTGCTCGACAATCCAAAAATAATTGAGAGGCTAGGACTTTTGTCCCAGCCTCTTTTGTTAGAGTTCCTTCTCTAGTTCTTTTAGAAAGATGATTAAAAATTGATGGCGACTTTCTGCTATTTGCTTAGCAGTCTCCGTGTTCATTTCATCTTTTAAGAGGAGCAACTTGTCATGGAAATGTTGGACAGTATCAGTAAGGGACCTCCCTTTGTGACCACCATAGGAAAAAGTTCGCGCAATTCCTACAGCTCCTATCGCATCCAGGCGGTCAGCATCCTGGACAATCTTGCCTTCTAAGGTTTCTGGATGCTTACCGCGATTTTTGCTGAAAGAAACAGCATTGATAACCCGACAAATCTGGTCGATTTGGTCTTGAGGAATACCGATTTCTTCTAGAAACATGCGAGCATTCGCATTATTCTCAGTTTGAAACAATTTATCATCATCAGCATCGTGAAGAAGAGCTGACAAGGCCACTATCTCCAGATCACATGGACCTTCTGCTTGTGCGATTCTCATTGCATTGGTATAGACGCGGAGGGTATGCTCCACATCATGGCCATCCGCTCGATCAGCAAATAAAGTTTTAACATACTGCTTAGCAGCTTGGAGTCGTTCTTCAATCATCGTTCTTGTCCTTTGTACAATCTGTGCTCAGTTTAATCTATTCATATGAGCTCGTTATGGAGAAGAGCAGTTTACTTTAAAACCACCTCTCGGTGGTGATTACTTCTTCTTTTGTGGAAAGAGGGGGAGGCCTAGGGTCGCGATCTTCTCGGCGGGGATCTTCATGCCATCCTTGATCCATTTGGAGATGACAGAGACAATGGCTGAGCTCCAGAAGGAATTGAGGTAGCTGCCAGCGCCATTCGAGGAGTTGCCATTTCGTTTTTCTAAAAAATCATAGACTGCCTTGGTCAAGAGCCGCTCGAAATTATAATCAATGGCTAGACTGATGATCTTGGCTTCTTTCTTGACTTCCTTAAAGAGATAGACCCAGACTTGATAGAGGTCTGTCTTGAGGTTGTAGCCATCTAAAGACTTGGTAATCTTTGCGATACTAGATTGAAAGATGGACTCTAGAATCTCTTCCTTGGAATCATAATTACGGTAAAAAGCTGCTCGAGAGACACCTGCACGCTGAACCAGCTCAGAGATAGTGATCTTTTTCAGATCTTTTTTCTCCAACAATTGCAGGAGAGAGGTTTCGATGGATTCTCGTGTAATCGCATTGTTTTCTCGGTTAAATCGTTTGAGATTTTCCAAGGATTTCTCGGATATTTTTCTTTCTGCCATAACATTTACTTTCTATCTGTCTCACCTGATGATATCTGCTTGGATAGCATTGCTCTTCATGATATAATTGTAAAAGAAGACATACTACTTGTCAATGTACATTTTTATACAATTATGAGGTATGAACTGATGAAATGGAAAATTATTGCGGATTCAGGCTGTGACTACCGCTCTTTGGACATTCTTGCACCGGATACGGAGTTTGTCAGTGTCCCATTGACCATCCAAGTGGGTGATACCATCTATACAGATGATGCCCACCTCAATATCGATCAGATGATGGAGGAGATGTATGCGACTACGACTGCTTCTAAGTCTGCCTGTCCGAGTCCTGATGACTACATGAAGTCTTTTGAAGGGTCTGAAAATATTGTCGTTGTGACCATCACTGGAACCCTTTCTGGTAGCTACAATAGTGCTGAGGTAGCTAAGAAGATTTATCTAGAAGAGCATCCGAATACCAATATCCACGTCATCAATAGCTTATCAGCTGGGGGTGAGGTGGACCTAATCGTTCGCAAGCTTAATCAGTTGGTCGCTGAAGGCCTCGATTTTGATCAAGTGGTCGATGTGATCACGACCTACCAGTCTAAGACGAAGTTGCTCTTTGTTTTGGCCAAGGTTGATAATCTGGTCAAAAATGGGCGTCTCAGCAAATTGATTGGGACTGTTGTCGGGCTCCTCAATATCCGTATGGTAGGCGAAGCTAGTAAGACCGGTACCCTTGAGTTGCTTCAAAAAGCACGGGGTCAAAAGAAAGCGATCAAGGCTGCTTTTGATGAACTGATCAAGGCGGGGTATGCTGGCGGTCATATCACCATCGCCCACCGCAACAATGAAAAATTTATCGAGCAATTCTCTGCATTGGTTCGAGAAAAGTTTGCCCATGCAATGATTGAAGTCCTTCCTACTTCTGGACTTTGTAGTTTCTACGCTGAAGAAGGCGGCCTCCTCATGGGCTATGAAATTTAAGTTACCACTAAAAAGAGGCTAGGACAAAAGTCCTAGCCTCTCAATTGTTTTTGGATTGTCGAGCAAGACGCAGCGGTTGAGTGGGCTCTACTACGCTGATTTCATCTGCTTTACAACCCTACTCAACTGTGCGGAGGTGGGACGACGAAATCGAATTCTAACGAATTACCGATTTCTGTCCCACTCTCACTTTTTATTCTCCGATCTCTTGGTAGAGAGTACGGATCTTTTTGCGGTAGATGGTATAGCTGATTCCTGCTCCAATTAGCAACAGGACACTATAAAGGATCGCAGCTAGCAGGGTGCTGACGGAATGATAGGTCCAAATGAAGCTGACAATGATCAAGAGAAACATCACAAAGAGAAAGACAATTAAGAGAATAGACTGAAGAACTGCATTCCCACGATGACGGGTCATCAACTCTGTGATATTGGTCCAATTGGTGCTAAAGTTCTGAAAATCTTTGACATAGTCTCGAATGCAGATCGGAATGGTGGTTACCACCCAGATCAATAACATAGCTAGGATAGCCAAGGGATGGACGCCAAAATAGAGACAAACGCCAACTAGAAGAATGACAGGAAGGATGGATTGCACCAGATAGAGCAACCAAAACTTCATAAAGAGATAGCGTTTGAAATCAATAGGGAGGGATCTCAAGTACTCAAAGTTTTCGCGCTCTAGCGAAATACCGATACTAGTCAAGCCTCCAAAACTATTGAAAACACCAATCAAGATGGCAACAAGGGTCAGTGGCACCAGATACTGGGGCGTCAAGTAAGAACTGAGTCCTCCTATATTTTTAGACGCTCCTGCTGCTCCACTGAGGAGGAAAATATATGGCAGAATACTCATCATCAAGAGGACTTGCACCATAAGGGTTCCATCGCTCAAGAGTCTGCGATGATACTGAATGACAAATCGCCTAAAGGAATCTTTCTGACCAACATGGAGCACTTTCACGCGCTCTTTGACGGTTTGGTTGGTCGCAACTGCAAGGGCTGCATCATAGAACTGCGGGATCACAATTTTTCGAACCAGGCCGATCAAGACCAGAAGGACCAGGATCCAGCTCAGAAGGCCAAGGATCGCTTCTCCATCAAAAGGATGGAGGATGAACTGATGAAAGGCCGTAAAAGGTGGAAATAGAATGGGAATCTCTGCGCCCCCCGACACTTCTAGCCGATGGGTCTGGACTAGATTCAGATAGAGATAAGCTCCTAGACTCAGAAGAGAACCAATTCCGACCATGATGTTGGAGACCAGGGTCGTGTGTTTTTTGAAAAAGAGGGTCTTAGTGATCAGATGGGATAGGATGATCGTCGCTAAAAAGAGAACGCCTAAGAGAATTAAGGCACAAAAGAGGCCTAGCAGGATCCCTAACAGATTAAAGCCGCCTGCTTGGACAGGCAGGATCAGAAAATAGCTGACCAAGGGAAGGATAGCCATGAGAAGGGTCAGGATGACCGAGATACTCTTTCCAGCAATGACTTCCGCATCTGAGAAGGCATAGGGCCGGTAAAACTGGAGGTCCTTGCTTTCATAAAAGACATTGTAAAAGCTCATAAATCCTTGGGAAATGGTCATCAAGGAAAAGAGGGCCACCATATTGACAAAGAAGGCTGGTTGGTTCACAAAATCATAGATACTAAAGAGCAAGCCAAATATGACGAAATAGACCAATCCTAAAAAGAGGTAGTTGAGCACCGATTTGCGGGCGACATTGAGTTTGACGTCCGGTTTTTTAGCCTGTTTGGCACGTAATTTTGCGATCTGAGCGGGCTGACTGGCATAGATGATATTGACATTGACCAGTTGCTGGATAATCTTAAGACGCATGATCGCCACCTTCTTCCTTCCGACCCGCTAGGCTGAGATAGATACTTTCCAGACTTTGTTCGGGGTGCTGGCCCTTCAATTCCTCGATCGTCCCATAGAAAATGAGATTACCCTTTTTGAGAATGGCGATTTTATCACAGAGTTGTTCAGCTACTTCCAAGACGTGGGTAGAGAAAATAACCGTCTTGCCGCGATCCGCATGCTGGCGCATCATTTGTTTTAAATCGTAAGAAGCCTGTGGGTCCAAACCGGTCATCGGTTCGTCCAAGACCCAGATATCTGGATCTGACAAGAGGGCTGCAATGACGAAGACCTTCTGGCGCATCCCATGTGAAAAGGATTCAATCACTTCATAGCGGTGGCTCTGAAAATCAAAGATCCTAAGAAGCTCTTCCAAGCGTTGATCACAGTCTTTCTGACTCATATCATAAGAGGTCGCAACCAACTCCCAGAATTCATTGGCTGTGAGACGCAAGAAAAGATCTGGCGAATCTGCCACATAACCGATCTTCTTTTTGATCGCAAGTCGATGGCTATAGAGGTCCTGACCATCCACTTCAATGGAACCAGTAGTTGGGGTGATGACACTGACCAGGCTCTTGATGGTCGTTGACTTTCCAGCTCCGTTGTGGCCAATCAAGCCGACAATTTGCCCGTCTTCGATGGTCAGATCCAAGTGGTTGAGGGCAATGTGCCCATCGTAATCTTTGGTAACTCCGTGAAATGTAATCATGTTAACTCCCTAATTGATCCTCATTGGGACCGTTTTTTCTTATTCTGTTGATAAGCGATCATCGAAATGGTAGAGCAATTCTAGTAAATAGTTTGGAATGGTCTCCAAGAAGTCTTCTTTGTAGACCCGCTCTCCTCGCTTGTGCAATTCTTTCCCCCAAGGGCCTAGATTGACCGCTGGAACCTGAATTTGGGCAATTTTTTCCAGATCCAGATCATAGACCTGGGCTGGTGTGGCTAGGCTATCTAGGACGACTTGATAAGAAGCCACATCCTTTTCCAAGGCGCAATAACTGGTGTCGTTAATCCCCATAAAGTATTCTTCCACTTTCAAGAGGTAACCTCTTGTGTCCAGATACTCGCGGTAATCAGTGATGAGGGACACGATATTGAAATCGGTATTGTCTAAAAAGCGACAATTCATGGAAGGATAATATGGGGGCGCAAAACCGATGACCACCATAGGATCCTTATCTCCGAGAAACTCAAGGAGCCGCTGGATTTGCTGAATCGCAAGGCTCTGGTAGCTGGTCCCATTACGAAAATCTTGCTCCGCTTTTTTATTAGAAGCTTCTCTAAAGGCTTGGTAGCCCTCTATGGCTTGGCAACGTTCCTCTAGTTCTTGATAGGTGATGACTCTTGGCCTTGCAATCATATGTTCTTGGCCAGCCTGATCCTGCAAGTGCTCATACTTCTTGTAAAAGGCGTCCAAGGCCTCTTGACTAAGCTCATAGATTCGTTGCATGAGCTCTTGGGGTGTTTTCTTCAAATGCAACACACTGAAATAACCAGCTGCATAAAGCACGGTCGATACATCGTATTGCTCCTTCAAATCTCTGAGATAGGACCAAGAAGGAAGGGGAGACGTTTCTCCCAAGGCCTGATCTGCCAGATCGGGATGAAGATCTAACTGGCCTGCAATGGCTACTAAGAGGGACAAGGCATTGATCCCTTTAAGGGGCTCCTTCATATGGGACAAGACACCTTGCGCCACAACGACCGGCATGAGTTTGCCGACTGTGCCGATGTGAAGGACCTTTTCTTTTCCTACTTCTGATTCAAAGGGTTCTGAATCCACTGCTAATACATAATTCAGATCAAACTTTTCCTGCAAATCTGTGAGGAGGCCCAAGGCTCCTCGCATCCCACGTGAATAGGATTCCTCGTCTCCAACAGAGAGATAGAGCAGATTGACCTGACCTTCCACGGGATCTGCAGCATAGGCTTCCAGAACCCCCAATTGAAGGGCCAATGCTGCTTTCATATCGCAAGCCCCTCTGCCAAATTTCCACTCCCCAGAAGCTAAATCTTCCTGCATATCTGGTCGCCTATCTAGTGTTTTCAAGGCTTCTGCTACTTTATCAGAATCGAGTGCGATTTCTGCCAAATTTCCATAGTCTTCTAAATCGACTGTATCATGGTGGTGGAAAAGTATAACTGTTTTTTTCTTGCCCTTATCAACTAAGGCCCAATTGACCGACCGATGCAAGTGGTCCTGTGGCACCTGATAGCGCCCAAAGTGATCCGGATGTTCCTTGAAATAGGGGATCTGGGCAAGCCGTTGATCCAGGTAGGCTTCGATTCCTTGCTCAGTCTCAGTGTTGGTAAAGCTTGGGATCGCCAAGGCTTCGGTAAAAATCGTTTCGATGCTCTCTCTATTGGTGGTTTTCACTTTCAAACCAATCCTCCTTTGATATGATCAAACTATAAAATGAATAGAAATATATGTATCAGACTGATATTTCTACGTAAATAAAATGCTACTTTTTATATTCTCACTTCATTTCTTTCATGTATGCGATTTCTTTTCTAGAAAGGGCTTGCTTCCAGCGCAAAAGTTTGTCGCATCCAACTATTTTTGGTAAAATAGGGACATTCACATGAAAGAAGAAATAAAAATGGAAAATCAAACCTTAATGCAATATTTTGAGTGGTATTTGCCCGCTGATGGGAACCACTGGACGCGTCTTGCTGAAGATGCGCAACACTTAGCAGACTTGGGTATTCGCAAGGTCTGGATGCCACCTGCCTTTAAAGCTACTTCTAACAATGACGTTGGGTACGGAGTCTATGACCTCTTTGATTTGGGCGAGTTCGATCAAAAAGGAACGGTTCGTACCAAATACGGTTTCAAAGACGATTATCTTCAAGCCATTCAAGCCCTCAAAAATGCAGGGATTCAACCAATGGCCGATGTCGTTCTCAACCATAAAGCTGCTGCAGATGGCTTAGAAGAATTCGAGGTCGTTGAGGTCGATCCGATGGATCGAAACAAGGTTCTCACTGAACCCTTCACCATTCAAGGATGGACCAAATTCACCTTTGATGGCCGAAATGGCGCCTATAATGACTTCCACTGGCATTGGTACCACTTCACCGGTACGGACTACGATGCTTCACGTAATAAGAGTGGGATCTACCAAATCCAAGGGGACAACAAAGGTTGGGCCCATGGAGATCTGGTTGACAAGGAAAACGGAAACTACGATTACCTCATGTACGCCGATATCGATTTCAAACATCCCGAGGTTGTAGAAAATCTCGATCAATGGGCTGAATGGTTTATCGAAACGACAGGGGTTGAGGGCTTCCGTCTGGATGCCGTCAAGCACATTGACTCCTTCTTTATGAAGAATTTCATCCACAATATTACCAAAAAATATGGTGAAGATTTCTACGTCTTTGGTGAATTTTGGAATGGGGACACAGAAACCAACGATGAGTACTTGGAATGCATTGATTACCTGTATGACCTGGTCGACGTAGCCCTCCACCAAAATCTCTTCAGAGCTAGTCAAGAGGGTGAAAATTTCGACCTTCGAACTATTTTTGATGGAACACTAGCGCTCAATCATCCTGAACAGGCCGTAACCTTTGTGGACAACCATGATACCCAGCGAGGGCAAGCCTTGGAATCTACGATCCAAGAATGGTTTAAGCCTGCAGCCTATGCCTTGATCTTACTTCGTGAAGCTGGTTTGCCTTGTGTCTTCTATGGAGACTACTACGGTATCAAGGGCCAATTTGCGCAAGAAAGTTTCCAAGAGGTCCTCGATCGCCTCTTATGGGTTCGTAAAGATCTGGCCTACGGGGAACAAACAGACTACTTCGATGATCCTAATTGCATCGGTTGGACACGCTCAGGTACAGAAGAATCAGCACCAATCGCCTGCTTGGTTTCGAATAACCAAGCTGCTACAAAAGTCATGGAGATCGGCTCATCCTACGCAGGCCTCACCTACTATGATGTCTTAGAAAATTGTAGCGAAACTGTCCAAGCTCAAGAAGACGGTACTGCTGAATTCCCAGTGGCAGAGCGCTCCGTCAGTATCTGGGTAGCCCAAGATACAGAGGGCCAATAACCTTTATATGTAATGTTCTCCTAGGATCGACATTGTCCTAGGAGAATTTTTTCCTGTAAAAATTTTATAGGAAATACAGCTTCATTTTAGCACTATAAGAAAGCGCTGTCAATGGGTGTCGCGTCTATTTAAAAGAAATAAAGAGCATCAAAAAACTCGTTTTCCATATTGGAAAACGAGTTTTCATTTTAGCTCAATTCTGCAATGATTTCTTTCAATTGGGCTTTCGTATGAACTCCAGCCACTTGTTTGACAACTTGTCCATCTTTTTTAAAGAGAAGCGTTGGGATCGACATGATACCGAATTGACGTGCTGTATTTGGATTTTCATCTACATCCATCTTACAGATTTTCAAATCATCTTCATGTACTTCTTCTGCTAACTGATCCAAGATTGGAGCTTGCATGCGGCATGGTCCACACCAAGTTGCCCAAAAGTCAATCAAGACAAGTCCTTGGCTGGTTTCTTGTTCAAAAGTTGCATCTGTGATTACGTGTGCCATATTTCCTCCTTTTTCAGTAGTGACTACTGATTCTGCATTTCTACTTTTATTTTACACTAAAAGATGTCATTTTAGAAATATTTGCTACGGGGAGTCCTTAGGCATCTTCTCTCTTTTTGCGCCAAAAGATGAGACTTGAAGCTGTTAGGCTGATCACACCTAAGAGACCCAGAGCATGGTCTTTGCTGCCTGTTTGTGGAAGCATATTGTCTGCTTGTTCTCCTTCTACTGCAGGAGTCGCAACCTTACGAGCTTCTACCAATCCTTGTGAAACAAATTGAGGGCCATAGGATACTGCTAGGGCACGATGAGGTTGCTCTTGTGTAGCTGATCCTGTCTTCATCTCCTCTACCTTGTCAGGAGTATTTGGACTTGGTTGGACAAGGTGTTCTGGGCTTGGAAGCCTATATTCTTCCTTGTAGTGCACTTCTGGAGCGACTAGAGCAGCTCCTTCTATTTCTGGCAATTTCGCATAGTCAGTATCTGTTGCACTTGGTACATAGGCTGCCTTTTGAACGCGGGTCTTTTCGACAATTGGAATCGCAGCCTGGATAGAATCTGTCTTGAAGGTCACTTCATATGGATGCTCCACCGTTAAATCAGACGGGTCATAGGTGTTGAAAACAAGCGCTAACTTGTGACCTTTCTTAACTGTATAAAGATTTGGTTGGAGATAAACCGTGTAATCGTGGTATTCACCAACTTTTGGCTCGATGCTTGCGCGTGAGCTTGCTGAATCGTAGCCAGACTCAGGATTCGCAAGGTTGATCCAGCCTTTTGCGATCACCTTGTACTTGGTCTTGATGGTTTCGTATTCGGCAACAGATAGGTTGCTTAAATTGCTTCCCATCCAGAAACCGTCTGCTGTTTTATCTTGCTTGACGCTACCATTTCCTACCACGTCAAAGTCCTCATCTGCCACATCTACCAAGAGGGCGTTGATTTGGAAATTCTTTCCTTGACCCTTGGCAAGAGCTGCCTTGAAATGAACAGGGATGTGGCCCTTGATCGTAGTGTCCTCAGTAACATCAGAAACGAAGGTCAGATTGGCCTTAGAGGAGGCTTTGCTGACTGTTTCATTACGGTTAGCGATCTCAACACCTGCAGCCGCATAATCACTAGAAATGGTTTCTTCTAGACGTTTCGAGCTTGCATTCAAGAAGAGACGTTGATTGCTCTTCCAGTTATCATAGCTTGCCCACTTGCTTGGATCATAGTTGTTTTGAGCTAGAACCGCTGGCAAGCTTTCGACGTGATTGTCCACACCGTAGAGGTAATGGGTCAGCCAGGTATTGAGCAGGTCATAAAAATCCTGACCATTGGCGGTGATGCCGTATCCCCGTGACATAGCCGCTGGGTAGACGTGATCTCCTTGGTGGAGATAGAGCTTGACATCTTGCCCTGCTTTCTTGAGAGCATCATACATGAGTTCAAAGTGTTTGGTCTTGACATTGTCATCATTCAAGCCATGGACGATCAGGGCGCTGGTCTTGAGATTTTCCGGATGAAGGGTATAATCCCGCTCCTTCCAGACATCACTGTAGTTGCGATCATGAGCGTACTGGTCCTTGTTCAATTGGTTGATGTAGCTGGAATAGTTTTGCCAAATACCTGCCCAGTCGTCTTGGTCCAGCATTCGCGTGCTAACGTAGAGGGAAAGCCATGAAAGGTCACTATAAGGTGCATTGCCAAATTGGGTTCCTTGGCTATTGAAATAATCATACCAAGAGGCAATTCCTGCTGCC
The DNA here is from genome assembly GCF_041431945.1 of Streptococcus sp. 27098_8_66. Taxonomy (NCBI): domain Bacteria; kingdom Bacillati; phylum Bacillota; class Bacilli; order Lactobacillales; family Streptococcaceae; genus Streptococcus; species Streptococcus sp. 27098_8_66. Next base: position 56,651 of record NZ_JAPVYS010000001.1, on the reverse strand, counting down.
GGAACGATGGTCTTCAATCCTTCTACGCCTGTCGCTGCCACACCAAAGGTCGTTGTTCCAGCCCAGGACAGACCCGTCATGGCGACATTGCCTGTAGCCCAGTCGGCCTTGATTTCAACATTGCTAGTCTTATCGGTGTAGGCCTTGCGTTTGCCATTGACCCATTCGATGATATTCTTGAAGGCATTGATTTCGAGATCAGACCCCGTCGTGTTAAATCCTTCTGATCCCTTGGTACCAAGTCCAGCGCTAGAGATAAAGGCATAGCCTCTGACCAAGAAATAGTCGTACCAGTTCAGATCTTCGTAGTCATAGATATACTCGTAGGGACTGTAGTAATACCAATCCGATGCCTTGGCTTTTTTCGCTGCTTCTACTGTTGTTTCACTGCTTACTGGCTGTCTCTTTGCAGGTTGACTGTGCAGTTTCTTCATATCGTAGCTACCGTCTGTTGGAAGCCCCAAACTTTCAAGAGTCACGTAGTTTTCGTCTAGTGTCCCCGCTACGTAAGGGCGCGCTTCGAGAATAGTGGCTGCCTTAAAATCGCCTTGCGCGACTGCTTTTGGTAATTGAACAATGGCTTTGACCAAGTCTGGCTTGCCATCTGCATCGGTGTCATAGTCCGTTTCGACATAGACTGGGAAACGTACAATTTGGCTGTCTTCATATTTGTAGTCTTGGTCTTCTTTTTTTCCCGTCGTATAAGGAAAAATAGGCTGGGCACGACCATTTAAAAAGAGCGGACTTTTCTTTTCAGCCCGGTAGGCATCGTAGAGTTTCTTAGCTGTTTCATACATCTTGGCCAATTCTGGCTGACTGACCTTACGGGTCAGATCTTCTGATTTTTCAATCAAGCCTAAACTCTTGGCAAAGCGTTCGCGATCTGCTTGGCTTTGGCCCAATTGGCTAGGATCTGTTGCTGCCCATTGAAGCAAGCCATTAACAGCATCTTGGACCGTCAACTCATTAGAGGCCTGATCCGCTGCAAGGGTGGTACCTGTGACCTTTGCCAAATCCTGAGATGTTACCGGAGCTTCTGAAGTAGGAGCAGATTGAGGTACAGCTTCCCTGTTTGTTGCTGCTGGACTTGCTACTGGGACAGTCGGCTCACTTTGTCTTGTGTGTTCTTCTGTAGCAGGGGCTGCTTGATTTGCACCTGCCGTCCGATCCAGTGATGCCTCATTCGAGCTTGCAGCTTCTTCACTAGTGGCAGTACTTGTGTCACTTGTTGTCGGTCTTGCTTCGGTAGCTGGAGCATGGACCACTTCTGTCGATGGGGCTAACTCTTCCGTTTGCTCATCTGCTGCTACTACTTGATGCAAGACCATCGGCGCGATCAGTAAACTCGATGCGACAATGGAAACCATTGTTTTCTTTTTCATGTCAGTCTCCTTACTTTTTTGTAATCAACACTTCTATTATACTTTGTAAGCGTTTTTATATCAAGTAGATATTCAAATGATCCCACAAAAAACCGAGGCATCAGCCTCGGTTATCGATCCTTATTTGACGTGTTTCTTAAGATCTTCTTGTGCTTTTTTGTTTGACTCTGCTTGTTCTTTTTGCCATTTTTCAAGGGCTTTGTTGTAGTCAGCAGTTGTCACAGCTTTATCTTGGAGTTTCATTCCTTTGTAGATCACGTGGTCTTTTCCTTTACCACCAGTCCATGCAAATGGAGCTGAGAATGGTTCGATACGTGTCAAGAATGGACGTCCAGTTGATGAAGAAGTTGGGATAACAAGGGCACTATCTGTCAACCAAGCTTGCGCTGCCGCATATTTTTCGTAGCGTTTGTTGACGTCTCGTGATTCTGCACCAGCATCTTTGATCATCTTTTCAAAATCGTAAAGACCAACTTTTTTAGCTGCTTCATTGTTTTCACTTGGGTCAAATCCAAGGAAAGTCTTAGTATTTTCACCAGATGAAGCTTTCAAGATATCCATGTAAGTTGATGGATCTTGGTAGTCAGGGTTCCAACCAACATTATCAGAGAGATCCCAATCTTCGCCAGCCGCATTTGGCGCAAAGAGGGTCACATTTTGAAGGTCTTCTTTCGAAAGCATTTGGATATCGATGACGATATTTTCTTTACCAAGTGCTTCTTCAACTGATTGTTTGAAGGATTGTACCCGTTGAACTCTTGATGGTGTGGTTTGGTCTACAGGCATATCGATGTGAATTGGGAATTTCACACCTTCTGCTTCCAAGGCAGTCTTCGCTTTTGCAAACTCTTCCTTCGCTTTCTTAGCATCGAAGAGACCATTTTGACCATCGTCTAGTTTAGTAGATTTCCACTCATCTCCGTAGGTATCCAATTGTGTTTTCACCATTTCACCAAAGGTCTTGCCATCAGCTTGGACAAATGTTGGTGGAATGTAGAGGTTACGGATGATCTTGCTTGCTCCGTCTTTTCCGTTCAATTGAGCAGCATACGCTTCACGGTTGAAGGCAAAGCTGATCGCTTGACGGAAGTCCTTGTTCAAGAGAGCTTTCTTAGTAGATTGTTTTTCTTCATCGGTCTTCTTAGCAGTGTGTTTGTAAGATTGACGGTCGATGTTGGTACCAATAACATAAGAAGCGGCGTCTTGAGGAGTGTAGGTGATTTCATCTTTGAATTCTTTAGCTTGCTCTGAGTAACCAGATCCAGTTGGGAAGAGTTTTGCCAAGCTAAGAGCATTTTCTCCGAATGATTTGGCCAATTTACTTTGGTCTTGTCCATCGTAGAATTCCAATTTCACATCTGAGATGTAGACCTTGTCTTTATCCCAGTAGTTTTCATTCTTGGTCATTTCGATAGAAGATTTTGAAGTAAAGCTCTTCAAGATGTAAGGACCATTGTAAAGAAGGGAGCTAGTATCACTTGCTTGAGCGAATTTATCCCCTTTTGATTTCACGAATTTTTCGTTGACAGGGAAAGTGATCCCAAGAGTCAATTTAGAGTTCCAGTAAGATTCTGGTTGGTTCAAAGTGATTTGAAGGGTATGATCATCAACTGCTTTTACTCCTACAGCTGAGAAATCTTTATTTTTACCACTGACGTAGTCATTCAAGCCTTTGATAGAATCTTGGATGATGTAGAGCATTTCTGATTTGTTATCAGCCGCATATTTGATCCCTGTGACGAAATCTTTAGCTGTTACATCCGCATACTCTTCGCCTTCTGAATCATACCATTTAGCATCATCACGAAGTTTATAAGTATAAGTCAAGCCATCTTGCGAAACTGTCCAATCTTTTGCAAGAGATGGAATCAAGTTCCCGTATTTATCATTTTCAAACAAACCATCAATCAAGTTTCCTGTGATATCGTGGGTTGCTGCTTTACCAGATGTGATATAGTTTAGGTTTTCTGGCTCAGTCTCATAGACATATGAGAATTTTTGACCGTTGCTTGAGCTAGATGATTTAGAACCACCTGAACAAGCTGCTAGGATACCTGCTGAAAGGAGGGCAACTCCCGCAAGTGCAATGACATTTCTTTTTTTCATGTAAAACTTCTTAAGAAATTTTAAGTTTATTTTAAGATTATACCACAAAGATTTTCAGAAGAAAAGGAATTTTCAGAAAATTTTAGTTTTAGTTTAAGAAAAAACTACTCCGGAGAGTAGTTCCAAATTTTAATCTACCAAGTCGCTCTTGAGGTAGGCATCGACCATGCGCTCTGTTGCGACTACAGAATCCAAGTGGGTCCGCTCATATGAGTGGCTAGATTCGATCCCTGCTCCGAGAAGGGCATGCTTGACTTCTGCTCCTGCGCTCATGGCTGCAGAAGCATCTGATCCATAGAAAGGATAGATATCCAACTTATAAGGGATTTCTTGAGCTTTTGCCAAGGATACCAAATGCTGACGAAATTCGTAGTGATACGGTCCAGAAGCATCTTTGACACAGATGGATACCGTGTATTCATCCGTCGCTTGGTCATCTCCCATAGCCCCCATGTCCACTGCCAAGTATTCGACTACTTCAGCCGGAATACTAGAATTAGCACCATGCCCCACTTCTTCAAAGACTGAAAAGGCAAAGGTGGTCGTTACTGGCAATTGGATCTGTTCTTCCTTGTACACGCGCAGAAGATTCAAGAGAATCGCCGCGCTCACCTTGTCATCTAAATGGCGAGATTTAATAAAGCCAGTATCTGTCACAATAGTCCGAGGATCAAAGCTGACAAAATCACCTACTTCAATGCCAAGGGCACGAGTTTCTTTTTCATTGGTTACTTTTTCATCCAGACGGACTTCCATATTGTCCTGAGTCCGCTCGACAGTCCCTGCATCCTTGTAGACATGGCAAGAAGTCTGATGGACCAAAATCGTCCCAGAATGGGTCTTTCCGGTATTGGCTACATGGACCGTACAATTTTCCCCTTCAATCATATTCCATGGGAAACCACCGATACGGTCCAACTTGAGACGGCCATCTGGTTTCACCGCGCGGACAATAGCTCCCAAGGTATCCACATGGGCTGTGACATAGCGTTGTTTGTCTGTGATCACACCAGGCACGGTTACATTCACGCCGCCCTTAGCAGTCCGAGTTACTTCGTACCCAAAGCCTTCAATGGTTTTAACCAAGTAGTCCGCGATCTCACGTGTATAACCGGTCGGGGAAGGAATGGCTGTCAATTCCTGCAAATAAGTCACTGTCTGATTCATAATGCCTCCAAATATGTTTTTATTTATTCTATCATGAAATGGGGGGAATAGCTAGAGGAGAGGGGTATAGGGTGAGTTTTTCAACATCAATCCTCTAAAGTCAGTGGAAAAATATCTGCTCCACTGTGCATTTTCTCTTCCATCTCTTTCCACTCTAAAACCAATTTATATAGTTCATCAGTTGGGATAAAGCAAGGTTCTCCTAATATTTCTTCCTCAAATTGGAAGTAAACTTCTGTTATTTCTTTTCCAACTTCGATCCCCAATAAATTACCATCAAAAGCGTACTCCTCCATATTTCCAGAAATGACAGTCTCCAAAGCTTCTAGAACATCTGGATAAAAATTATGGACCTCCGAATTTAAAAAATTTGATAAGGAGTGACAATTGGAACTATCAAATTCTACTAACAAAAATTTCTGACTATCATTATTTACTTTTACAATATAGTTTCGTCTCATTTATACGCACCTTTAAAATTATTCTATTTTTGCGGATAAGCAGTAATAATTTTTCCCTCAGAATTTAAAATTATTTCAATTCTTATTCCATTTTGACCTGTCCCTACATAACGACTACCTTCTATCAATACCTTGTTGGAATATGCCTCATTAATGGCATATAGAACCTCCTGCGGACTCATATGGTCAGGGAAGAAGGTTGATTTCCCTCCATTAGCTTTCTTAAGAATCCCATTCACTTCAACTTTCGCTTCATAAACTCCAGACTTATTCAAAACAGGTTCTTTAGTACCTTCTATGACGTTTCCTGCAGTACCCTCTACCATATCATAGTGATATCCTCCCGCTCGACCTTTTCTATTGATATCACCTTCAAAAATGTGACTCAAAGACTTCTCAGTAAAATTCTCTGTTTGTTTGAGATTTGCTAACTAAGTCATCCACATTGTACATTTTGAATTCAGAAGCATTCCTATAACAACTTTCAATTTTTCTATTGGAGAAAGGAATCTTTCCTTTTACCTTACTATATACATCTGAGAAAGTTGTGTAGGGTTTATTGTAGTACTGATTATAGCCAACATAAGAGGTATACAAGGTACTTGCTAGTTGAAGGCTATCAGTAAAAGCCCTCACCTTCTTGATATCTTTTGCCCAATTGATTTCTTCCTGTGTAGCAGGTTTGCCTGTAAAAGGATCGATTCCTTCTTCAATTATATAATAATCATATTTAGTTTGAAAGGCGGGATCTCGCCAACTAAGCATTTTTTGACTATCTAAAAGGAAATAGCGATCTAGTAGGTAATCATAATTAGCGCGTTCTGTTTCAGATTTAAATAGTTGTGCATAGGGATTCACATGAGCCATGGAGATCAATATTTTAAGTTCTGGGTAGGCCTCTTCTAACGCTTCTTGATCCATTGCATCGATACGTTTCCTAAATTTCGGGTCCACCTTGGCTAATTCTGAAGGTAATAATCCTAAACTTCATTATTCACATAAAAAAGCCTAATTAGTGGTATTCCCAGCACATTCGCCCACACAAAAAACTCAAGCCAACTGACTTGAGTTTTCTTCTTATCGATCATTGTAGCCGTCTGGGTGGCTGGAATGCCAAGCCCAAGCTGTTTGGATGATGGTTTCGATATTATCAAATTTTGGTTGCCATCCGAGGATAGCACGCGCTTTCTCAGAGGATGCGATCAAGGTATCTGGATCTCCTGGTCTGCGATCAGCAATCTCAAGTGGGATCGGATGTCCTGTCACCTTGCGGGCTGCTTCAACGATTTGAAGATTAGAGAATCCGGTCGATGAGCCCAGATTAAAGGCAGTCGATGGGTTGCCATTTCGGAGATACTCCACCGCAAGCAGATGGGCATCTGCCAAGTCAAATGGATGGACATAGTCCCGAACATTGGTGCCATCTGGTGTCTTGTAGTCATCTCCAAAAATAGAGATCTTCTCGCGTTTGCCTTGAGCCAATTGTAAGACGATTGGCAAGAGGTGTGTCTCTGGTCCATGGTCTTCGCCAATCGAGCCGTCAGGTTTAGCACCCGCTACATTAAAGTAACGAAGGGGCACATACTTGATGCCGTAGGCTTGATCTGCCCAGCGCATAATGGTTTCCATCATAAGCTTGCTTTCGCCATAAGGATTAATCGGTTTTTGTGGAGTGGTTTCAAGAATCGGAATTTCTTCTGGAATACCGTAAGTGGCAGCGGTTGAAGAAAAGACGATGTGGTGCACCCCACATTCATGCATGACTTCCAAGAGTTTGACCATGCCAGCTGTATTGTTATCAAAGTATTTCAATGGATCTGCCATGGACTCGGCAACCAGTGAGTAGGCCGCAAAGTGGATGACCGCATCAATATCGGCATGTTCCTTAAAAACAGTGCGCATAAAGTCTTGATCCGCCAGGTCTCCTTGGTAAAAGACGGCATCTGGATGCACCGCTGCACGGTGGCCTGTGACCAAGCTATCGACCACGACGACTTTTTCCTGTCCTTCATTGACCAAACGGTCCACCATGTGGGAACCGATATAGCCAGCTCCTCCGAGTACGAGTATTGCCATTTGTTTTCCTTTCGCTTCTTTGTCTTCTCTCTTATTGTACCAAATTTCTGCCGCTTCTCCACACTTAAAGCGTCGCAACAAAGCGTCTAAAGGCAGCTTGTCCTTCTGCTGTTCGCTTGTAGACTCCAGCATCTTCGAGCACGCGCGCAAAAATCTGGCCGACTGATTCACGGACAAGGGCTTCTGCCTCTGCTTCGTCTGTGATGGCTGGGTGAGCAGCTTTCAAATCATCTGCCCAAGGCTGGTGGTAGGTCGCCACAGAGCTCTCACGTCCAAGCAAATAGTCTTGAACCTGCTTGAGCTCTTCTTTGAGGCGAGGTGGTAAAATGGCCAAGCCCATGACTTCGATCAGTCCGATATTTTCTTTTTTGATGTGTTGCACATCCGCATGTGGGTGATAAATGCCATCGGGATGCTCTGGTGAGGTTTGGTTGTCACGGAGCACCAAGTCCAGTTCATAATGCCCATCACGAATCCGTGCAATGGGGGTAATGGTATGGTGGGGCTGACCGTCGGATGCTGCTAAGACTTGAACTGCTGGGTCCGAGTAGCCTCGCCAGGCTGTGAGGATATGGTCTACCAGGGCAATCAATTGCGCCTTGTCATCTGAATTCAAACGAAGAACCGACATGGGCCAGTTAACAATTCCTACCGATACAGCTTCAAAGCCCTTAATGGTGAAACTTTCCTCTACAGGAGCTAACTCCATAGGGAAGGTGTGGCGTCCCCCTTGGTAATGGTCATGAGTCAGGATGGATCCCCCTACAATGGGCAGATCTGCATTGGACCCCGCAAAATAGCCTGGGAAAGTCTCGACAATGGTCAAGAGTCGCTCAAAGGTCTTGCGGCTAATGGCCATGGGCACATGCTGGCTATCGAGGAAAATGCAGTGTTCATTGAAGTAGGCATAAGGGGAATACTGAAAGCCCCAATCATGACCGTCCATATCAAAGCGAATAATCCTGTGATTGGCCCGAGCTGGATGGTCTAGGCGACCTTGATAGCCTTCATTTTCAAAGCACAATTGGCAGGCTGGATAATGACTGGCTTTGGCAAGCTTGGCCGCCGCAATGTCTTTAGGATCTTTTTCAGGTTTTGATAGATTGATGGTGATTTCAAGAGAACCGTAGGGAGTTTCTGCCTCAAAGGCAATATTTTGCGCAATGGCCTCTACCTTGATGTAATCATTGCGCTTAGAGAGGGCATAGAAATCCGCAATCGCGTCTTCCTTAGACTGACGGTAGGTCTCCCAGAAACAATGGTTGACTTGACTAGGGCTAGGGGTGATCCAATCCATCAACTCCGCACCCAAACTGTCTTTTGCGGCCATGCTGTCTTGGATCTTGTTATTTGCAACAGCGATCTCTACCAGCTGATCTTTGAGCGCAATCAAGTCTGCCTTATGAGCTGGAGCGTCTAGCCCTTCTTCTCCAACGCGACTCATGACGCGATTTTTTAGATAAATCCGATCCATCTCTTCGTAGTCACTTGCCGCAATGACGGCTGTGACAAATGCATCCAAAATTCCCTGATTCATTGATTCTCCTTCTTACGTTTTAAATAGTCTCTGACAGCATCCAAATCCTGGAAAACTTGTTCTGCTTTAGTTAAGAAAGACTGTGCTGGTACTTTTAAATCTGGAACACATATGACTGGTATTCCAGCCCTATAGGCTGCTTCAATCCCTGCCTCACTATCCTCTAGTACTAAGCAATTCTCTGGTAAAGCATTCAAATCACTTCAAGCCTTTAAAAATATATCTGGGTAAGGTTTACTTCGTTTGACATCTTTTGCAAAAACTAGATGGTCAAATACGGACAGGATCCCATTGCTATCCAAGATCATTCTAGCCCGAGATTCAACACTTGAAGTTGCTAGAGCGATTGGGATACCCTCTGTTTTCAAAAAAGTAAGTAAATTCTTAGCACCTTTTTTTAAATGAACACCTTGGGCTAAGATTTGAGCTTCCAGTTCATAGACTTTAGCCAAGGTTTGGTCAAAGTTCCATGGTAAATCATAGGTATCCAAAAATCGTTGAACATTCTCCTCTTCCCTATGTCCACTGTAGTCTCTAGAATAAGTTTCTTCTGTGAAAGGAATTCCAAAATCTCTAAGCAATTCTTGATAAACTTTTAGAGAAATGATTTCCGTATCGGCTAATAAGCCATCTAAATCAAATATTACAGCTTCCATTATTATCACCTAGTCTAAAACTCGTGTCCCTGCCGCAACTTCTGCAATATAAAAGCTAGGCGCATAGCCAACGACTTCTTCATAGCGTTTGCCGACAGCTTCTTCAAATGCTTCAACTTTATCTTTGTTTACAAGGGCGATGGCGCAACCACCAAAGCCTGCTCCTGTCATACGAGCGCCCAAGACGCCTTCTTGTTCCCAGGCTGTATGCACCAAAGTATCTAATTCTAGACCAGTCACTTCGTAGTCATGCTCCAAGGATACGTGGGAAGCATTCATGAGACGGCCAAAGCCTTCCAAATCACCTGCTTCAAGTGCCTTACGTGCTTGGAGAGTCCGTTGGTTTTCAAGTACAGCATGACGAGCCCGTTTGATGCGATTTTCATCCTTGATTAAGTAGCTGTAGGCATCAAAAGACCAGAGATCCAATTCCCCTAAGGTTTGGATATCCAATTTTTCTTGGAGTTCAGAGACTGCGGTTTCACATTCTGAACGACGTTCATTGTATTTTGAATCCGCTAATTCCCGGCGTTTGTTGGTGTTCATGATGACCACGACATTGTCTTTGAGGTCCAGCGGTACCAAATCATACTCTAGGGTGTTGGTATCGAGATAAATAGCCCGTTGATCAGCCCCCATACCGATGGCAAATTGGTCCATGATCCCAGAGTTAACTCCGATGAAGTGATTTTCGGTTTGTTTCCCGATCTTGACCAAATCTAGACGGTCTAACTGAAGATCATATAGTTTCTCAGCAATGACGCCAATCAAGAGCTCAAGCGATGCTGAAGAAGAAAGACCGGATCCGTTTGGAATATTGCCGTAGACATAGACATCCATACCGCTATCAATGACATGACCAGCTTCTTGCAAGAAGTGGAGCACGCCTTTTGGATAGTTGGTCCAGTTGTGCTCTTTTTCAAAGTGGAGATTTTCAAGTGGAACTTCAATGATCCCCTTGTCTTCAAAGTTTCCTGAGAAGAAACGCAAGACCTTATCCTCACGCTTTCTTGCCGCTCCGTAGGTACCAAGAGTGATGGCTGCTGGGAAGACATGCCCACCATTATAGTCAGTGTGTTCACCGATCAGATTGATCCGTCCTGGTGAAAAGAAAGTGTGATCTGCTTCTGCTCCAAAGACTGTTTGAAAAGCTTCCCGAAGTTCTTGAGTATTCATTGAGATTACCTCACTTATATAGTTATTTACCACTAGTGTAACCCCTTTCATGCAACAAATCAATTATTTTACTAAAGTTTTAGTAAAATTCGCTAATATGACGAAACCTATGATATACTAGAAGAAAGAAGGAGAAAACGAATGGCCACATTAAAGGATATTGCTAACCTCGCAGACGTATCCATCGCCACTGTCTCTCGTGTTCTGAACCAAGATGCCAGTCTTTCTGTAACGGAGGAAACCCGCCACAGAATTTTGACTGTTGCTGACGAACTAGGCTACACCAGACATCAGAAAAGTGGGAACTTTAAAAAAGAAAAACAGCAAATTGTCATCATCCAATGGAAAAGTGAAGAGGGAGAGCTGGACGACCTCTACTATTACAACATCCGCTTAGGCATTGAAAAAAGAGCACAGGATCTCGACTATGGGATTCTCCGCTATTTCAATGATATTCCTTTTCGATTAGGTGAGGAAGTTATTGGGGTCCTTTGTATCGGAAAGTTTAGTAGGGTTCAGATTGTCGAGTTAGAAAGGCTAGACAAACCTCTTGTTTTTGTCGATAGTAACACCCTTAACCAAGGTCACCCTTGCGTCGCGACTGAATTTGAAAATGCTGTACAGACTGCTCTTTCCTATTTACGAAAACAAGGCTGTCAAACAATTGGGCTCCTTAGCGGTGAGGAAAAAACAACTGACCTATTGGAAAGTATTCCCGATCCTCGGCGACGAGCCTATCGAAACTATTGTATTGAAAGAAGTATTTATCACCCTGAACTCATCCTCACTGGAAGTTTTACAGCTCAATCAGGCTATGACCTCATTTCCTCTAAGCTTCAGTCTGGCTTACCCTTACCAGATGCCTATTTTGCTGCGAGTGATAGTTTAGCCATTGGGGCTCTCCGGGCTTTTCAAGAGGCCGGCATTAAGGTCCCTGATGATATCCAACTCATTTCCTTTAATGATACCAGTTTAGCCAAGCAAGTCTTTCCTCCCCTCTCTACCATCACCGTTTTTACAGAAGAAATGGGACGAACCGCAATGGATGTACTAAATAAACAAGTCCTATCTCCGAGAGAAATACCAACCCTCACTATGCTAGGAACCAAGCTAACTATTAGAGAAAGTACGAAGAATGGATGATCTTCCATCCTTTCCAAGAATAAAAAACTATGAAAACACACGAAATCCTCTTTCAAACCCTTTCTCAGGCAGATGATTATGTCAACGGAGAGCAGCTGGCAAAAGAACTAGGTGTCTCCCGAACCTCTATCTGGAAGGCCATCCAACGTCTAGAAAAAGATGGGGTCGTCATCGAATCCCTCAAAAAGAAGGGCTACAAACTGGTCTCAGGCGATATTCTGCTTCCTGCAGTGATTGCAAAAAATACCCAATTGACCGTTTCCTTAAACGAACAATGTAGCTCCACCCAATTGGATGCCAAATTAGGCATAGAAACCCATAAAGAAGGCAAGGCGCTCTACCTGGCCAATTCGCAATCCGCTGGAAAAGGCCGCTTTGGTCGTGACTACTACTGCCCTGATCAAGGTGGCATCTACATGTCCCTTCATCTCAAGCCTCAACTGCCACCTGCGGAGCTCCCTCCTTATACCTTGATGGTCGCTGGAGCTATCTACAAGGCTATTAAAAACTTGACCCTGATCGATATCGATATCAAATGGGTCAATGATATTTACTACCGCCATAAAAAAATTGGGGGAATCCTCACCGAAGCTATCACGTCGATTGAGACTGGTCTCGTCACGGATGTTATTATCGGAGTCGGTCTCAATTTAGCCATCCCTACTTTTCCAGATGAGCTACAAACCAAGGCTGGTTCCTTATTTGAAGGACCTTGTCCCATCACCCGCAATGACCTCATCAGCGAGATCTGGAAAGAATTCTTCCAAACGGATATCGATGAACTGGTCTACCTCTACAAAGAGCGCTCCCTGGTCTTAGGACGAACCGTTACCTTTGAGCAGAACCAGCAAACCTATCAAGGCATCGCCAAAGATATCTCTGATACCGGCCAACTCTTGGTCCAATTGGACAATCAGGAAGAAATCTGGCTCAATAGCGGAGAAATCTCTTTGACGAAATGGTGAAAACGAGTATAAAAAAGCCACCCGAAGGTGGTTTTTTGATTGTTTCATCTAGTTTCCATTATGCTCTCTTTGGAAAGCTGCCATAGCCTTGAACTGTTCAAGCTCTTTTTCATTCGCTGGTTGCTTGCCGAGATATTTATATTCAAAGAAATCTATTCTATCCGTTGGTCCAAAGTCGCTTTCGAGCCATGGCGCATAGTCAAAGTCCAAAGAGACTTTATTATTTTCATCCACCTTAATTGTAAAGGCAGACCACTCTGGAAGACTGTTTCCAATGAAAATTTTCTTCATATCTTCACCTAATGCAAATAGAATTATATATATTCCATTCTAAATGCTGTCTTAGGGATACCAAATGAAGATGGAATATCCATGTAATAATGCTATTCTCCTTTATATTTAAAGAAAAATATGACGCTACCACTAAGCGTTTTATCCACTTCAAAGTTGATATAAAGGTCTTCCCATTCAACCGGAATCATATCATTCACTTTATATATAATCTCTGTCATTTTTTCATTAATTTTTTTCCATTTTATCCTCCGATTTGGTCTTACACTGATTTTTATTTATAACGACACTATATTTCTAGTATAGCATAACCATTAGGTATTATAGGTTTTCAAACCAAATATGAGTCAATCGTTTTTGCCCCACTTTTGCCCCATTTTGAAATAATTACATTTAAATCTTCTTTAATTATCTTCCGAAAATCACTTATATTTCAATATTTTTAATTTCTTTCAAGATGAGAAAGCCTCCCAAATCCATGCAGGGAGCATCTAAATCAACAGGAAAAAGCCTTGAAATCAAGGCTTTTTTGCTTGTCTTTAACTGATTCGTCCCAGACTCTTCTTATTTTTATCATCTCTAAGCATCTAGATTGACATTACCATATAAGCTTGTATATATAGATGTAGCAAATAAAGTTATAACGAAGAGAGGTTTTCTATGGTTTACGAATATAATAGTCAGATTTATTTGGCTGAAGTAGCTTTAAATGTCAAGGACTTAGAAAGTCAGACAGCATTTTATCATCAGTTGCTTGGCTTGGAGATTTTGAATCAATCGGAAAAAGAAGTTCTTTTAGGTGCTGGTGGGAAATCGCTAGTTCGGCTAATTAAGACAGTTGACATTAGCAATCCTAAGCAAAGTTATGGTCTTTATCATATGGCACTTCTTTTGCCGACTCGTGAAGATTTGGTTAATGTTTTTTAACACTTGTTAGACTTAAAGATTCCATTAGTTGGTGGAGCTGATCATGGCTATTGTGAGGCTATCTATCTAGAAGACCTGGAGGGTAATGGCATAGAACTCTATAGAGATAAGCCTGTGACAGTCTGGGATATTCGTGAGGATGGTCATATTATTGGTGTGACAGAAGAACTGTCTGCACAAGCTATCTATGAACTAGGCAAAGAACTTGATCCTTTTGCAATTGCAAGTGGTACTCGTATGGGTCATGTTCACCTATCTGTAAAAAATGGCCGAGAAGTGAGTGCATTCTCCCAAGAGTCTCTTGGTCTTGAGGATAAATTCACGATTCCACATGCCAGTTGGATCGCATCAGGGGCTTACCATCACCATTTAGCTGTTAATGAATAAGGTGGTAAAGATTTAGCTCGACGTGAAAATAGCATGGCAGGTCTTGCTTACTATGTGGTTGAAGTTGAGAATAAAGAGGAGTTGTTGAAAGTATTTGCTCAATCTCAAACTAACAAGGCGATAACTAAGTAGTTTTCGTCTGCTGAATTCAGCGTGACTGACAAAGATGGTATTGTTACGCGAGTTAGAGTAGAGAACTAGGAGGCTTTATCTTTAAGAGAAGTGATACTTTTGACAAAGGGCTTTATTAGAGATATAATGTAAAAAAATCGTTTAAGGATAAATAGATGACAAAATCAAAGTACATTACACGCCTCAAACGCTCAGAAGGTCAATTGCGGGGTATCCAAAAAATGATGGAGGAAGAGCGGGATTGTGTCGATATCATCACCCAATTAACAGCAGTTCGTTCAAGCGTTGATCGTATTATTGAGTTGATGATAACCGAGAATTTAACAGCTTGTATTAATGAACCTTTAGGCGACCCTCAAGCGCAGAAGGAAAGATTGGAAAAGGCAGTTAAATACTTGATTAAACGGAAGTAACAGAATAAAGGCTTACTTGAAAAGTTGATAGAATAGTAAAAGAGCAGTTGGTTTTCTTTAGAGTAAACCAACTGCTCTTTTTGTATTTGATTTATTCTACATCACCGGGCCAGGCATTCATACCACCTTCTACATTGGTAACGGTGAGGCCTTGGGCGCTGAGAAATTGACAGGCAGAGGCAGAACGCACTCCACCTTGACAGATGACATGGTATTCATGGTCAGGTTTAAGTTCTTTGTAGCCTTGCTCCAAGGTACTTAACGGAAGATTTTTGGCACCTGGTGCATGTCCTGCTTGGAATTCATGTACTTCACGGACATCGATAAGATCTAGATTTTCATTTTGATATTTTTCATAAAAGTCAGCCATGCTGATATCAGTTACCATATTCTACTCCTTCTGGGTTAGCCATTTTGTATAGTGAATAAGCGCCGTCAAGGTTTTGGACGGTAAATCCTGCTTGCTTGAGGATACGCTCTGCGATATAGCTGCGTAAACCACTGTGGCAGCTGACGATGTAGTTTTGATTTTTGTCTAGTTCATCCAAGCGTTCCCGTAATTCGTTTAGGGGAATATGAATGGTATCGACTTTGAGTCGACCACTCTGGAATTCGCTACTTGTCCGTACATCTAGAAATTTCTTTCCCTTAGCCAGTTCGTCTTCGAGCTGGTACCATTGAACGTTGTCGCTGAGACCTTCGATAAGGTTCAAGGCTGCGTAACCCAGCATATTGACGGGATCCTTGGCAGATCCAAAAGGTGGCGCATAGGTAAACTCTAACTCTGGTAAGTCAAAGACGGTGAGATTTCCCTTGATAGCAGTTGCTAGGATATCAATTCGCTTGTCAACACCTTTCTTCCCAACTCCTTGGGCACCATAGATTTTTCCAGTGGTTGGGGCGAAGAGGAGCTTCAAGGTCATCTCAGTAGCGCCAGGATAATAACCGGCGTGGTCTTTACCGCTGACATGAAGCGCCTTGTAAGGAAATTGATTCATGCTAAGGATACGCTCGCTGAGACCAGTCGAAGCAGCTGTCATATCAAAGGCACGAACGATAGCAGTGCCGATACTGCCCTTGTTTGTACGACCGAGTCCTGCGATGACGTCCGCCACTTGGCGTCCCTGACGATTGGCAGGAGAAGCGAGAGAGATGAGAGCATCTTGACCTGTAATCTCTTGCTTGACGACGATGGCATCCCCAACTGCAAAAATATCTTTTTGACTGGTTTCGTAGTTTTCGTTGACGAGGATACCACCTCGAAGTCCCAGCTCAATCCCCGCAGCTTTGGCCAGTCTGTTTTCAGGTTCAACACCGACAGAAAGGATGGTGAGGTCAGAAGTGATCTTTTGACCATTTTCGAGAATGATGATTTTTCCTTGGTCTTCAAATCGAGTCGCAGATTGAGAAGTGATAACACGGACACCGTTTGCCAGTAATTCTGCTTGGACAAAGGCTGCCATTTCATGATCTAATGGTGGCAAGACATGAGGAGCTTTTTCGACGATGGTGACTTGCAATCCCCGTTTCGACAGGTTTTCAGCCATTTCAAGCCCGATAAAGCCTGCACCGATAACGACAGCTTCTTTTGGATGCTTGTCCAAGGCGGCCATAATCTCGTCAAGATCGGGAACATTGCGGAGTGTGTAGGCATTCTTAGCTTCTGCCAAACCTTCAATGGTAGGAACAAATGGTTTAGCTCCTGGGGAGAGGATCAACTTGTCGTAGCTTTCTGTGAATTCCTGTCCATCATGGCGTACGGTCACAGTGTGCTCTGCTGGTGAAATCTGGATAACCTCGTGAAATGGTCGCACATCGAGGTTAAAGCGTGCCTTGAGACTTTCAGGAGTTTGGACCAATAAACTATCACGGTTTGCAATTTCTCCTGAAACATAGTAAGGAAGGCCACAGTTGGCAAAGGAAACAAAGGGCCCTTTCTCAAAAATAATGATCTCAGCGTCTTCCATGAGACGTCTGAGACGGGTTGCTGCTGACATACCGCCTGCAACTCCTCCGACAATGATAATTTTCATTGGCTTTCTCCTTTAAACTTTTAGATGACCTTACCTGTCCAAGCCCTCATACCACCTCGGACATTGATGACATCATAGCCTTTTTTCTTTAGCTTTTTAGCAGCCATCTTACTACGCACACCAGAATGACAAATGACATAGAGTGTTTCTTTTGTCGTGGGCTTATAAGAACCGATTTCAGTTAGGGGGACATTTTTTGCGTTTTTGATATGGCCTCTACGGAATTCTGTAGGCGTTCGAACGTCCAGTAGCTGAATAGGTTCCTTTAGTTTAGCTTCTAATTCGCTAGTAGAAATACTATCAATTTTTGTAAATAAGTGAAACATAGGCACCTCCAAATATACCCTTATGGGGTATATTAAACTACTAAGTCAAGCTTTTGTCAAGCAAGTTGCATTGATTAGTGTTATCTCTTTTTTATTAAATTGTTTTATTCATTTTCAGTATACAAGATGCCAACTCACAACCTAAAGAGAGAAATTTTTAGTTGGTCGGTAGGTTCATTAATAGAACCTGTCCTATTTATTCAACAACTATTTCCTAGAAAATTACCTTTTCTGAAAACAGACCCCATGCCCTGTTGTAAAATGAAGTGCAACACAAAAGACGTGTTCATCTGATATACTAGAGTTGCGAAAAACAGTATAAAGAAAGATGAACATGTCCGCTAATTATCCTACCACAAATCAATCCTACAAGCACTTATCTGAAGCTGAACGAGGGAAATTGAAGCTTATTTAAGCGTAGGACTCAAACCAGCTGAGATTGCTCGTCGTCTGGGGAGAAATCGCTCTACTATTACTCGTGAAATTAATCGTGGTTCCGTAACACAAGTGAAACAAGTAAATGGACAGAAGGTCTATTACCAACACTACTATATGGAGTTCCGAATTATACTCCAACTGGTCTGTATTGGGATAAACTTTCAATGTAACACTTTGACCAGGCTGGAGGGTGTAGCTTCCATAAGTAAGAATCGAATAAACAAACCAGACTGCAAATGAAGCAAATAAGAGCCATTGACCTTTCGCGAACGTTTGCTTTTAAAACGACGTAAAAGTAGGACGAGAGAAATAATAAATATCAGCGGTGTTACCATTTAATTGTTTCCTTTCTTATAATCATCCATACCATCTTGAATTGCTGCCGCATCACCTTCATTATCTCCATATTGCCCCATTAATAAACTTATATCGTATTTTAAATCTGCTCCTACAAAATAATATTTATCAAACTTTAAGAAATCTGAAATATGCTGAGCCTTTCCTGCACCAAGTTTTATTAACTCATTCCTTTAAATCTACAAGAGATACTGAACTAACTTGACCAAACGGCATTCCTGGCATTAATAGTTTGTTTCCCATCACTATTCTCCCTGTTTCTTTTGCCATCTCGAAAGTGGTAACATTTATCATCCGTTTTCTTCTTGAACTAGTCAGTCATAAAAGAAAGAAATATCTATAGAAGGATGTCTTGAGATCCAATCTCAGACAGAATACCATTGGTAAATTTTATCCCTACTCCGTTTTCCTTGTCCCAATCACAATCACATATAAAACCAAATTCTTCAACATGTTCATCAAAAGTCAAAGGGAACATAATTTGTTTGGGTTTCAACAGAGAATAAATTTGTTCTTCGTCTCCAATTTTATCAAGAAAATATTGTTTTGCGCTGATATTGGTGTAACCCGAAACAATGCCTGCTATTTCACTATTATAGTAAGACACAATGGCAGCATTCGTTTCGTTGATAATTTCATCTAAGTGCTCTTTAAAATAGATATATGCTCTTTCTTGATTGACTTCAAATTCTCCATCAGCATCTGCGTCAATATTCATTTCTATGACAGAATTCTTACCAAAAATAGTTACAGTAATATCCTGAGTCCAACCATAGTTATAGTTTATTTTTCCAAAAATTTGATGATTCAATTCCATTATTTACAACTTCTTATCTACAAACCTAATCTTTTTAGAACAACTGACACATTCTTCAATGATTTCCCAAAAATTCAAGTACCCTTTTGGTAATTCTTCTATTCACCTGTCACCTGTGCTTCAAACCTAATATCCCTGTCTGAAATATTCGTTATTTTTATTTGTTTTGAGTTTGGAATCTCAAATTCCCAAGATTCTTTAAATTGAAGAACGACACCTTCTTTTGATAAATATATACTCTTATCTGGATTATTTTTGTTGGGATATTGCTTGATGATGAGTAGATCTCGCTAATTTCTTGCTTCAAAACATCATAGTTAGTCCCTACAAGGTTTCCTTCTCCACCCTGCCACCATGAGGTTTTCCCAGATAATTCTAATTTCCCACCAGAAATCTGAGATAGATATAATTTGGGAGAATATTCCTTTTGTTTTGAGGTCGGAACTTTTAAAACTATGGAATCCCCTGGTTTCAAGGTGTAACTCGCATTTTTGAAATACAAATAAATATAATAGGAAAACACAATCGCTACAATCGCAACCACTCCAGAACATCCTAGATTCCATTTATTAAGTTGTTTTCTTTTGTTTTTCACACGCACTTCTCCCCATTCTTCGTCAGAAACTCAGATTGAGACATATCACTAATCTGCTCCAAGATTCTCTCTCCAAATATCCTTGTCGGTCACATCACCCCAATTTTTGGGGCTAAAGCGACTAGAGTAGATGGAGGTCCAGTTTACCGATCCACTACTCGAGCTTCAAAGTGGGCCGGTTTATCGTCTACATTGGTGATGGTGATGTTGTAGGGCTTTCGTTCTGTCACCCCAAATACTTCCTCAACTTCCCCTTGAACCACTATTCCATCGTTTTCTAAGTAAAAACTCTTACTTTTATCATTCGGTAAGTCTTTACGCTCGGTTTTGTCTTTTAAAAAAATTAGCTCCGTTATTGTTTGCTTTTCAACATTATAGACTATATTACTGTCTTTCATTCCCCAACCTTTTCGACCGGACAATTTTAACTTCGCATCATCTAATTTTTTAAAATGTAGTTCCGAATTATACTCTAGCTGATCTGTATTGGGATAAACTCTCAATTGAACACTTTGACCAGGCTGGAGGGTGTAGCTCCCATAAGTAAGGATCGAATAAACAAACCAAACCGCAAATGAAGCATATAAGAAGACAATGATCATTCTAGAACGCTTGCTTTTAAAACGACGTAAAAGTAAGACGAGAGAAATAATAAATATCAGTGGCGTTACCATTTGTCTTCCTTTCTTGCAACTAGAATAAGATAAAAGATACTATTATCAACCACTTAAACTGTTTCATTTTATCTAACACCTCTTTCCAAATAGTCAAAGAAGGCTTTCTACTTCTTCTTTTTCCCTATCTCTTCTTTTTAATCTGATAAAAAACAAAACTAATCGTAGCATCCAATAGAATCGAATAACCGAAAATTCTTATGGTTGCTATGAGCCAACTTGGGCTATTTTCAGCATCTATATTCAATAGTTTTAAAGACACTGCTAGAATCAAAAATAAGACAACTTCTGTAGTTAAGCGGTGCTTGGCCTTTTTGAAATCTATGGCTTTCAAAAAGAACTGACTCTGGCCTTCCTTCGATCCTTCTTCCCAATAGGTCTTATCCTTACTTCTCAGATAAAGGAGATAGCCAACTTCGACGATTAATCTTGAAAAAGCTGAAGTAAAGACTATATTGCTCACAATCCCAAATGTTTGCACATAATACCCAGATAAACTAGCCAGCCCTCCGCCTAACAAAGTGATTCCGAAAATAATCCAGAGGGAGGATCTGCTAAAGACACTAGAGGTGGCGATAGAATTCCCAGCAGCTCGTTTTTCTGAAAAGCCTCGCTTTAATTGCTTTTTTAACCAGCTGACATTATAAACTGTCAAACCGAAAAATAAAACAGTGAAACTCAACCAATAAATCTGCGAGTAGATCAGCGAATCTTTTAGAACCTCATTCGTTAAAATAGTGAGAATATAATCCATTAAAACTAATGATAGATGGATCCCATTGATCAGTACAAAGAGCATCACCGTACTCAAGAGTTGATGCTTGTAGATGAATGGTTTGCTGAATGACATGAATTGACAGCCCAGCATGAGCAATAGAAGGAGACACAGAAAAAGAAAAGGGACATTCGAAAAGGGATCTACTGTGAATTGCTCCTTGATAAAAAAGTATACATGAGTCAGGTCGATACTCAATACAAACAAACCAGCCCAGGCCAAACTCAACATTCTCACAGAAGCTCGTGTGGAAACCAGCTCCTGAAAATAGTCCTTATTTAATGCTTCTGACTGATGGTTCATCCCCCACTACTCCTCTTCTAGCTGACCACTTTTGACCAACTTTTTGTAATAGCGTTTGCTGTACCAGTCGTGGTCGCTAATTTCTAGGTATTTCTTGTATTCCAGAAGTCGTCTCAGAAAAAACATATTGACCTCTTTCTATTTCCTATGTTATATTTACTTCTTAACTCGACTATTTCTATAGCGTTCAACTGCCTTCAGCCATCGAATCATATTATTTTGCCATAGCAATAAAACTGCGACCGCTGGCAAAATTCCCATCAGACTTAAAGGGAATATCTCACTGCCAATGGGGGTTCCCATCATCTTCAAAACGAACATGGAGAGGATAGAAATCGTACCCACCAAGCCCATGACAGCCATAAAGGCTGTGAAAACCCAAGCAAATCACGAAGAACTATAGATTGTTTCTTCATTGACTCCATCCAATTTTATTACACTCTTGATCAATCGGTCTAAAATGATTGGCCAGTTAACGGCCACTTTTTTTGTAAAATCACAACTCTTCATATTCTGGATGCTTTCGGATATAGATGGCTGCGTAAACGGCATCCACGATAACCGCCGGAAACGTCAATGTGATTAACATCCCCAAGAAAAGACCGAAGATTCTCTCAACATAGCCTGTCATCACGGCTATGAACAGCAGCATAATTCCAATAATTCCCAAAATGTTGAAAAGCCATTCTTTTTTCTTACTATTCACCTTGTAGGTCTCCCATTGGTTAATCTTCCAAATTTTTCCTTGATTTTGAGGGAGGTAATACCAGGCATAAATCAAGGTCATCCCAACAAATAGGATCAAGATGGGAATGAGATAAAAGAAGGTTAAGCTAGAATCATTGACCGTTCGTGCACTAATAGAACCCTCGCCCAAGGTAAACATCAATAGACCAATAAAGGTGAAGCTGACGATTATTGTCCAAGCTACCAAGCCGATTAAGATGTAGGTCAGAGATTTAAAGCGATTCACTAAAGAGTTAAAAAGCCCTAAGATAATACTGAATCCATTAATAAAAATGCAAGAAAGAAATAAAACCTTGATAATACCAATCGTGTCTTCGTAGCCACCCGCAAAATATAAAAATGTCGTAATCGGTAGCATGATCCGAGGATAAAATTTAATATAGCCTAGACTAACCTCATTTGTTATTATAGGACCGTGGTAACGTTCTTCGATCACTACTTTCTTTTTCTTTGAAGCTTTTGACATGAACTCCCTCTCATCAACTCTCTGCTTCTTCTTTAAAAAGCACTTTCCCTTGGCTGTACAGTTTCATAATCTTCACAAAACGAACTGGGTTGTTTTGGTTGTAAAGCAATATCATTGTAAACCAGATTATCCCTATCCCCCAGAACTCATAATTAGTCTCAATAGGCTGACCAAATGATTTAATACAACTATAAATAACATATATAGAATGAAAATTAAAAAGCACAAGAATCCATCGAACAATTCGAAAAATAGTAGCTGAGCACTTAGCCGGATCAAAATTTTCTTCACCTATCATTAAATTATGAGAAGCTGCATAATGAAAAATCTTCTCTGTCGTAGGTTGTGCTTTGCGAACATTTTTATAAAGTCCTCGCTCAAGAATAGCAACCAAAAGCAAAAATTCAGCCAACCAAAATAGTAGGATATAGGTCAAACTGGTCCAGTTATAGACCCCGATACTCATAGCCGCAAGGAAGCCAAAGCCACCCGTTCCACCGGCCATGAAGAAAATCACCAATTCAGGAATGTAAGCGTTGGTCTTCCGAGCCCCTTCAGTATTGAGCAGAAAACTTTTGGGAGCGGCTAAAGCCTCTCCTGTCTGTTGGTCATAATAGACCGCCTGACCATCACATTCGCCGATAAAGACACGGCGCCGTCTAAGAAAAAACATACATACCTCTTTCTATTTATGAAAATAAGTTCTTAAAATCTCCTAACCATTAGGAATAAATTGCACGACGAGAATCCTACTCTTCATATTCTGGGTGTTTGCGTACATAGCGAGCCGCCTGAACTCCATCCACTATGAGAGCCGGGAAAACGAAGTTCATTGAGATGCCCAAGAAAACACCAAAGATATTCTCAATGTAGCCAGTAATAATAGCTGGTGCTAACAATACAGCTACAAAAGCAACTCCAAAATTAAACATCCGCTCTTGCTTCTTGTCATTGTCATCACCACCATAAGTCTCCCATCGGTTGAAAGCCCAGATTTTCCCCTGATTTTTAGGAAGATAATACCAGGAGTAGAGCCCTGTAGAAAAAAGCAGGATACAGAGAGCTACCAGATTGTAAATAAGTGCCCAGACTGAATAGATCCCGTCATTACCAACTAGCATAATCAAGCCTATAAAAGTCATGTCAACGTTTAAAATCAAAACAAGTATGGAAACAAAAAGATAGATAAAACTCTTAAATCTCACAATAAAACGATCAAAGAAAGAGAGTGGGATTGCTACACCACTAATAACCATGCAAACAATGAACAAGATTTTATAAATGCCGATATGATCGATATAGGTCGTCCCAAAATACGCCATAAAAGATACTGGTAGTGTAATAGAAGGTAGAAGCTTGATATAGCCTAGACTAACCCCATTTGTAATCAAAGGGCCGTGGTATCGTTCTTCGAGCACTGCTTTCTTTTTCTTTGAAGCTTTTGACATGAACTCCCTCTCCTTATCTGGTCAGATTGATTTTATACAAGAAAACTTTTTTCTACTCTCTACCTTCTACTTCAAAACTTGGTTTTCATTTTTCTGTAGTTCGGTGATGATAGGTTCTTGATCTGTTCCCATCCTCACTTCTAGATAGACATCTGGATCGTCATCAGCTCTACATATCACACTAATTTTTCCCTCCTCAAACCGTTGTGACAATTTCAAGATTCTAACGAAATTATTTTGATTGAACCCAACAAAAGCAACTCCCAACAAAAGACCTGCAAATATAATCTTAAAAATCTCTCCTCCAATCGGTTGCCCCAACAAGTCTTTAAAGCGGGAAATAAAATCATAGACATAGTAGAAACCAACTGCAGGAGCAGTAAATAAGAGTGCATTAAAATATAAAAAAGCACCTTTGCTAAATCCTTTTTTTTCCGTCTTTTCCTCTTCGTCTTGATTTTCGTCATCGGGATAAATCATAGTAGTCAGACAAACCGTTTGAGTAGTCACTTGAGCTTTATTGACATTTCTATACAAGGCTCGTTCTACAAGGAGAGTGACAAAAGCAAATTCTGCTATCCAGATAAGAATAACACTCCAAAAAGCAGTCATACTATAAGTTCCTTGTAAAAATAGACTAAAGAAAGAAGTAAGACCACCTCCGCTAAACATAAAGAAAACAACTAATGAAGGAATATGCCTGTTCATTTTACTTGATTTCTCTGTATCTAATAGTTTACTCTTTGGCGCTTCTAAAACTTCATGGGTCTTACGATCATAATAAATGGCTTTGTCATAATATTGATTCAAATAAAAACGACGTCTTCTAAAAAACATATCTGTCCCTTTCTCACCCAAGTCTATTTCAAGTATTTTTTGCCATAGTCTTCGTAGCTTGGTTGCTCTTTTTTATTCATCGCATACAGCAAGAGTCCGCTCAAATCATCCTTTTCTGAACTCGGTTGGATCATGATGGCAATATTTCTATCCTGATCTGGGAAAATCACAGAATAAGACTCACCATGTTGCTCGATTTTGTAGTATACAAGATTCCCTTTTTTCTCAATAGATTTTTGTTTATAGGGATATTCTTTTCCGTCTACTGTCACAGTGTCTTTAGTAAAGACCAGCACACCATTTTTCTTATCGCCTGTTTGGACTTTCCATTCCCCTTCAAGCTTAGCCGAAGACGTACCACAAGCCGCTATCAGAACCAAAGAAAGAGACAGAAGAACCGCAGCCATTATTTTTTTCATTTTACCCATTATGATTTCACACTCCTAAAATTTTATTATTTCCCTCTCCTACAAAAGAACTCGGACCCCTTTCACTCACTTGTAAAAACAGCCCTAGACTCATAGGATCGGAGAAATTTACATAGAACTAGTATACCATAAATGCTAGGTGGCAACATTGATTTTGCACAAGAAAACCACTTAAAAAGGTGGCTTTTGTCTCAATCATTCTAGTGGACTTTTTTATGTAGAATTCTTCCTGACAGCAAATCCCTACATGCCTTTTGCCAGCTCTCCTAATTTTTCAATCCGATCATGAAGGGTTTCTACATTGAGATTTTCGTTCTGGTAGTCGCACAACACACCATTCTCATAAAAGACTTGCTCGGGTAGCTGGACCTGCGGTGGCTGAGGACACTGAATCATGGCTACACTGAAGACTCCACCAGGCCCAGTTTGCTCCAGGGTATTGCCTACGAAATGATAGGAAAAGCTCTGAATTGCCAGTCCTTGTAAGCACCTGAGATCACATAGGCTACCTTTCGCTCATGACCACGGCCAAAGGGATAGTTCCTAAAGAGGGATTGTCAAGGCGATCCATATTATTATATGCACAAAAAAACTTGAACTGTTTCATTCGTCTATACTTCCCAAACACCATCCCCCCATTCTCCCACCACTTGTGGTATGATGATAGAGTATGTTTAGGTGCCGAGCTACTCGAGCATCTCCGTGCTAAAAGGAGAACGAATATGAAAATCGCATGGAATGAAATTAAATACCAACCCAAGAAGTTTATCCTGATTGAACTCCTCATTACCATCCTCATGTTTATGGTGGTGTTCTTATCCGGGCTGACAAATGGACTGGGCCGTTCGGTATCAGCTCAAATCGATAACTATGGGTCGCTGCACTACATCCTTTCGACGGATTCAGAAGGGATTATCCCCTTTTCAACTATTACGGCGAAGGATTTAGATGAGGTCCAAAAGATAGAGGGGATGGACTATTCGGGCTTGTCCATCCAGCGAGCAACCGTCTCAAAAACAGAGGATTCCAACACTCTGGATATCACCTACTTCGCGACCGACTACAATGAAAAAGAGATCCTCAATCCAATCATGGAAGATACAGACCTCAAGATCTCCGACTTAAAGAAAAACGAGGTCATTCTGAATAGTTCTTTCAAAGAGGATGAAGGGATCCAAGTCGGCGATCAAGTGATCGACAAAACTTCTAAGCAAAAACTAAAGGTCGTGGCCTTCGCGAAAAATGCCAAATACGGCTATAGCGAGATTGGCTTTATCAGCTCTGAGACCTACACAGGCATGCGGCAAAAAACAGATCCAAGCTATCAATGGCAAGCCCAAACCCTTGTGACTAAGAAAAACATCCCTTCTAGCGATCTAGCCAGCAACTTGATGGTGGCGGATAAGAAGCAGGTGATCGATAAAATCCCTGGCTACAAGGCTCAAAACCTGACGCTACGGATGATCACCTGGGTGCTCTTACTCGCTTCTTCTGCTATCCTTGGGGTCTTCTTCTATATCCTCACCCTGCAGAAGTTGAAACAGTTCGGTGTCTTGAAGGCTATTGGCATGTCCATGAGCCAGATTACCTATGTCCAACTATCCCAGCTCACCATCATCTCCCTCATCGGAGTGCTGTTGGGGCTTGGCTTGGCAACTATGATGGCGCCATTTTTACCCAATAGCGTCCCTTCCTTTATGACCCTGAAGGACAATCTCACCATCTCGCTTAGCTTTATCCTGACCTCTATTTTGTGTGGTGCCTTGTCCCTTGTCAAAATCAAAAAAGTAGATCCAATCGAAGTCATTGGTGGAAATGGAGAATAAGATGGCCATTATCGAATTAGAAAATATCAGAAAATCCTACGCCGATGGCAGCCAGATGCACCATGTCCTCAACCAGCTGAATTTAAGCGTCGAACCCAACGAATTTGTCGCGATCTTGGGCCCTTCAGGATCTGGTAAGTCCACGCTTTTAGCCATCGCTGGCTTGCTTTTGTCAGCAGATGAGGGGCGGATTCGTATCGCTAGCCAAGACTTGACCGGTCTTAACCAAAGTCAGTGGACGCAAAAACGGCTGGAATTGCTCGGCTTTATCTTTCAAGATCACCAGCTCCTCTCCTACATGAAAATCGGTGACCAGTTAGAACTGGTGGCCAAATTAAAAGGGGAGAAGGACAAGAAAAAACGCCAAGAGGAAGTCAAAGTCTTGTTGGCAGATCTTGGCATCGAAGCTTGTTACCACCAATATCCGAATCAGATGTCCGGTGGGCAAAAGCAACGAGCAGCCATTGCTCGGGCCTTCATCGGAAATCCGCAGGTCATTTTAGCCGATGAACCAACGGCTAGCCTAGACCCAGATCGAGGGCAAGAAATCGCCCAGTTGATCCGGAAAGAAGTCAAATCCAAAAACAAGAGCGCCATCATGGTGACCCATGACCGCTCCATCCTGACCTATGTGGATACCATTTATGAATTAAAACACGGCCAATTGCTAAAGGTCGAAAAAGTTGATTAAATGCAAACTAGCGAACAAGAGTCTCTCTTGTTCGCTAGTTTTTTATTCTTACGGATCTTTGGGCAGTTCCATACGGAAGCGTAAGCCCATAGCCGTTTTGTCAAATTGGTAGGCCAGTTCTTCATGGTCTAGCAAGTGTTGGACCACGAAGAGTCCCAAGCCGCCTTCCTTCTTCTGACGGCTAGCGGTCATTGGCATTTCAGCGGTCTCTACCATTTCCTGGCTGGTATTTTCAACCGCCAAGTGCGTCCCTTCCTCTTCGAGGCGGAGCTGGATCTCTCCACCGGCATCCGAATGCTTAACGGCATTGCTGATGACATTTGAGAGGACCAATTTCAGAATCGCTGGGTCCATATAGACTGGTTTGGCTGGGATCTGATTGTCAATCGTGAGCGAGCGAGATTGCGCCAAGACCTTGTACTGGTCGAGGATCTGCTCTAAGACCTGATCCAGCTGGATCCACTCCTTGTCTCCAGCCAATTCTTGGACAGAGGACAGGGACAGGATTTCTAGGACGATCTGGTTCATCTCATCGACGATATCGAGGGAGACCGACAGGTAGCGGTCCCGATCCTTGTAGCGGCCGATCTTATCCCGCATATTTTCAAGGATAATCTTCAAGCTGGCTAGAGGCGTCTTGAGCTCATGTGAGGCTCCACGTAGGAATTCGACCTTCATCTGCTCCAACTTCAGATTTTCTTGTTTTTGCTGCTCTAGATTGTCGATCACTTCTAGAAGATGGTGATAGAGGTCGTTGATCTGTTGCTTAAGAACACCGATCTCATCCTGCGAATGAATGGGAAGACTAGCTGTCCGATCCAAGCGCTTCATCCGCTTGGTCATCTGCTTGATCTCAAGGATCGGAGCAGAAATCAGGCGGGCATAGAGATAAGAGGCAAGCAGTGACAGGACAAAGGAAGCCAGAAGACTATAGGGAAGGAAGCCCAAACTGATGTCCCGCGCTTCCTTTTGGGAATCGACAGTTGCTAAGAATTGCAAGGTCAAGTCCTTCCCCTCTTTGGTCTCAATCTTTCGCTCTTCAATGACCAAGGAATTGTTCTGGCTGTTAGGGTTCAGGAGCAAGTCATCCTTGACCTCTAGGGCATTTTGTTTTTCCTTGCCCTTAATTGAGACCTTGATATCATTGGTCTTGGAATAAAGGTCGATGACCGACTCAATGGTTCCTTCTTCCTGACCCTGGAAACTCTTGGCCAGGGCCTGTGATTTCTTCAAAATCGTCTGGCGCTGAGACTCGATATAGGTCGAGGGGAAAATAAAGTAAACCGAAGCATGTAGAAGGATGACTAAGCCACTAAAAAGGGCAAAGGTGATCAGAAAGATCTTTGCAAAGATACTTCGTTTGGTCATGGTCTCTCCAATTTATAGCCGACATTGCGTACCGTAACGATACAGTCCAGCTCTAGTTTTTTTCGTAGTTCCTTGATATAGACATCGATTACCCGGTCAAAAGGAATCTCCTCCGTCTCCTTCCAGACGGCATCGAGGATCTGAGAGCGGGTCCGGGCCTTACCCTCATGCTGGAGCAAGTATTCCAAGATTTCCAACTCCTTGGCATTCATGGAGATGGCTTGCCCAGCTAGGCTGGCAGTGTAGCTCTCAAAATCCACCCGTGCCTCTCCATAGGTGAAGACCCGGGAAGGCTGGAGCTTTTTAAAAATAGCTTCGATACGGACCTTCAAGAGGGACAAGGAGAAGGGTTTTTCCAGGTAGCCGTCCGCCAACTCTCCAAAGGCCGTCAACTTATAGTCCTCGTCATGGAAGGCCGTCAGCATAAGGACAGGGACCGAGCTGGTCTTCCGGATGGTCTTGAGCACTTCCAAGCCATTGAGGATAGGGAGCTGGATATCCAGCAAGACCAGATCTGGCGCTTCTTTGTGAAAGAGGTCCAGGGCCTCCTGCCCATCACCTGCTTCAAAGACTTCATAGCCACATTCCATGAGATAGTCGCTCATCCCTTCGCGAATCAGGACTTCATCTTCTACGATTAGTATCTTCATACACTTTCCTTTTATCTAAGAAACTTCTTCTACCTCCTATTATACCCTATTTCTATTTTAGGAAACAATCTCTTATTCGACATCCACCAAGAGTTCCTTTGGTTTCTTATGCAAGAGCCATTGTGAAGAAAGGATAGATACCAGAATCAAGAGAAGGCCACCGACCAACACAATCACCAGCAGTTGGCTCGGTTGGATGTCCATATGGAGGTCTGTCAAGGTCTTACTGAAGCTTTCGGCCTCAGCTCCTCCACCAAGGTTGGCTGCAGAAGATTCTTGAGCCATTTGTTTGGCAATGCCACTGGTGACGTTCTTAAGCACCGTATCTCCCACTCCTTTAGCAAGAAGACCTGCGACTCCATAGGAAAGGAGGAAGGCTGGGATGGAGATCATGATCAATTCTGCCACGAATTGCCCCGCAATCTGCACCTTGGAGAGCCCCAGAGCCAGCAAGATTCCCACTTCTCTGCGACGGGCATTGAGCCACAAGACGAGGAGAAGGGTGAGAAGCAAGCTAGCAAAGATGAGGCTACCGATAAACAAGTAGTCCGCCACTTGGAACATGCTACTGATGGATTTTTGCAAGGCTGGGTAGTTGGAAGAACTCTTAACCAAGTCAAAGTAATTCCATGGGATATCTAAGGCTTTGATTTTTTCGATCAATTGATCGAGGTCCTGATCCCCCTTGGCAAAGAAGGTCGCATCCTCATAGGTAGCTGTTTGGACAGTATTGCCATAGAGCTTGGCAGCTGTATCTAGGTCAGAAATGAGGGTATCTTCATACAACTCTTGGGCGTAAGTTAGAGGAGCTTGGTTCTTCCCTGAGAACAGACCCTTAATGGTCACTTCGACAGTTTCATTGGCCCCTTTTTCATTGTCAGCGTCGTAGAGATTGGACTTGAGACGCACCTTATCGCCTACCTTGAGACCATTCTTTTTCGCCAAATCTTCGTGCATGAGGATTTGGTTTTTATCTTTGTCTGTCAGATGCTCCCCTTGGACTAGTTTGTAGGCTCCAGAGACAAATTTATCTTCTTTTGAAGAGTCATTGACCCCTGTCACCATCAAGGTATTCTTGAAGTGCTTGGCCCGCTCTGGAGATTGATTTTGCAGGGTTTCTTCAGTCTCAATGATCTCGTGGTCTAGGATATCTGCGATGGCATTGATCCGCTTGATGGAGGAGGTGATCCCCTCTACCTGGCTGATTTTTTCGATATCTTCTCCTCTGAGATTCCCAGCTCCCCGAGGGGTTCCCGGATTGGTCCTGCGATTGATCTGCATGGAGAAGCTATTGGTGATGGATCCCAGGCTTTCCGATGAAGCTTTTTGGGTCGCCCCCTTCATAGAGAGTCCGATCAAGCTCAAGGTCCCCATGAGGAGAATGATGGCAAAGAGCAAGAGAGACTTGGGCCATTTACGTGTGATATAAGCAAAAGCATTGCGCAACATAGCATTCCCTCCTTACTTGCTCTTCTCAACGAGGCTACGGCGACTCAATTCCAAGACCACATCGGAGGCCTCTGCCACTTCCTTACTGTGGGTGACGACGATGACACATTTTTGGCGTTCCTTGGCTAACTTCTTCAAAATGGCAATGATGTCACCTGCTGTCTGTTCATCAAGGTTTCCTGTCGGCTCATCTGCCAAGATAACAGGTGCTTCTGAAACGAGTGCACGCGCAATAGCCACCCGTTGCTGCTGCCCTCCGGATAGTTGGAGAACATTGCGTTTGATTTGCGTTTCATCCAATCCCAATTCCAAGAGAATGTCTTTCCCAGCTTGTTTGTTGACCAGGCGGACATTTTCAAGTGGTGTCAAATAATCAATCAGATTGTAATTCTGAAAGACCAGGGAAACATGGTGCTTGCGATGGTAGCTAGACCCTTTGGTCTGAATGTCCTCCCCATCAAAGAGAACCTGCCCCTTCTTGGGATTGTCCAGACCAGCCAAGAGGGAGAGGAGGGTTGATTTCCCAGCTCCTGACTGACCAATAATACTGTAAAAGGTCCCATTTTCGAACTGATAGTTCACGTCTGAGAAGATCTCTTCTTGATAACTTTGGTAACTATAGGCTACATGTTTGAGTTCTAACATAGGTGTCATTTCTCCTTAACTCATTTTTGTTAATATTTCTTTTGGACTCTTGCGCCAGATCATGCTGGTCGTTACACCGAGCGACAGAAGGATCAAGCACAAGAGGCTAGCATAGGCGATTCCTAAGGAAAGGCCTTGAGGGATTTGGTTGAGCAAGTCTAGGGTCTGCTGTTGGCCTGTCTGTCCGACAAACTGTTCTAAGAAACGATGGCTGACCAGCCGCCCGATGAGAAAGGCTGGGATCACCGCTAGTAAGGATACCAGCACCACCTCCAAGAGGAACTGTCTAAAGATCCGGCCCTTGCTCTTCCCAATAGATAAGAGCACACCGATTTCATGGATCCGCTCCCGTGTCCAGAGACTGAGTAAGAGCGATAGCGTACCAGCTCCTGTCACCAGGAGGACGATCATCATGATCCGTACCAGGCCTTCTAAGGTCTGAGAGGATTCTTTCATCTGGTCAAAGGCCTTGCGATCTTCGACCACGCGCAGAGACTGCCAATCTAGATCCAAGCTTTTAACTTGCTTCAAGAGGGCATCGATTTTCTCAGGATCTTTGACTCCAAAGGTGACCTGGGTCACTTCTTGCTGACTGAGACCAAGAAGCTTAGTCGCATCCTCATAAGGGAGGTAGACTTGATTCTCACTCAGATCAGAGGTCATCCCTGTGAATTTTTCCTGTTTCTTACCCGAAAAGATCCCAACGATTTTAAAGGTTTGCTCTTTGGCAGGAGTCTCTCCCATCTGAAAGCTGGATAAGGTCAAGGAATCTCCGACCTTTAGCTTGTTCTTCTTAGCCAACTCTTGGTGGATCAAGATCTGGCCGCGAGCCTTGTCGGATAAGTGCTTGCCTTGCACCAGTTGGAAACTACCACTGCGGAAATCCAAGTGCTGGTCTGTCTTCTGGGTAAAGACAGCGCCTAGCGCTTGCTTGGCTTCCTGCCCCAAATCGTCTCGCTCCACCGACTGCTGTCCCGTCACCGC
Source organism: Streptococcus sp. 27098_8_66 (assembly GCF_041431945.1). NCBI lineage: Bacteria > Bacillati > Bacillota > Bacilli > Lactobacillales > Streptococcaceae > Streptococcus > Streptococcus sp. 27098_8_66. The sequence goes on along the minus strand of NZ_JAPVYS010000001.1, from coordinate 23,975 downwards.
TTCTTTATCAAGAATGCGAACGGGACTTTCATATTGAGGAACCATAGATCCAACTCCAGCTAGCTGCTGCACCTTTTCAGCTTCTTTCAGAGCAAAGGGAGTAGCCCCCTGCTTACTGGTCAGGGCAAAGCTGGTCCCAGCCGACTGTTTGATATGGTCCTCCAGCCTTCCTCCTACTTGCATCAGTGAAAAACAGAAATACAAGCAAGAGAGGATCAAGAGGAGAATTAGAAAGAGGACCAGATTCCTCGTTCTTTTTCGAGAAATATAGGCGATTGCCTGTTGTAAGAGCATGATCTTACCCTCCATTTCAAGGTCCACGACAATACAATGTGGACGCTTTCATCATTTGTTATAGTTATTATAGAAAAGAAATGTGAAATGTTTATGAAATAGAAAAAGTTTCCTAGAAAAATTTAGGAGAGCTAAACAGTCTTTTAAAGTCACTTTATCTATTGACATAGAAAAAACCTTTGAAAAAGAATTTCTTTTCAAAGGTTTTATTTTCTTTTCTTTCTGATTTCTTTTTCAATGGCACTCGCAATCTTCTCCACCATATAGGCTGTCTGGAGATTGCGCAAGATCAAGAGGGCCCAAAAACATGCAAAGAGCATTTGACCCGCTATGGTCGCTTCATTGAAAAAGTATGTCTCCATAGCAGTAAAGACTGCTATCACTGCAAATTGTTTTCTATTCATAAAATTATTTTACCATGATTCAGTAAAAAATTCATGTATTAATCGTCTTGCAGGGTGATTTTATCGGATAAAAAGTGAAATTCCTCAGGGATGACACTTTCCTCTTCTTCTACCACTTCCGCTTTTTGCCCACGTGCCTTAGCCGAAAACTCTGCCCGGATTTGGGTCCATTCTTCCATCGAAACCGCTAAAATCTCTGGCGAGAAGCCAGCAGCATTGCTGAGGATATTTCCAAACATGGTATTGAGGTTGTCCCGCTTCATGGTCTGTTCAGCATTAAAGGCCGATTCAAAGGCTAAAATAGCGTGATTTTCATTGGCAGCGACCGGCTGAGATCCGATTAAGAGGGCCTTATCCGCACCTGTCAAGCTCTCGATGATTTCCCCCCAAGCGTTCTGAAGACGGATCAAGTTGGTCCGTGCCAACTCTGGGTTTTCAACCGCCTCTTGTAAAATCGTGTTGACCTTGTTTCGATCTGCACGGTAGCCCTTGCTCGACTTGGTTGGACGAGCTACTGCCGGTTTTGAAGCAGGAAGACTGCTACCTGATTGCGCTAACTGTTGCTTGAGTTGAGCGACTTCCTTCTTCAAGTCTTCCAGCTGAGCTAGCACATTGGAAGGAAGCTCCACTGCAGCTGAGTTAGAAACTTGGCCCGTGCTTTCAGCCAATTTAATGGTCATCATTTCAGTGTAAATGCGCGGTTGCAGACTATTTTTGATATCCGCTAGACTAGTCGTCGCCTGGTCAATCAGGGCAAAAAGACGGGCTTGATCGGCTTCGAGATTCGCCGCAAACAAGTCACTATTGTGGGTATTTTCTCCACCTGTCTGGACAATCAAGAGATCTCTCAGGTATTGAAGTAAGTCCGTGACAAAGCGGGCCATATTCTTCCCATTATCAAAGATAATCGCCAGCTGATCCAGCGCCGCTGTCGCATCATGAGCCAGGATGGCAGCCACGTACTGATCGAGCGCAGCTAGACTGATGGAGCCCGTAATCTCTTCAGCTATTGCTGTCGTTAACTCACTACCCGCAGTCAGACTCAGGGCTTGGTCCAAAATGGACAAGGCATCCCGCATCCCCCCTTCAGCGCGCCGGGCGATGATCTGCACAGCATCTGCTTCATAGGCAATCCCTTCAGTAGCTAGGATATTTTCCAAGTGTTGGACAATATCTGGCAGTTTGATGGATTTGAATTCAAAGCGTTGCACCCGTGACAGGATGGTGGCTGGAATCTTGTGTAACTCGGTTGTAGCGAGGATAAAGACCACGTTTTCCGTTGGCTCTTCTAAGGTCTTCAACAAGGCATTAAAGGCCCCTGTTGAGAGCATATGGACCTCATCGATAATGTAGACCTTATGCTTGGCTAGACTCGGAGCATAAGTGGATTTGTCGCGAATATCGCGAATTTCATCGACCCCATTGTTGGAGGCCGCGTCGATCTCGATGACATCTTCTAGGCTCCCATTGGTAATGGATTCACAGATATAGCAGTCGTTACAAGGCTCCCCGTTGACTTGATTAGGACAGTTCATAGCCTTAGCAAAGATCTTGGCCACACTGGTTTTCCCAGTACCACGAGGACCCGAAAAGAGATAGGCATGGCTGATCTTCTCTTGCTCGACGGCCTGTCTCAATGTCCGTGCCACCACTTGCTGGCCGACTAATTGGCCAAAGGTCTGGCTCCGGTATTTCCGATATAAAGCTTGATACATTAGTTCTTAACTCCAAACATCTTAAAGTCCCAGTTTGTCTTTTCGATCAAGAGAGCGACAAACTTTTCCAAATACTCTTGATCCAGCTGATCATAGTCAGAGACACACTCTGAATCTAGATCTAAAACTCCAAGGAGCTGACCGTCCTTGACCATAGGGACCACAATCTCACTCATAGCGCGACTATCACAGGAAATATAGTTGGCATGCTGGCGGACATCATCGACAATCATGGTTTCTTGCTTCTGGGCCGCTTCTCCACAGACACCCTTTCCAAGCGCAATGTGGACACAAGAGACGCCCCCCTGAAAGGGTCCCAAGATCAATTCTGACTGGTCATACAAATAAAAACCCGCAAAGACAGAACGAGGCAGGGCTTGATTTAAGAGAGCACTGGCGTTAGACAAATTGGCCAAGGCATTGCTTTCTCCTGTTAAGAGAGCGTCTAACTGTGCCAGTAAAAGTTGGTATTGTGATTCTTTTTCCGAATGTTTCATACCTTTCATTATACCAAATCTTTGCCCAAAAATTAAGCTTCAAATAGCGAAAGAAAAGAGAGTGGGACAGAAATCGGTCATTCGTTAGAATTCGATTTCGTCGTCCCACCTCCGCACAGTTGAGTAGGGCTGTAAAAGTTGATGTAATCAGCGTAGTAGAGCCCACTCAACCACTGCGTCTTGCTCGACAATCCAAAAACAATTAAGAGGCTATGACTTTTGCCCCAGCCTCTGGAATATAGATAAACTAATTTTTAGTAAAATAACTTAAGCGATTCTGCAAAGAGATAAAATCGAGGTCTCATTAATTTAAATTGATAAAGAATATACTAAACTTTCCGCTGTGAGAAAAGTGCCTGAAGCTTAACTGCTTCAGGCACACGGAATTATTGAGACCTTAGGCTCAATAATTAGTCATGGAACTTCTTAAAAGAAGTTCGCTGACGTCCGCACTCACCTAAGGAAAGTTATTTATGATACTTTTATCTATTCATGTCGCCGATTGAAGCGAAAGACTTCAAAATATTGAATGGCCCGGTAGATTAAAAAGATGGTCAAGATGATGGCCACTAGCCAGATAGTTTTTAAACCATAAAACTGGATCAAGTAGGTCGAAAAGATGGCCCCACAGACGAAACTCCCGATCAAGCAGGTCATAAAGATGGCTTCCCAGAGGAATTTCATCTCCTTTTCTCTGACAAAATTTCCATAAGCCACCATGGTTTTCTTGAGATTTCCGGTCATAAAAGAGTGGTTGTAGGCATAGCTACCTACTTCTCCAAATGAGGTCGCTACGATTCCTAAACTCAGGCCAAAAAAAGGCACGATGAAGACATTTTTTACCGATGCTGGTAAAAATCCTGTCACCAAAGTTGTGAGGATATAGGGCACTAGGGTACTCAAGCGCCAGACTGAATTATCAATCAAGCGACGCAAGACCGTCATTAAAAAGATCCCCAGCATAAAGGCCAGCATCGTGGCTAACTTCACTTCTACATCTGAGATCTGCTGGCCGATCAAACCAACCGATAGAAAGACCACATTTCCCGTCTGGCCTGCCGCCAAGGTCCCACCCCGACAAATAAAGGTATAAGCATCTGAAAAACCAGCACACATGGTCAATAAACAAGCGAACGCCTTGGTCCGCGAATGAAACTCCCTTTTCATTTCCATTCTCCTTAGGAAAAAGAGGGAGTGGTACAGAACGTTACATAACGTTTTTCGTACCTCCCCCGCAACATTGATGGAGAACTCTTCTGAGTCTTTTAGCGAATGAAGAGTCTCATCAACTACTGAGACATTCCGTCACTCCTCATATCCGTAGACACTTGGTGACCAGTTGCCCTTCTTCTCTCTTTTTCTATTTTCCCTCACGCGCTTCGTTGAGGATTTTTTCAATCTTGGTTGTGATCAAATCAATCGCTACCGTGTTGGTCACTCCTTCAGGAATGATCACGTCCGCATAGCGCTTGGTTGGCTCAATGAACTGATGGTACATGGGTTTCACCACTCCAAGGTACTGCTCAATAACGCTATCGAGACTCCGTCCACGCTCCTCCATATCGCGCTTGATTCGGCGAATGATCCGAACATCATCATCCGTATCAACGAAAATCTTGATGTCCATCAAGTCTCGAAGGCGCTTGTCTTCAAGGACTAAGATTCCTTCCACGATAAAGACATCCTGAGGTTCCTGGCGATAGGTCTTACTACTGCGCGTATGCTCTGCATAGTCATAGGTTGGGATATCCACCGGACGACCTGCCAAGAGTTCATTGATCTGCGCAATCATCAAGTCCGTATCAAAGGCAAAAGGATGGTCATAGTTGGTCTTGATCCGCTCCTCAAAGGTTAAATGACTCTGGTCCTTGTAATAAGAATCATGCTCAATCATAGCAATCTTTTCATTCGGAAAATTAGCCAAAATGGCACGAGACACACTGGTCTTTCCACCACCAGAACCACCAGTAACACCAATAATAATAGGTCTATTTTGCATTTTCTACTCCATTACCTGTAGTCGCCTGAGAAGAAATAAACATCTCAGACACATCTTATCTATTTTACCATATTTTTACCTAGACATGAATCATTTTTACGATGAAATTTCCAGTAGAAAAGGACCTTGCGGTCCTTTGATTATTTCACTTTTTCTATTTTTCCATCGTACTCAAAATGATTGGTTAAAACAATAATAGTTTTTCCACCATTTGTTACTAGAAAGTAAAAATAATCCCCAACTTTTTTATAAATATCTTTTGGATTATTTACATGATATCCCTGAGCTTCTAATTTTGATTGAATTTCATAGAATTTTTCTTTAAATTTATCTTCACTAAATTTTTCTCCATTTTTAAGGGCTTCATCTTTTTCAGCCTCCTCAAGAGAATAAACCGCAAATATTTGTGGATCCCTCTGTCTCCTTGTTAAAATACCATTTTTACTAATTGTAATTGTATCGTTATAAGTATTATTTTCATAATACATATTCCACTTTCCAACAAAAGCTTGAGCCATAGCGACTTTACGATAGGTCATCGTTTTTTTCAATTCTTTTGGTTCAAAATATAGAGATCTCAATCTATATTGATCATTCGTAAACGAAACCATAGTTCCATCTTGTTGAATAAGATTATAATAGGTATTTTTCTCACTATGAGCAACAATAACTTCTTTCGTTTTCAAGCTAAAAATACGATCAAAATCTTTTAGTGATTTAAGATCAGACTTATTCACTTTTTCTAAAAATTGAGAAAGTTCCTTATTAGCTTTATCTCCTTTTGTTAATGATTGAATTTTAATATTCCCATCTTTTATCATTCCTTTTTGATTCGTTTCATACACAATCGCATCCGAATCTGAAATGTTGGACCAAACACCATCTAGACTTGGTCCACCTGAAAAGAAGAAGAACCAAGCAAAGGAAATCACTGCGACAAGACCCGCAACTGCGGCCCCAATTTGGGGTTGTTTATTGAAAGAAAATGTCAATTTTTTCGGTCTTGGAATAGGTTGTAAGATTTTCGCCGATGGCTGCGGTTGGACAACAGCTGTCTGCTCTTGTGAAAGAGGTGCGCTAGGTGCAACAGGTGCTTCCTGAGCAGGAGCCTGTGCTTTAGTTGCTGGAGCTGGTGTTTCTTTTCGCTCTACGACAAACTCCCCTTTTTCACGCGCTTCTTGAAATTCTTGCATACTTGGCTTGCGACCATTGATCGCTTCAAAATATTCAACCCAATCGTTTTGATTCATCATATCCCCCTTATTGATTCATTATAAAAACTAACCACATTATACCACAAATCCATGGTTAATTTTTTGATTTTCAGAAAATAGAAGAAAAAGTCCAAGCAGTTTTCCACTTGGACTTTCTTTACTATTTCAAAACTTTTTGTGTTTTCGCGTAGTTGGCTTCTACAGCTTCTTTTTCAGCTTTCCACCAGTCTTGGTGATCTGTGTACCACTTGATGGTGTCTTCCAAACCAGCTTCGAAGTTTGTGAATTGTGGTTCCCAACCTAATTCTTCACGCAATTTGGTTGAATCAATCGCGTAACGCAAATCGTGACCAGCACGGTCTGTTACACGGTCGTAGGCGTCTTTTGGTTGACCCATTTTTTCAAGGATCAACTCAAGCACTTCTTTGTTGTTCTTTTCACCATCGGCACCGATCAGGTAAGTTTCACCGATACGGCCTTTAGTGAGAATAGCCCAAACACCAGTTGAGTGGTCGTTGGTGTGGATCCAGTCACGGACGTTCTTCCCTTCACCATAAAGTTTTGGCTTGATGCCAGACAAGATATTGGTGATTTGACGTGGGATGAATTTTTCGATGTGTTGGTATGGCCCGTAGTTGTTTGAACAGTTTGAAATCGTTGCTTTGACACCAAATGAACGTACCCAAGCTTTCACAATCAAGTCTGAAGCAGCCTTGGTTGATGAATAAGGGGATGATGGGTTGTATTTGGTTTCAGCAGTGAATTTTTCACCAGGACCTTCCCCATGTCCGGGAAGATCTTCGCGCAATGGAAGGTCTCCATACACTTCGTCTGTTGACACGTGGTGGAAACGAATATCGTACTTACGAGCCGCTTCCAAAAGTGTATAAGTTCCAACAAAGTTTGTGTAGATAAATGGAGATGGATCTTTGAGGGAGTTGTCATTGTGGCTTTCAGCCGCATAGTGGACAATGGCATCAGCCTTGGCAGCCAATTTATCAACTAATTCAGCATCAGCGATGTCTCCCACCACCAACTCGACACGGTCTCCAAGGATTTCTTCGATATTGGCACGGTTACCAGCATAAGTAAGTTTGTCCAAGACTGTCACATGGACATCTGGATGGTTGTTGTAGACATAGTGGACGAAGTTTGAACCAATGAAACCAGCTCCACCGGTTACGATGATATGTTTATATTCTGACATTTTTTCTCCAAATAGTTTTTAGTTTTGATTGTTCCTTAAATCAATCTTTTTTTAGCTTTCCTTAGGTGAGTACGGACGTCAGCGAACTTCTTCGAAGTTCCATGACTAAGTTTTGAGCCTAGTGTCTCAAAACTTCCAAGCACCTGAAACAAAAGTAGTTCAGGTGCTTTTCTCACGGCGGAAAGCTAAGTACATAGCTCGCTTCGCTCGTTTATAGCAAAGCTAAAAACTATATAAATGATGTTCTTGATTGTTTTAAGATTTATATTTTACAAATCTTCTGCTTTTAGGGGTTTGACATCTTTGAGCAACGGGTGGTTCTTGTCTGCTTCTGAGACTTCTGCTTCTTCCAAGTTTTCCCACTGGATGTCTAGGCTTGGGTCTGCGTAGTTGACAAAAGCATATTTTGGCTTGAGTTCCAGTGCCCAGTAATCATTGACTAAGTATGTATAGGCAACTTTGTCTGTCAAAACTTGGAACCCATTGGCAACACCACGAGGAACGAAGATGCCTTTTGAAGCATCGATCACGGTTTGGTAGGTGTTCCCAAAGCTATCGCCTTCACGAAGGTCTACCCAAGTTCCAAGAACCTTTCCTTCATCTGCTACAGAAATGTACTTGTCCCAAGGCTCTGCATGCAAGCCACGCAAAACATTTTTGCGAGAGAATGAAATATTGTTTTGCAACTTGCCTTCCGCAAAGAAGCTTTCAGGGAAGCCAAGAGGAAGCATTTTCTCTTTTTGGAAGTTTTCTTTAAACCAACCACGGTTATCTCCGCGCACAGGAATATCAAACTCCATCAAGCCTGGGATGGCTTCAATTTTGCGTGCTGCTAATTCTTTATCAAAAAATTGTTCCGTCATTAAGCTTCTCCAATCAAACGGAGCAAATATTGTCCGTATTCGTTTTTCTTCAGTGATTGCGCTAATTCATGGACTTGTTCTTTAGTGATATAGCCCATACGATAAGCAATTTCCTCAAGGTTAGCTACTTGGACATTTTGCAAGCGTTGAACAGTTTCGATATATTGAGAAGCCTGCAAGAGACTTTCGTGAGTTCCAGTATCCAACCAGGCAAAACCACGGCCCATGAGCTCAACAGAGAGATCTCCACGCTCCAAATAGGCCTTGTTGACATCGGTGATTTCAAGCTCTCCACGAGGACTTGGTTTGATGTTTTTGGCAATCTCTACCACATCATTGTCATAGAAGTAAAGTCCTGTCACTGCAAAATTCGATTTTGGATGTTCTGGCTTTTCTTCGATAGAGATAGCATTCATATCCGCGTCAAACTCTACCACACCAAAGCGTTCTGGATCTTTGACTTGGTAACCAAAGACAGTCGCTCCTTTTTCCTTTGATTCTGCCCGTTGCAACATCTTGGTTAAGCCGTTTCCGTGAAAGATATTGTCCCCAAGGATGAGGGCAACGTGATCGTCCCCGATAAAGTCTTCCCCGATGATGAAGGCTTGCGCCAAGCCATCTGGACTTGGTTGCTCTGCATAAGAGAGAGAAATTCCTAGTTCAGAGCCATCTCCAAGAAGCTCTTCAAAACGAGGTAGGTCTTGAGGAGTCGAGATGATCAGGATATCTTTGATCCCAGCCAACATGAGGGTTGACAGCGGATAGTAGATCATTGGTTTGTCATAAATGGGCATCAACTGCTTAGAAGCCGCACGTGTCAATGGATACAAGCGAGTTCCTGAGCCCCCTGCTAAAATAATACCTTTCATAATGGTAGGCCTTTCTACGTAGTCATTACCCTTATTTTATCATGTTTATATAAAAAAGTCACCTTGCATTTGTGTTACGAGGTGATGACATGATGTGAGCAATAGTCTCGTTAACGATCTTCATTATCGTGATTCAAATAGGACGATCGGACTAAATCTCCTTGATATACTTTAATTCACTGATCACTGCTTCTCTTCTGAACCATCCGAATATCTTACCCTTACTCTTGATTTTGTCGTTCCTCTCCTAGAATCCATAAAGCTCTGAAATTCCTCATCTTCATTATGATAGACCCCTATCTTAATTTTATTCGCATCTTTATCATAAGCTAGTACATGTTCCTTGGAACTCCCATCAGAAAATGTGAATTTTACATCTGCTCCCCATGCGTCTGAAGGAGTAGAGCTATAAGATGGGGTTTTAATCTCAATTTCTTCAATTCCCTCGTAAGAATTCTTCAAGGTCTTTACAAGGCTGACTTCATACTCTCTATTGCGTTGTTTTTCCTCTAATTTTTTATTCACATAAAACAACGAAATCCCAATTGCAAAAAGGAGAGCCAAAGCGATGACACTCATCATCCTTTTGCTTTTCTTTTTAAATTTGATTTTGACCATAAGACGATACTCCTTACTAACGAAGATTCCTTTGAGCTGTATCTGACTATCTTTTTTCTCAAAGAAAATAACAGCAATCAAAAAGAGAGCTTGTCCTGACGCTCTCCTTTTCAGTTCCTTATCCCAAAGCTACGTCGAGGATCATCATAATGACAAAGCCAACCATGAGACCGAGGGTCGCAACGTCTGTGTTGCCATTGGTCTGGGAATCTGGGATCAACTCTTCGACCACTACAAAAATCAACGCACCTGCCGCAAAGCCCATCATGATATCCAGTAATTTGCGACTAATATGCTTGAAGAAAAAGACGATAGCTGACCCGACAATGGTACAGCCCCATGTAAACAATCCTGCGAGAAAGGCCTGCAAGACCACGGATTGCGATTGAAACCAATTCATAATAACTCCCATTTTCTTGATGATTCACTCCCTCTATTCTACTATTTTTAGCCAAATTACAGAAGGTCTTTCGAAAAAAAGAGAGTGGGACAGAAATCGGTAATTCGTTAGAATTCGATTTCGTCGTCCCACCTCCGCACAGTTGAGTAGGGCTGTAAAAGCTGATGAAATCAGCGTAGTAGAGCCCACTCAACCACTGCGTCTTGCTCGACAATCCAAAAACAATTGAGAGGCTAGGACTTTTGTCCCAGCCTACTTCTTCACATATTGTTCAACTGGATAATCTGCTGGATCCAAGCGCAGGTTTCCTCCTGCCACGAGTTGGGCTAGGTGCCAACCAATGAGGGGACCAGTTGTGAGGCCAGACGAACCTAAGCCACTGGCAACATAAAGACCAGCTTGATTGGGAACGGCTCCCCAAAATGGTGAAAAGTCACTGGTGTAGGCCCGTGTTCCCACGCGCTCGCCGACAACTTCGGCTTGAGCTAGTTCTGGATAGTAGGCCAAAGCTTCTGTTTCCATCTGATTTAGCAGAGCTTGATCCACCGTCAGGTCAAAGCCCATCTCATTTTCATGGGTGGCTCCCATACTGATCTTGCCCTGCTGAAATGGAATGATATCCAGCTCTCCTTCAGGCATGACCACTGGATAATCATCAGTATCTCGGTCTAGCTGATAATCCCTCAACTGTCCTTTTTGAGGACGGACATCAACTTGGTAGCCAAGTGGTTCGAGGATTTTCCCCAACCAGGCTCCTGTTGCCAGGATGACTTGGTCATAGCTTTCTCCAGCAATCTGATAGCCATTACTTGAGACAGAGAAAGCAACCTCTTCCTTGATCACTCTTGCCCCACTTGCCTGAAGAAGGGTTTCCGTCAGAAGAGCTCCTTCTACATGGGCTCCACCTGAGGCATAAAGGAGTTTCTCAAAGCCTTGTAGATCAGGAAATTGCTGGGCTACTTCTTCCTTAGTCAAAATTGCCAAGTCCCCGATTAAGGGAGATTCTTCTCGTCGACTCAGCGCCAACTGATAGAGTTCGTCTAATTTTTCCTCATTTTTCTTGAGGAGATAGACACCAGTCTGCTGGTAAAAATCTGTTTTAATTCCGTCCTTGGCCAGGTCTTCTACCAATTCTTGGTAAAAATCTGCTCCCAGACGAGCCAGGCGATACCAGGCCTTGTTTCGACGCTTGGAAAACCAAGGGCTGATAATGCCCGCTGCCGCCTTAGTTGCTTGGCCAACTCCATGGTCGTAGACGGTCACTTCTACCTGTGCTTCTTTGGATAAATAATAGGTTGCAGTGGATCCCACGATCCCTGCACCGATAATGGCAACTTTCATCATGACCCCTTAGATATGGTAAAAAGGATTGGTACTGGCTTGACTGCCAATCACCTCAATTTCCCACGCTTCTTCAGCCTTCCACTGATTGAGCTTTTCTACTAATTTTGACACAAAGAGAACCTCGATATGGTGTCCTGGATCCAAGGCCAAGAGCCCATCGCTCAGCATGTCCTGAGCCGTGTGGTAGTAGATATCTCCGGTGATATAGACCTCTGCTCCCTTGGCAAGAGCATCCTTGTAAAAGGACTGGCCACTTCCTCCACAAATTGCGACACGCTCAATGACCCGATCCAGGTCAGCCTGGTCATAGCTAACCAAGCGCAAAGCATCTAGGCCAAAGGTTTCTTTAACCTTGTGAGCCAACTGGCCAAAGGTTTGGGAAGCTACTTGACCGATGCGACCGATTCCCAGCCCTTCTCCTGTCATACTGAGGGGCTCTGTATCTTCAATGTCCAAGAGCTGGCAAAACCAATCGTTGAGACCATCTGGGACAATGTCAATATTGGTATGGCTGACATAGACCGCGATATCATGCTTGATCAAGTCGATATAGATCTGATTTTGAGCCCGGTCAGCTACCAAATCTTTAAGCGGGCGGAAAATCGGCGCATGCTTGACGATGATCAAGTCCACCCCATGGGCGATAGCTTCCGCCACCGTCTGCTCGCGGATATCTAAGGCCACCATGACCTTATGAATGTCTTTTTGCAAAGTGCCGACCTGTAGCCCACGGACATCTCCCTCCATGGAAAGTTCCTGAGGACAGTAGGCTTCATAGCGTTTGATGACTTCACTTGCTAACATGTAGAACCTCCTTGATGTGAGCGATGCGCTCTTCTAACGATGCTCTGGCGGATTGATTCTCAACTGGGACCTGCTCCAAGGCGAAGGCTAATTTCTCCACTTCCTTGGACCACTTTTGGACAAAGGCTGGAGCTTGTTCCCGCATCAAATAGGGACCAAAGCGTAGTTCCTTGGCTGTCAACTCTTGAGAACCCTGTTCCACCACAAGGATCTCATAGAACTTCTCATTTTCTTCCAAGATAGCTTCATCGACAATGCAGAAATCATGATCTACTAACCAAGCCCGCAGTTCATCCTCTCGATTATTGGGTTGCAGGACCAAGCGAGAGACACCAGCTAATTTCTCAAGACCTGCCGCTAGGATATCTGCAATCAAGCGTCCTCCCATGCCGGCAATAGTGATACAGGAAATGCTATCTGCTGGTTCAAAGGCAGCCAATCCATCAGCCAGGCGGACCTCAATCTTGTCCTCTAAGCCATTATCGGCGACATTTTGCAGGGCAGACTGATAGGGGCCCTCTACCACTTCACCAGCAATGGCAGCCTCAATCTTGCCTTCTTGTAAGAGGGCGATTGGCAGATAAGCATGGTCACTCCCCACATCCAACAGACGCGCCCCAGCTGGGACGAAGCTAGCCACCAAGTCCAAGCGATTTGATAATTTAGTAAATTCCATGTGCTACTTTCTAAACTTTTATTCCATCCTTTAGTATACCATGTTTGCACCATTAAAAAAAGGCGCAACGGCGCCTTGTCAAATTGCTTCTAAATTGTTCTAGCTAGCTATATAAGTCGAGAAATCTCTTGTTTTTGGAGCCAACAATCTAGGTATTGAGTTTTCTATGCTTAGACTTTAGTCAATTTCCTTATATTCTACTTCCAAGCCACGTTTTACAGCTGGGCGATTGGAGATTTTCTCTGTCCAAGCCTGCAAATACTTGTATTCCTTCACATTTAGGAAAATCCCTGCACGGTCCCAGACCTTGTCTTGGGCTAGACGGCCATACCAAGACCAGATGGCAATATCTGCAATGGTATAGTCATCCCCTGCGATATAAGGTTTAATGGCCAGTTCCTTGTCCAGTAGGTCCAATTGGCGTTTGGCTTCCATGGCAAAGCGGTTGATTGCATATTCGATTTTCTCCGGCGCATAGTGGAAGAAATGACCAAAGCCTCCACCTAGGAAAGGTGCTGCACCCGTCTGCCAGAAGAGCCAGTTGAGTACTTCTGTCCGTTTAGCCAAATCAGTCGGGATTAATTTGCCAAATTTCTCTGCTAAATACAGGAGGATATTGGCCGATTCAAAGACCCGAATCGCTTCCTCTCCTGATTGATCCAACATGGCTGGAATTTTCGAGTTAGGATTGATGGCTACAAAGTCACTTCCAAACTGATCTCCCTCGCCAATCTTGATCCGATAAGCGTCATAGCCTGCATCCACTCCCAGCTCTTTGAGTTCCTCCAACATAATGGTGGCCTTGATCCCATTGGGTGTTGGAAGGGTATAGAGTTGGAAAGGCTGGTCGCCTTTTGGAAGGGTTTGTTCAAAGCGGGCACCTGCTGTTGGTTGGTTCAAGCCACCCCAGGCTCCTCCCATTTGGCTCGGTGCTTCCCATACTTCTGGTAATTGATAATCTGACATCTTTCTTCTCCTTTATTTTTCTACTCTTAGCATATCAAATCTCGGGCTCCCTTTCAAAGATCTGCTACGCGAAGGCTACTTGACTTTTTTTGTCAAAATGATAGTATAGAAAAAATACAATTTTAAGGAGAAAACCATGTCCACGATCGATTTTCATAGTTTGGCAAAGACAGAATTGCACTGTCACTTAGACGGTTCCTTGTCGCTTCCAATCATTCGCCAACTGGCAGCCATGGCCCATATTGACCTACCTGCTAGTGATGAAGAGCTCAAGCACCATGTCACTGCCCCTGCCCACTGTGAGAATCTTTTGGACTATTTAGAGGCCTTTGACTACATTCGGCCCCTTCTTCAAACCAAGGAAGCCTTGACGCTTGCTGCTTACGATGTGGCCAAGCAAACTGCTCTTGAAAATGTCGTCTACATCGAGGTCCGCTTTGCCCCAGAATTGTCCATAGATCAAGGGCTCACCGTCCCAGAAACTATCGATGCTGTCTGTGAAGGACTGCGTCAAGCCCAGGAGGAATTTGGCATTGTTGCAAAAGCCTTAGTCTGTGGCATGCGCCAGTCCGATCAAGATCTCACCTCTCGCATTCTTGCAGAAGCCAACCAAGTTAGTGATCAGGATTTTGTTGGTTTTGACTTTGCCGGGGATGAGCACAACTACTCTCCAGAAGATATTCGAACTCTAATTGAGCAAGTCAAGAGTTACCATCGGCCCATGACGCTTCATGCAGGTGAGTGTCATTGCCCACACTTTGTTGCCCAATCGATTGCATTTGGCATCAAACGCAATGGCCACGTGACAGCTCTATCTCATGAACCAGCCTTACTCCAATCCTTTATTGAAAATGGGGTTACTGGTGAACTCTGCTTGACTAGCAACTTACAGACAAAAGCCGCACCGACTTTAGAGGATTTCCCTTATTTGAAAATGAAGGAAGCAGGTGCTCGAATCAGTATCAATACCGATAACCGGACTGTATCTGATACCGACCTCACCAAGGAATATGCCCTCTACCATCAGCATTTCCAAACCAAGAAAACTGACTTTTACCAGCACAATGTCGATGCCATCCAGGCTTCCTTTGCTAGTGAGGAGGAAAAACAAGAACTCCTTAGCAAACTAAAAAAAGCCTACGCGGACTATCTATAAACGGATTAGCTTACATTTGATTAAGCAATCGTTTTAGATTGAAGACAGTAACTTATTAGAAACTTTCCTTAGGTGAGTACGGACGTCTGCGAACTTCTCCGAAGTTCCAAGACTTAGTTTTGAACCTAAAGTTTCAAAACTCCCGGGTACTTGAAACAATAGTGTTTCAAGTACCATTCTCACAGCGGAAAGTTCCAATACATCCTAATATTGCTCTAAAATCCTCATATTTCTTCTATCTTCGCGAAATTATGCAGGTTATTTCATTCAAAAGAAGTTTGTCTACATTCAAAAACTAGCACTTTTATAAAGTGCTAGTTTTTTTAATCTTTCCACAAATCCATGGCCTTCAAGAAATCATCTGAAACGGTCACATTGCGTGGGTTGGCTTGCTCGCGTTCTTGTAGTTTCGCCTCTACTTGGGCCAGGCTGTTGATGCCTTCACTGCGCCAGTTGCGTAAAATAGCTTGGATATATTTCCAGTGAGGCTTGCCGTTAAAGACAGCTTCTCGTAAGGCTGCCTTGATCACATCTGGATCTGTCTGATCCTCGCGCACAGTCTTGGTCAAGTCTTCAATCTCAAAAGGCGTCAAGAGTCGTCCCAGTTCTTGTTGGAAGGTTTCCACCAAGTCCTTGATGACATTTCCCTTAGCAGGCGCGCTCTGTGTCTTCCCTTGTGTCTGGGCTTCTAAAATCTCATCCAAGCGCTCCAGGGCAATGGTCGCATCAAAGATGGCTTCAATCTCGCCATTGAGCTCAATGGTCCGGTACTGAAGGAGTCCCTTGGTGGTCAAATTGGACATGATACGATTGACCTCTGTCACGGTTTTTCCTAGATGACTGGCAATCTGATTGGGAGTCAAGGTCTCTTGACCGGTCGTATTTTGAAGGAAGAAAAACTGCCAAACCAAGTAGTCATCTGCTTGGTCAAATAACTCATGATAATGAAAAAGTAAGGCACTTGGAAGAACCAAGTTGCCATACTTAAATGCTTGTGAATATGTCATAATTCCCCTTTATAGGTAACCATAAAATGAAATATCTTTTTCCAATTCTTCCAAGCGGTAAGGTGTTTCTTGATAAACCGCATAGTTGATCCAATTACTAAAGAAGGTCGTCGCAGCAAGATTCCAACGAATGCGAGGTTCTGTATTGGCATCATTCTCATCAAAGTAATTTTTTGGAAGGGCTGGATCCAAGCCTGCCTTGACATCTCGGTGGTATTCTTTCGCCAGCGTATCGCGATCATACTCCAGATGGCCAAAACTGTATACCTCACGCATGTCTGGACTGGCAATGATAGACAAACCAACTTCATTTCCCTGAGCGATCACCTGAAGATTGCTCTTTTCAAGAACTTCCTTCAAAGGAATATCCGTATAGCGAGAATGAGGGGCAAGGAAGCGGTCGTCAAATCCTCTCATGAGCAGACTATCGGGACGCACCACTGCTTGGTCATAGATACCCGATAGCTTGTCACAGAGCTCTACTTTTTGAATTCCGTAACGGTGGTACAGTCCAGCCTGGGCTCCCCAACAAAGGTGCAAGGTAGAAAAGACATGACGCTTAGACCATTCAAAAACCTGGGTCAATTCTTCCCAATAATCTACTTCCTCAAAGTCCATCTTTTCGACAGGCGCCCCCGTCACAATCAAGCCGTCATAGTAATTATCCTTGATATCCTCAAAAGTCTTGTAAAAACTCTCCATATGCTCGGCCGCTGTATTTTTAGACTTATGGCTCGCCATATAGAGGAAATCTACATTGATCTGCAAGGGCGTATTGGCCAGGAGGCGTAGCAGTTGAGTCTCAGTTGCTTCCTTAGTCGGCATGAGATTCAAAATCAGAACATTTATAGGACGAATATCCTGGTGAGTTGCTCGAACATCATCCATGACAAAAATATTTTCTGAACGAAGAATATCTACTGCAGGTAATTTTTTATCTAGTGTAATTGGCATAAAAATCTCCCATCGTGCAAGTTCTTAACTAACATTATATGATAGGAGCTTATAGTTTTCAATTATGGTTTTTCTGTATCCAGTTATAGTATTAGGCTATATTAGTAATGCATCAAGACTTTGTAGTCGTAATCGCCGATCGCTTCGCGACCTTTCAATTCATCCAACTCGATCAAGAAGGCACACCCTGCAACGACGCCACCGAGTTTTTCGATCATTTCGATGGTTGCTTTAACGGTACCACCCGTAGCCAAAAGGTCATCAACGATGAGGACGCGTTGGCCTGGTTTGATGGCATCTGCGTGCATGGTTAAGGTATCTACACCGTATTCTTTTTCGTAGTCAGCAGAGATGACTTCACGTGGCAATTTTCCAGGTTTACGAACAGGCGCAAATCCAATTCCCAACTCAAAAGCGACCGGACATCCAACGATGAAACCACGCGCTTCAGGACCAACGATCATGTCGATTTTCTTATCCGTCGCGTATTGAACGATTTCACGAATCGCATAACTATAAGCATTGCCATCTGCCATCAAAGGGCTGATATCACGGAAGGTAATTCCTTCTTGTGGATAGTTTTCAATGCTTGCAATGTAATCTTTTAAATTCATGGTTAACTTTCTTTCATAAAAAATTTTTACATTCCATTATACCATGAATTCTACTAACTTGCATCATTTTTGCCAAATCATTTTCCCAAGCTCCCGCGTCAAAAGCAAAAATCCCACATCCGAAAAATGATGTGGGATTGGAAACATGCTTACTATTCATCTATCAATTTATTGTACTCGATTTTCATATCACCTAGGTTCTTCAAGGAATAGCGAGAGCTTCCATTTTTGAACCAGGTACCAAGGATGTATTGCTCGGTCACTTTCTTACTTTGCTTTTTCAACCAAGTCCGGTCTTTGCCATAGGCGGCAAGTTGATCAAGGAGTTGCTGGTCTTTATAGATTTTGTTATCTGTTTCTAGATATACTTTTTCTTGCACTATAGCTTTTTTTATGAGAGTCATAAACAAATCCAAATCCAATCATGGTTTTACTATCCAACTCATGATCATACAAATATAACCAATCAGAAGTTCCCTTAAATACTGTTACAGAAAGATGTTGCTTATCATCAACAATATTTTTGGAAAAAGAGAAAGTTTTATGTCCTTCACCCTCTTGAAAAGTATCATCACTTCCAATGATCTGCGTATAAGGCTTGAACATCACGTAGCGTATCCACCCACCATTTTCAGAGTAAACAATCTCCTCCATAGGATTTTTGAGACTCAGGTAGATTCCCAACCAATAAAGAGCTAAAAGCAGGAAGAGCTGAGCCAGAGGAATTTTTTTAGATGTTTTTTCATGAGGCCTGTCCTGTCAGATAGTCGTAGATTTCACGAACCGTTCCAAGGGCCATCAACTCCTGCTCTTTCACCGTTTGTTTGAGGTTTTGGTAGACGCTGCTTTCTGCGATTTCCCGTTTTTCTGCTTCTTTATTAACCTTCATGATGCCATTTTCAATGGTCACGAAGCCCAACTCTTGGAAGATCTGGATCATTTTGACCAAGAGGATCTGCTGGATCTTGAGATAGGCCGCTAGGTCTTTGAGTTTGTAGCGGACATCAAACTCTGGGTACTGATAGATGGTTTTATAGAGTTTGGCATACTGGTCCCTGCTACCGTAGCCTGTTAGATAGTAGGCTTTGGCGATCTCATTTTTGAAATAAACGGCCTGGAAATCATGCTCTTGGAACATTTGCCGTAGTTGCTCTAAATCCTCAGGGATATTTCCAACTACAACAGCGGGCTCGCCTGTAAGATCTGGCAATTCTTTAGAAAAATCAAGAACGGGAACACCTGCGGGGAGGCTGGCATTTTTAGAGCGGATATTAAAGAGCTGCACACCATCCACACGCGCATCAACCAGCATGAGCTGCAAGGTTGTTTGGCCATTCCATTGGTTGACCGACAACTGCACAGCTAGCTCTAGGTCTTGCGCCTGTGCAAACTCTGCCTCTAAGCTTCCCAAGCCAAAGGCAACCACCTCAAAGGTCGCATCTTCTTGAGAAATTTTGAGTTTTAAGTGGGTATTGCCAGCTCCCATCGAGCGTGCCCCTTCTACCTTGAAATTACGGATTAGAAAGACTGGTTTTTTATTGTCCATGCCAAAAGGACTCAAGCGATCAAAGCTTTTCAAGGTCTCAAGCGTTAGTTCTGTTAGATGCAGTTCCTCATCGATCGCTAAGCTAGACTTGCTACTGAGATCAATCTCTTGTTCTGCAATGTAATCCGTAAGAGCCTGAGACAAGGCAGGGAGTTGGTCCACCTCGAGCGTCATCCCTGCTGCTCCGGCATGTCCTCCAAAGGCGACAAAGAGCGACCGGTGAGGATCGAGGGCATCAAAGATATTGACCGTCTCAGGACTCCGAGCGCTCCCCTTAGCTCGTCCATCTTCGATGCTTAAAACAACAACTGGCTGATGAAGCTCTTCTAATAGACGACCGGCAACAATACCAAGGACCCCTGGATTCCAGCCTTCTTTGGCCAAGACCTGAGCGGACAAGTTTGGATCGACCATGGTTTTTGCTTCATCGTAGATGCTTTGAACAATCTCTTTTCGTTCTTCATTCTTCTGATGAATCATGAGGGCAATCTCGTGCGCCTCTTCATCGTCAAATCCTGTCAGGAATTCAATGGCCGGATTGGGATCATCGAGGCGTCCAAGGGCATTGAGACGAGGAGCAATCTGAAAACCAACTGTTTCTTCATTGATATCCTCCGGACGAATCCCTGCGATCTCCAAGAGTTCCTGCAAGCCCATGCGCTGGGTATGTTGGAGAACATCCAGACCGTACTTGACCAGAATCCGATTCTCATCTGTCAGGCTGACCATGTCAGCAATGGTCCCAATTGCTACCAGGTCTAAGAGATCGACTGGTACTTCCTCTAGGAGGGCACAGGCCAACTTAAAGGCCACACCACATCCTGCTAGATAATGGAAGGGATAAGCCGCATCTGGATGCTCTGGATGGATGATCGCATAAGCATCCGGCAAGTCCTCTGGCATAGAGTGGTGGTCCGTCACGATGACATCCACTCCCATTGCCTGGGCCATGGCGATGGCTTGATTACCTGCCACGCCATTGTCAACCGTGACAATCAAAGAAATACCTTGCTGATCGATAAAGTACTTGTAGACACTCTCATTGGGACCATAGCCGTCTGTGAAGCGGTTGGGTAGGTAGACTTGCACCTCTGCACCCATCTGCTCCAAGGTTTCCTTCATAATAGAGGCCGAGGTCATCCCGTCCGCGTCATAGTCTCCGTAGATGAGGATCTGCTCATAATCTTCGATGGCCCGTCGGATGCGCTCCACTGCCTTGTCCATATCATGGAGCAAATAAGGGTCATGGAGTTTCTCTAACTTGGGCTCTAAAAAGTCTTCTAAATCCTCTTTGGTCTGAATGCCACGCTCATACAGCAAGGTTGCCACGGATGCTTCTAGGCCTGCTTTTTTGGCAAGGGCTAAAAAGGCCTCATCTGCTCTTGGCGAAGCTAACTGCCAATCGTATTTTGAAGTGATCATCTAGCTTTTGGTCTCCTCTTTTTCTTATCTGAATATTATATCATGAAAGCCGAAAATGGCGGTGGAAAAAAGGTCAAGAAGTGGTTGCGACGAAATGAACAATATCTTTTATTTTTGTTACATTTAGATTGACTTGTATACATAAAAGCTTATAATATTAGTGATAATAATCTTTTTTAAATATGTAATGGAATGATTGTTCTGTTAAAATTTGTAACGCTTATTATCACTTGAACATTATGACGCTTGTCATTTCTCTCTTTTTTCTATCTAAACAAACGTAGTTAGAGGGTTTGAGCTGATTTTATCGGTGGGTTTGTTTTCATTGTTTCCATTAAAGGAGCAAACGTTTCATCGGTCCATCCTAAATTGAGGCGGCTGATTTCATGGAGTGTAAATTAGAAGTCTTTCTATTTTAGGATATATCACTAAATAGAAAGACCTCGGAAAGGGCAGGCAGAAGAAAGGAAATGAGGCCAATTGAAATCTCTTTATAAAAAGATAGTTGCATTTGTAGCTATCATCGGTGTGGTAGCCTTAGGCTTGTCTGTGATCAAACCTGTTAGTGCCGCCACTGTTTCACCAACTGTCTCCAACTTAAAGGCCCAAGCAAGTGGACAAAAGGTTAACTTTTCATTTGACTGGGACTTAACAGGAATTTCTGTTAAGGAGGGTGATACCTTTACCATTGATGCTCCTGAAGGTGTCAATATCACCAAACTTGCAACGGAGTCACTTCAAGCCAACGGAGCTGAAGTCGCAACCATTTCGATGACAAACAAAAAGATTACTTTTACCTTTAAAAAAGCCATCGAATCCATGAACCAAAACGTTAAGGGTGGCTTCTCATACAAAGCAGAATGGGACAACACTCCTGGAAATCCTGGAAACAAAACTGCCACCTCTAAGGTTGGTTCCGAATCCGTTGTCATCACACGTCCTGATGGTCCTGGAGTATTTGAATCTGTGTTGAACAAGTACAACCTTACGGGTGACTATGTAACTAAGCAATTCAAATTAGACGCATCTGAAAACTGGGCATGGTTGAATGTTGGGGATGACTACTATCTAACAAAATGGTTTATCCGTATCAATGGAGATGGTAAAAAACAAGCCATCACAAACCCTGTTGTATCAGATAAAATCCAAGCTCCAGCCGTCGATTACTCAAAAATCACTTTTGCTCCTGCTGCTAACCACGCTGCAAATGAATTCTTTGTGGGAACTTACTTGAAACCATCCTTCACTTTAAGAAAAGGTGGACAAGTGATTGCTTCAGGTTGGGACTTCTGGAAACATGTGAAATTCGATGCAGACGGTAATGGATTTACCGTGAATTTATCAGATGTCAGTGATGTCTTTAAAACAGCATCTAGCGATGAATTGATCGTTGAATACCAAACATTAATTCCTAAGACAACCATCCGTGTTGATAACAACGCTACTTTGACAGCTGATGAAATCACAACACCTCAAACTGACCCAGCCTTCTGGAACAACAACGAGTTGAAATTCTGGGTATCTGGTGACACCACTGTGACGGTTCAGAAAGAGTGGGTTGGTGACGAGGAAGCTGACCGTAAAGATATTACTGTACAATTGTATGCGGACGGCAAAGCCTTGGATGGGTTAACACAAACCCTTACAAAAGCTTCTGGCTGGAAAGCAGAATTTACGAAATTGCCAGGTATCAAAGACGGTAAGAAGATTGAGTACTCAGTAGTGGAAACTAACACTCCAGAAGGTTACACTTCTAAAGTTGAGAAAATTGATGATGACAACGTGATTAAAGTGGTCAACACATCAAATAAACCAACTACAACTACGACAACCACTACTACAACTACAACTACGACTCAAGAGCCTACAACTACAACTACTACGACTCAAGAGCCTACAACTACAACCACTACGACTCAAGAGCCTAAGACTACTGTAACTACTACGCCTGAGACTCCTGATACAACTGTTTCAACAGAAGAGCCTAAGACTACTGTAACTACTACGCCTGAGACTCCTGATACAACTGTTTCAACAGAAGAGCCTAAGACTACTGTAACTACTACCGATGAACCTAAGACTACCGAAGCGACTACAACACCAGAAGAACCAGAAAACCACAATAGTAGTGAAGAAGATACAACAACTACTACTGTAGAACCTAAGACTACACCCGAAAATCCAAATAAACCTGAACATTCTGGTACTACAACGACACCAAGTGCGCCAGGTTCCAATGGTGAAAACAATGGTGGAGGTCACAAAATACTTCTTCCTAATACAGGTGAAGTTGTTGCATCTGGACTTGTCTTCTCAGGAATTCTTGTCTTAGCAGGTGCTGTTGGAATCAAACGGAAATTGACTGATAACTAATCGTATCATTAGGAACAGTCCTTACTTCTATCAACCCCCTAACGAAGAAACTTCTACTCTCATTCATAGAAGTTGAAACAAATAGAGAGAACCGAAAGGTTCTCTTTTTTATCCTGTTTTTCTTTAATAGATAACAAAAACAGCTCAGGGACCTTCATCTTGAGCTGTCGTTTTTCCTATTTCACCTTTTTTACTGATCCAATTTCACAACCTGTCCATCCTTAACGTTAAAATGATAGGAGATGGATTCATGATCTTTATTCTTGAAATCCAGGTAATAGAAATCATAGTCACCATCTGGAAGAACACTAGCATCCAACTTTTTAGCGGCAGCTTTTAAATCCTTTTCCTGGATGGATTGGTCGTCTTCTACTGAGATCATCATACGAACCAGCCCCTTTTGAATGAGGGTGGCGTACGGAATCTGGTAATAACCTGCGAAATCGTTCTTTCCTTCTTGCCTATTTTGAGCCGCCAGTTCTTCCAATTCTTCTGTAGCCTCCTTTTGATAAGAAGAACTAACGTTGGGGAGAAAATGAAAATGAGAGAGAGTCATTCCTAAATCCTGCTTTTTAAGCTTATCCAGTAGTTGGGGCTCTTTTTTCTGTACTTCCTTCTGCTCTGTAAAGACTTCTTTATAACTTGGAGTGGTTTGTCCATAGGGATCAGACCAGTCATTTTGTAAGAAAGCATGCACCTCAAGAGGTACGGTTTGACCGTCATAGGTTTTCTCCAAATAAGTAAAATCGACCTTATAACCCGGAATTTCTAAAGCCTGCCAGGAAAGACGGTTAATTTTGACATTCCCATGCAGACCAACCTTAGCAAGCTCACTGCTGACAACTTCCTTAGCCTTTTTGTAATCACTCGATGTCATGATCTTACAACTGGAAAGAAGGAGGCAACAAAGAATCAGTGGGATTCCTGCGAATAGTTTGAAATAATTGAGTTTCATAGCCTGACCTTCTTTCTAAATTCGACCTAATCTCCTCCTCATTTTACCATCAATCCCCCCTTTTGTCAGTCAAATAGA